>NZ_JBLUPY010000001.1:0-370413 GCF_048068215.1 Pseudomonas sp. NY15372
CATATCCGAATTGGCTGGCATGTCCATCTGGACGTTCTGGCAACAGAATTTCTTGACGACCATAGAGCATTGGAACCACCTGATCCCATCCCGAACTCAGCAGTGAAACGATGCATCGCCGATGGTAGTGTGGGGCTTCCCCATGTGAGAGTAGGTCATCGTCAAGATTCATTTCGCAAAACCCCTATCTGCGCGAGCAGGTAGGGGTTTTGTCTTTCCGGGTCTGATAACCGCGCCCGGGGTCTACGGCCGCTGCGCGCCCGCAAACCTGCATCCTCGATTGATCTCAACCGCGTGCCAGCTCCGCCAGGTGTGCCGTAGCTTCTTCACTCTTGAGCACCAGCACATCCCCTTCGAGCGAGTCGAGCACCACCTCTGAAGTATTGCCAATCAAGGCGCCTGAAATACCAGTGCGGGCGACGGTACCTATAACAGTCACCACGGCATCAAGCTGCTTCTCTGTATAAGGAATCAATACATCTGCCGGCCCTTCGGCGATATGCAGATGATCGTCGGGAATATCGAATTCCGCCTGAAAAGCCTTACATGCCTCCCGATAGCGCTGCTCGATGGTTTCCGAAAGCTGGTAGGCCGGGTCGGACGCTGCGAGCATGGGGGAGGGGTGGGCGCTGATCACATGCAATTGGCCCTTGGCCAGCCCCGCAATGGCGTAGCCGTGATCAACGATGCTGGCATGCAGGCGTCGATGGTCTTCATCAGTGTTGCCGACATCCACGGCCGCGAGGATCGCACCGCCTGTCCATGGGCGCTCGCTCTTGACCATCAGTACCGCGCAGGGGCACTGACGCAGCAGCTTCCAGTCGTTGGGCGTGAGCAATGCCTTGCGCAAGGGGTTGTCCGGGCGATGCTCCTTGATCACCAGTTCGCAGCCCTCGGCCTGCTGCACGTCGATGATGGACTCATGCAAGCTGTCATGCCAGGCCTGCTCATGGGTAACGTTATCGTACCCATCATCGTGCAGTTGGCTACTGAGCAGGCTGAGCAAGGCGCTATGGTCTTGTCGCTTGTCGCACATCAACAGGTGCAGGCGTGCGCCTGTTACGCCGGAAATGAGCTTGGCGCGGGTCAGGGCGCGACTGTGGGCATGCTCGGGGTCAAGGACGACGAGAATACTGCGGACGGCTTGCATGGGCGTGAGCTCCCTTGGTAAGTAACGGCCAGTGCCTGACTATAGTTGGCGTTGCGCGCAGTGCCGCTTGATGTGTATCAAGCATAGTCGCTGGCGATTGCCGCTACCCCCGGTATAATCGCCGATCCTGCCGTTGGCCTGTAGTTTATGAGCTTATGTCCCTGATTCCTGAAATCGACGCCTTCCTTGGCTGCCCAACTCCCGACGCCTGGATCGAAGCGGCGCTGGCCGACCAGGAAACCCTGTTGATCGACCACAAGAACTGCGAATTCAAGGCTGCCAGCACCGCATTGAGCCTGATCGCCAAGTACAACACGCACATTGACCTGATCAACATGATGTCGCGCCTGGCCCGCGAGGAGCTGGTCCATCATGAGCAGGTGCTGCGCCTGATGAAGCGCCGCGGTGTACCGCTGCGGCCGGTTTCGGCGGGGCGCTATGCCTCTGGCTTGCGGCGCTTGGTACGGGCACACGAGCCGGTCAAGCTGGTCGATACCCTAGTGGTCGGTGCTTTCATCGAGGCCCGTAGCTGCGAACGTTTCGCGGCCCTGGTGCCGCACTTGGACGAAGAACTGGGGGCGTTCTACCATGGTCTGCTCAAAAGCGAGGCGCGCCATTACCAAGGCTACCTGAAGCTGGCCCACCAATATGGTGACGAAGCGGATATTGCGCATGTCGTGGAGCAGGTGCGCGAGGCGGAAGCGCACTTGATCCTCTCTGCCGACCAGGAGCTGCGTTTCCACAGCGGCGTGCCCATGGCCCGTGCAGCCTGAGTGCATAGCGCGCCAACGCGATCAACGACGCCGCCCCAGCAGCAGCCCGACGACCAAGCCCAGGCCTGCGCTAATCGCTACCGTTTGCCATGGGTGACCACCTATATAGTCTTCGGCGGCTGCTACCGCAGGTTGTGCCTTGCCCCGCAACCTGGCCACGGCCCGATTCGCCTGTCGCAGCTTCAGGTTGACCTGGGCACGTAAGGTATCGGCTTCATCGCCTACCAGCGCAGCGCTGTCGTTCAGCAGCCGCTCCGACTCTTCGATCAAAGCCTGCAATTCACTGAATACCTGGTCCTTGATCTGTTCGCTGTCTGTTTGCGGGGCGCTTTTCCTGGCCATGAACACGTCCTCATTCGCTGATTGTCAGGGCAATGGATACCGCTGCCCGTGGAAAGTTGCGTCGGCGTACCGGTCGCTCGCCGCTACAGTGTAAGATAGCGGCCATTTTCAAGCGGCAGGTAATACCATGAGTTTCAATCTGGCCAACAGAAGCTTCGAGGAACGGGCGCAGATCGAGGCGGAAAAGGCCCGGCTGTTCGAGTATTGGCAGAACAACCTCGGCAAGGCCAAGGGCGAAGCTGCGCGGCTGATCGGTGAAAAGCCCCGGCGCAAGAGCAAATGGGCCGAGTGGGTCCGCGCCGAGCTCGATGGCATGTCGCCTCCGGAATTCGTCGGCCTGGTGCGCAGCGAAGTCAACAAGATGATGGCTGCCGCCAGCAGTAATCGCTGATCCATCAACGGACCAGGCTGCCCTCGGGCAGGTCGAGTGTGCCCTCGTCGGTAAAGCGCACGGTGCCCAAGGGGCCGCCGGCCATCTTGCCACGCAGTACGTACGGCAGGCCCTGCAGTGAATCCAGTCGGCTCAAGCCATAGGCTTGGCGCAATACAGCAAAGGCAGTGATGCTCACCGGCACCACCAGGACCGCTTCGTCATAACGCCCGATATGCCCTTTCTGGTCACTGACGCCAGCCGCCAGGGGCTGGTCGTTGACTTCGAGGTTAAGCGCAATGCCGTTGAAATCGACGGGCGTCTCGTTGGGGTTCTGCACGCGGATCTTCACCGCCATGCGCATTTCCAACGCCTGCGACGGAAGTGGCTCGATGCCGACCACGCTGATGTTCAACGGGTCCCGCGGCTGGAACAGCGCGCAGGCGTTGAGCGTACAGGCAAGCAGGACAGTCAGCCAGAAACGGCTTGGTCGCAAGTTCATGGCATATGCCTTGTGTCCAGTTCCAGACCGCAGTGTGGCAAAAGCACGCGAACGTTGAAAGCACTGGCGCACGAACCCTCGATCATTGGGCACTGCGCAGCGGGCCCTTCGGGCCATACTGAAATATCAGGAATCATCTCTACCGGCATTCGCTCTTTCGACGCGAACCTGTCGCGCCTTAGGCTATCCAACGTTTGAGCGCGCCTTTCGCAAAGGAGGTGAAGCATGAATTCGACACTGCCAACCCTGGCCATCGGCCTGTTGCTGAGCCTGCCATTGCCGACTGCCCCCCTGGCGCAACCGCTGTCCATTGCCAGCGACAGAAACAACCCCTACAACAGCCCGATCCAACGCGCCAACCCCAACAGCCGCCAAGGCAGCATGCCTGCGGCGCCGCCGATCCGGGGGCCTTCGACGCAACCCAACCCGCGACCGCCAACCTTGGATAACCGCGGTGTCGGTAACGGCGACAACCTGCGACGCGAACAGCGTGCGCCCAATCTGGAACCCACCCGGCCACCACGGGATAGCCAACGTCTGCCCTGAGCCGCCACCTGGAAGGAACCAAACATGAAGCCACGTACCTGGTTGTTCACCCTGGCCGTTGCAGCCCTGATGCCGCTGGCACAGGCCGCCTCCGAACGCCAATTGCCCAGCGAGGAAGGCCAGCTGACGGTCAGCACGGTAGCCGACGGTCTGCGCCATCCTTGGGCCTTGGCCTTCCTGCCCGAAGGCAAGGGCATGCTCGTCACCGAACGGCCTGGCAACCTGCGCGTGGTCAGCGCAGACGGCAAGGTCGGCCCGGCCATGAGCGGCGTGCCCAAGGTCTGGGCCGAAGGGCAGGGCGGGCTGCTGGATGTGGCACTGTCACCGGATTTTGCCAAGGACCGTACGGTGTACCTGTCGTTTGCCGAGCGAGGTGCCGATGGCAAGGGCGGTACTGCGGTCGGCCGCGGCCAACTGTCTCAGGACCTGTCCCGCCTGGAGAATTTCACCGTGATCTTCCGCCAGCAGCCCAAACTGTCCGATGGTATCCATTTCGGTTCGCGGCTGGTGTTCGACCATGATGGTCACCTGTTCGTCGCCTTGGGGGAAAACAACCAGCGCCCTACCGCCCAAGACCTGGACAAGCTGCAGGGCAAGGTCGTTCGGATCCTGCCGGATGGCGAAGTGCCCAAGGACAACCCGTTCGTCGGCCAGGCCAATGTACGGCCGGAAATCTGGTCCTACGGCCACCGTAACCAGCAGGGCGCCGCCCTCAACCCCTGGACCGGCCAGTTATGGACCCATGAGCACGGCCCCCGAGGGGGCGACGAAATCAACATCCCGCGACCGGGCAAGAACTATGGCTGGCCGATGGCCACCCACGGAATCAACTATTCGTTGCTGCCGATTCCGGAGGCCAAGGGCAAGCATGTGGAGGGTACCCAGCCCCCGCACCATGTATGGGAAAAATCACCGGGCATAAGCGGCATGGCCTTCTACGACAGCCCGACCTTCAAGGCCTGGGACCATAACCTGTTCATCGGCGCGCTGGTGTCCCGCGAACTGATCCGCTTACAGCTCGAGGGCGACAAGGTCGTACACCAAGAGCGTCTGCTCGGGGAACTGGAGGCGCGGATCCGTGACGTGCGGGTAGGGCCGGATGGCTACTTGTACCTATTGACCGATGCCGAGGACGGCGCACTGCTCAAGGTCGGCCTGAGCGAAAACTGACAGGTCGAGGCCCCAGCCGTTACGAATCGGCTGCCCACTCGGTCGCTTCGCCGGTTACCATGGCGCTTTTGCCCAAGGCTCCGGCATGTCACTCGACCCGAAAACCCTCTACCGCCAGGCTCTCGACGAACACGGATTTGTCCCCGATGTAGCCCAGGCCCTGGCAGTAGACGAGCTTCAGGCCTGTTTCGAGGCACTGCGCCAGGGCACGCCCACCCAGGGTATCTACCTCTGGGGCCCGGTCGGGCGTGGCAAGACCTGGCTGATGGATCAGTTCCATCGAGCGCTGCAAGTGCCGGCGCGCCGCCAGCATTTCCACCACTTCATGGCCTGGGTGCATCAACGGTTGTTCCAGCTCAATGGTACTGCCGACCCATTGCAGGCCCTGGCGCGGGCGCTGGCGCAAGAGATTCGCGTATTGTGCTTCGATGAACTGTTCGTCAGCGATATTGGCGACGCGATCATCCTCGGCCGTCTGTTTCAGACACTGTTCGACCAAGGCGTGGTGGTCGTGGCGACCTCCAACCAGCCTCCGGAGCAACTCTACCGCGACGGATTCAACCGCGAGCGTTTCCTGCCGGCCATCGCTGCCATCAAGCGGCATATGCGGGTTTTGCCTGTGGCCGGTGAACAGGACCATCGCCTGCACCCCGGTGCCTCGCACCAACGCTACTGGGTAACCGAACCTGGGCGACCCAGTGCTCTGCCGGCAGTGTTTCATCAGCTGAGCCACGGCGACGCCGGCACCGATGCGCCTCTGTCGATAGGTGCCCGTCAGGTCAATGTGATACGGCGCAGCGACGCGGTTGTGTGGTGTCGCTTCAACGACCTGTGCGAGCAACCCCTGGCAGCCCTGGAGTTCATGGCCTTGTGCGACCTGTTTCCGGCGATCCTGGTGGAAGGTATCCCGGCGCTCGGTGGGCAACCGCAGGCCGGTCGCATCGCCCGCGGTACCGAGGATGGGGCTGAGCGTGTGGTTGCCGGGGACCGTGAGCTGCCGACCCTGGCACCCAAGGATGACGGTGTGCGGCGCTTCATCGCCTTGGTCGACGAATGCTACGACCGTCGGGTCGCCCTTTACCTGGAAGCCGAAGTACCGCTCGAAGCACTCTACACTCAAGGGTATCTGGCGTTCCCGTTCCAGCGAACCCTGAGCCGGCTACGGGAGATGCAGCTGCAACGCTTCGTCTGAAGGAGCCGACCATGGAGCCGCTGTCGCATCATCTGCTGACCCAGGCCTACAACAATGGCTGGGCCAACCATCGCCTGTACAAGGCGTGCCTGCAACTGACCCACGACGAGTTCGTCGCCCCCCGATGCAGCTTCTTCCCCTCGATCAAGGCCACCCTCAATCACCTGCTGACGGTGGATTGGTTCTATCTGCATGCGCTGGAATGCGAGCAGCGTGGCGAAGCGCCAGGCCCCGACGGTGAGCGCTTCTTCGAACCCGAGCAACCATTCGCCACCTGCACCGATCTGCTGGCCGAGCAGGCCCAGGCCGATCATCGACTCATTGCCTATTGCCGGTCGCTGCAGGACGACCAACTGCAACGCTATGTGAGCATCGTGCGCCCCGATCGCCTGCAACGCGAGCCGCGCCTGCGCCTGCTGGCCCACCTGTTCGAGCACCAGATCCATCACCGGGGCCAGGTGCATGCGATGCTCAGCGATACCTCCGTGCATCCACCGCAGTTGGATGAGTTCTTCTGCGAGGAGGAGGCGAACCTGCGAGCCGATGACTTTGCCGAGCTTGGTTGGAGCGAGGCGCTGATCTGGGGAAGGACCTGACGGTGCAGAGCACTGGCGCATGAGGCGGTAGGCGCAGGTTCTTCTCCGACGGCAGGCCCCCGCGACCGGGCTGGTCCTACCATCGAATGGATAGCGAGGGCTGCGCCCTTGATCGCGGGGCGCGCCAGGCTCGCGCAATAGCGTGTGGGAGCCTAGCGCTCCAGCCAATCGACCAAGGTCTTGTGGAAGCGCGCCGGCTCTTCGATCTGCGGCGCATGCCCCAGCCCTTCGAAGGTGACCAGTTCACCTTGTGGTATTAGCCCGGCCACCTTTGGCCCCAGTTCCTTGTACTTGCCCAGCCGTGCCTTCACCTCGGGCGAGGCGATATCGCTGCCAATGGCGGTGGTGTCCTGATCGCCGATCAGCAACAGGGTCGGCATCTGCAGGTCCTTGAATTCGTAGTACACCGGCTGGGTGAAGATCATGTCGTAGATCAATGCCGAGTTCCACGCCACCGCCTCATGTCCCGGGCCTTGGTTCAGGCCCACCAGCATCTGTACCCAGCGTTCGTATTCCGGCTTCCAGCGCCCGGCGTAATAGGTGTTGCGCTCATAGTTGCGCACCCCGTCGGCATCGAGCTTGAGCTCGCGTTGGTACCACTGGTCCACACTGCGATAGGGCACACCCAGGGCCTTCCAGTCTTCAAGACCGATGGGGTTGACCATGGCCAGGCGCTCGACCTGCGCGGGGTACATCAAGGCATAGCGGGTGGCGAGCATGCCGCCGGTGGAATGCCCGAGAATAATCGCCTGTTTCACACCCAGGTGTTCGAGCAGCTCATGGGTGTTGTGCGCCAGCTGCTGGAAGCTGTACTGGTAGTGCGCCGGCTTGCTGGAGGAGCAAAAACCGACCTGGTCCGGAGCGATGACTCGGTAGCCTGCCTGGCTCAAGGCGTCCAGGCTGGTTTCCCAGGTGGCGGCGCAGAAGTTTTTGCCGTGCATCAGCACCACACTGCGGCCATTGGCCTTACCTTTGGGAGGCACGTCCATGTAGCCCATTTGCAGCGCTTGGCCTTGGGACTGGAAGTCGTAGTGCTTGAGAGGGTGCGGGTAGGTGAAACCTTCGAGTTGCTTGCCGTAGGTCGGCGCCGGGGCGGCGAAGGCCGGGCTGCCCAGGAAGCAGGCCAGGGCCAGGGCGGTTGCGCGCAGCATGGGGCACTCCGTGTTGGGCCATGTAGGAATAGGCGACTTTAGCAGTCAGAAGAAAGCCAAACGCGTAAAAAATGTCACCGGCCGTGTAGCCAGCCCAGGGTGATCATGGCCAACACCAGGTAGCGCCCTCCCTTGGCCAGGGTAACCAGCAACAGGAAACGCCAGAAGGGTTCGCGCATGATGCCGGCAATCAAGGTGAGGGGGTCGCCGATCACCGGCATCCAGCTCAACAGCAGCGACCATTGCCCCCAGCGCCTGTAGCGTTGCTGTGCGCGTTCGAGCTGGGTGGCGCTGAAGGGGAACCAGCGACGTTCGCGCAGGTGCTCGATGGCGCGCCCTAACAGCCAGTTGACGATCGAACCCAATACGTTGCCCAGAGTGGCGACCAGCAGCAACGTCGCCCAGGCGGCCGGCTCTCGCAGCAACAGCCCCACCAGCACCGCTTCCGATTGCAACGGCAGCAGCGTGGCGGCGCCGAAGGCGCTGAGAAACAGCGCCCAGAGGCTGAGCATCAATAGTCGGCCAGTACTTCGTCCTTGCCCTCGCGGGTCACACCGATGACCTGGTAATGGTCCTTGTGGTCGCCCATTTCCATGCCAGGCGAGCCCATAGGCATGCCGGGAACAGCGATACCCTTGAGGTCATCGCGCTTTGCCAGCAGGCGAACCTGCTCGGCCGGCACATGGCCTTCGACGAACTTGCCATCGATCACGCCGGTGTGGCATGAAGCCAGGCGCGGTGCCACACCCAGGCGCTGCTTGACTTCGCTCATGTTCGGCTCGACATGATCATTGACGGTGAAGCCATTGTCGCGCAGGTGGCTGATCCACTCCTTGCAGCAGCCGCAGTTGGGGTCGCGGTAGACATCGATGGTCTCGGCGGCCTGGGCCAGGCTGGAAATCGCCAGCAGGCCGAGGGGGAGCAGGTGTTTGCGCAGCATGGTGAAACTCCTCTTCAAACGCAGGCGTGCAGGCTGCCTGGCAGGTATGGCCCGCAGCATAGCGCAAGCCGGCCCCAGGCGCAGCGCGAGCGGTGCCGGTCGCGCTTGTTGCAATGCTCGCCTGTGCAGGCTGTCATTGAGCTGAAGGCAAGATTACAGCGTTGTCAGGTGGCGTTTTGCCCTGGGTCCAGATCACGCATCAGCAAGCCATGCTCGAGCGGCACCTGCTCCGGGATCGGCAGATAGACCACATGACCATCCCCGGGAGCTACCTGGATCGCCTGTTGCTGGCGATCGCTCAAGCGATCCAGGTCGAAGTGGTAGTTGCCGCGAGGCGTCATCAGCTCCAGGTGATCACCCACGGCAAAGCGGTTCTTGACCGTGACCTCGGCCAGGCCATCCACCCGAACACCGGTCAGTTCACCAACGAATTGCTGGCGCTCGGACACAGAATTACCACGCTGGTAGTTCTGGTATTCATCGTGCACATGGCGTCGCAAGAAGCCTTCGGTGTAGCCGCGTTGCGCCAGGGACTCCAGGTTGTCCATCAGGGCCAGATCGAACGGGCGCCCGGCCACCGCATCGTCGATGGCCTGGCGGTAGGACTGCACGGCACGGGCGCAATAGAAGTGCGACTTGGTCCGCCCCTCGATCTTCAACGAGTGCACGCCCATCCGGGCGAGCCGTTCCACATGCTGGATCGCGCGCAGGTCCTTGGCATTCATGATGTAGGTGCCATGTTCGTCCTCGAAGGCGGGCATTTCTTCGCCTGGGCGGTTGCCCTCCTGGAGCAGGAATACCTGGTCGGTGGGCGTTCCCAGGCCTAGGGTCGGTTCGACTTCGCGAACGATCTCGCCTGTGGTGTTCTCGGTGGCAAGTGTTGCCTGGTATTTCCAGCGGCAAGCGTTGGTGCAGGTGCCCTGGTTGGCGTCGCGACGGTTGAGGTAGCCCGACAACAGGCAGCGCCCGGAATAGGCCATGCACAGGGCGCCGTGGACGAACACTTCCAGCTCCATGTTGGGTACTTGCTGACGGATCTCTTCGATCTCCTCCAGCGACAGCTCGCGTGACAGGATCACCCGGGCTACACCTTGCTGCCGCCAGAACTCGACGCTGGCCCAGTTGACCGTATTGGCCTGCACCGAAAGGTGGATGGGCATGTTCGGGAAATGCTGGCGCACCAGCATGATCAGGCCTGGGTCGGACATGATCAGCGCATCCGGCGCCATCTCGATCACCGGTGCCAGGTCCTTGAGGAAGGTCTTGAGCTTGGCGTTGTGCGGGGCGATGTTGACCACCACGTAGAAACGCTTGCCCAGGGCATGTGCCTCCTGGATGCCCAGGGCCAGGTTGGCATGGTCGAATTCGTTGTTGCGCACCCGCAGGCTGTAACGTGGCTGGCCGGCGTAGACCGCATCGGCGCCGTAGGCGAAGGCATAGCGCATGGTCTTGAGGGTGCCGGCAGGGGCCAGCAATTCGGGCTTGGCGAGTGGGATCATGGACGCACCAGGGGCAAAAGGCGCGGATGCTACGGCCTGTTCGTCGAAGCGATATTGACGTGGATCAACGGCACTTTTGCGCGCGCCGGGGGCACTAAATTGTTGAGCCCACGAGGAATGCCCATGAACGAGATCGCATTGCAGAACAAGGCCCTGGCCGTGCTCCTGGCGCTGGTGACCATCGCTTTCGTGTGGATCCTGCTGCCATTCTACGGCGCGGTGTTCTGGGCAGTGATACTCGCCATCCTGTTCGCCCCGCTGCAACGCGACCTGGTGCTGCGCCTGGGACGCCGACGCAACCTGGCCGCAGCGGTCACCCTACTGGTGTGCCTGCTGATTGCTGTGCTGCCAGTCATCATCATCAGTGCCCTGCTGGTGCAGGAAGGCGCAACGATCTACCAACGCATCGAGAAAGGCGAGCTGGACATCGCCGGCCACATCGAAGGGCTCAAGACGCTATTGCCGTCATTCGCCCAGAGCGGCCTGGAGCGCGTGGGCATGGGCGACCTGGAAGGGCTGCGCGAGAAGATCACCAAATGGGCGATGCAAGGCAGCCAGTTCCTGGCCAGCCAGGCGTTCAGCTTTGGCCAGGGAACCTTCGACTTCCTGGTGAGCTTCGGTGTGATGCTCTACCTATTGTTCTTCTTCCTGCGCGAGGGGGCGGAGCTGGCGCGCAAGGTGCGTATGGCCGTGCCACTGCCCGAACAGCAAAAGCGCCGCCTGCAGCTCAAGTTCAGCCGTGTGGTACGGGCCACGGTCAAGGGCAACCTGCTGGTCGCCGCTACCCAGGGCGCCCTGGGCGGGCTGATTTTCTGGGTGCTGGGCATTCCCAGCGCGCTGGTCTGGGGCGTGCTGATGGCTTTTCTGTCATTGCTGCCGGCGGTGGGGGCCGCCATGGTCTGGGCGCCGGTGGCCGCCTATTTCCTTGCCACTGGCGCGATCGTACCGGGCCTGGTGCTGATCGCCTTCGGCGTGCTGGTGATTGGCCTGGTGGACAACCTGCTGCGCCCGGTCCTGGTGGGCAAGGATACGCGCATGCCCGACTACCTGATCCTGATTTCAACCATCGGCGGCCTGGCGGTGTTTGGGCTCAACGGATTCGTCATCGGACCGCTGATCGCCGCGCTGTTCATGTCCAGCTGGGCGATCTTCACTGGCAGTCGAATGCAGGTACAACTTCCGTAGTCGTCAGCGCAAGCTGTAGGACACGCCCGCATACACGGCGAACCCTTCACCGGGCGTGGAGTGCGGGTTATCCAGGCCTTGGTCGTCATACCCGGGCGTGACCGTGGCGGCGTAGCGCTTGTTGGTCAGGTTGCGCAGGTCCAGCCAGGTCTGCCAATCCTGCTTGAGCGAATTCCAGCCCAGGCGTGCGCCGAGCAGGGCATAAGCGTCGGCATGGTAGCTGTTGGCATAGTCGACCTGGACCTGGGAAGCCATCTGGGTGTTGAGCCCGGCATAGAACCCGTTGGGCCAGTCGTAGCGCATCTCGGCCTGGTAGTAGTGCATGGGAATGCCGGGCAGGCGGTTGTCGCCGAACCGGTCATCGTCGCGGTAGTGGAAGTCGCTGAAGGTGTAGGCCTGGCGCAGGGAGAGCCTGCCGATACCGGCCTGCTCCCACAGGGTGCTGTCCAGGCCGGCCTCGATGCCGTGGTGGATGGTGGGGCTGGCGTTGAACTCTTTGGCTGGAGCGCCCTGCACGATTTCCACGGCCAGTAGTTCGTGACGCACACGCGAGTAGTACCAGGTCAGGTCCCAATCGCCCAAGACCGAATCGCCGCGCGCACCCAGCTCCAGCGTGGTGGCAGTCTGGTTTTGCATCTCGATTGGCTGGGTGGCGACTGTCGAACTCCAGATGAGCGACCATGGGTGTGGCGGCTCGACCGATCGGCTCAGGTTGCCATAGACCTGCAATTGCGGATTGATGTCGTAGCGCAGGCCAAGGCGCGGTGCGTAGTCCCAATCGTGCTGGCTGACCTTGCCGCCATCAGCAGGGTAGGTGACATCGCTCTCACGGCGGGTGTAGATCATCGCCAGGCCGGTGGTCAGCCATAGATCGGGAATGAGCTCGAGATCGTTGCCAATATGAAAGACGGTATCCGAGCCTTGGTAGCTGAAGTCGCGGCTTCGAGGTCCGAAGACATCACCATCGCGCTCAAACTGCGAGGCGCCGCTGTTAGGCAGGTGCTTGGTCGTGCGCCAACCGACGGTGGTCTTGCTCTCATGGCCGAGCAGGGTCTCACGACGTACGTAGTTGAGTGTCCCGCTGACATCGGTATAGGCGACTTTCAGACGCATTGGGCCTTCGCGCAGATCCATCGGGTAGTCGTGGTAGACCAGTCCTGCCTCAAAGTGTGAATCATCGTCGAGGTAAAATGTGGTCTTGTTGGCCAACCAAGTACTGCCCGGCTGTGGTCGGCTGTCGTCACGCTCCACGTAGGCAGGGTTAGCCGCACGCGGGTCATGCTTGATCTGCTGCTTGGTCAAGCGCCCGGCCAACTCGTTCTCGGTCTCCCGGTAGCGCAGGTAGAAGCGCGTTTCCAGGTTGGCGTTGAAGCGATAACCGATATTGGCGGCGATGCCCTTGGCACTGCCGCTGCTGTGTGCCTGGTAACCGTCGTATTCGGCATCGGTCAGGGCGACGTAGTAGTCCAGGTCAGCCAGCACCTGGCCAGAGCTGATGTGCCGGTGGGCGTAGCCGCGGCTGCCCACTTCGTAACGCAACTGCAAAGGGGCGGCGTCATGACCGGTATGGGTCACATAGTTGATCGCGCCGCCCAGGGCCAGGGCGCCCTGGTCGAACCCGTTGGCCCCGCGCAACACTTCGGCGCGGCTCAGCCACAACGGCTCGAACAGTTCATAGGGCGTGCCGCCAGGGCCTGTCAGCGGAAGGCCGTCGAACATCGTATAGACCCCTGACCCGTGGGCGCCAGGGGCGCGGTTGATACCCGAACCACGAATCGACAGCTTGATGCCATCGTTGCCAGCCGATTGGGCGAAGACCCCTGGCTGATAGGCAAGTACGTCCTGGTTGCTGGCAACCCGTCCTTGCTCCACCCGTTGCATGTCCACCAGGTTGGTCGCGCCTGGTGTTTGCCGCAGACGTTGCGCGGCCAGCTCCTGTTCGTCTTGCTGTTCCTGGATCAATACCTGGTCCAGCTCCACGGGGGCAGCCGCCAGGTCAGGGCTATTGGCACAGATCGCCAACACGCCAGCAGCGCAAGTGACAGGTAAAACGGAACGCATCGCAAAACTCCAGGCAATTTACAGGCGGCAACCCTCCTCAGACGAACGAAAAATCCACCAGAGCACGTCGAATAATCCAAAGGTGTGCGCATTAAATGCCAGTCATTTTTGTCGGGAGCGCTTTTACAACGCTCACTGCTGGAGCGTGCCGCTCATTAGTTCGTAAGGTGCAAGGACAGCAACAGCGAAGCCCCTGAGGGGCAAATTATGAACGTATGGAGAGCGTCCTATGAACCTGCAAAGCCAACTGAAGCCCGACGCCACCGTCGAGCAGTCCATCCATCTCACCCCAAGGGAAAAAGAAGTTCTGCTTTGGTGCGCCTATGGCAAGACATCTTGGGAAATTGGCCAGATCGTAGGATGCAAAGAGTCAACTGTTAATTTTCATATCAGCAATATCCTACGCAAGTTTGCTGTAAATACCCGGGTCGCTGCGGTGATCAAGGCCATGCGGTACGGCCTGTTGAAAGACCAGTAAGAAGGAAGCCGTCGATGAACCGTAACGCTTCAGCAACTACCGAGGTCGACTCCCAACTCCAGGGGGCGCGTTATCTGGCATGCCACGACTTGTTCTGGCCACGTATCGATCTGGATGTATTGCGTGACCGCTTGCGCCTTCCTCCTGGAATCAGCGATACGCAATTGGAATTGGCCGCCAGGGCGTCGGTTGAACTGGCAGCCCAGGAGTTCGCCCAATGGCGGCGGTGCCTGCGCGAGCGTGGCTATAGGCGGCTCATCGACGTGGCTCGGCACGACCAGGGCAGGGCGCTTTCGACCTGCTACCTACGGCTGGTGGAAGCGGGTACCCGCAGAGCCTTGGCCCGACATGTCACCGAGGTTGGGCTGGGCGCGCCATTACGCAACGAGGTGTCCCATGAATGAACTGCTGGAGACGACCCTGCATACCCTGGAGCACTTCCAGGAGGTCGGCGGACCGACCAGCCTGGACTTCAATGCCCTGTTCGGAGCGATGCTCGGCGCCTGGCTGGTCAGCAGCTCACGACGTCGGCTAAGGCAATGGGGCATTCTGAGCAACGACGACCGGTTGAAGGTCTGGCAACGCATGGTCGCCTTGGCATTGGCAGGTGGCGTTGGCTACCTCTTCACGCCATTCGTGCTGTCGCTCGCGCCCTCCCTGCCCAGTGGTGTCGCTGCATTTGTCGCTGCCCTGGTAGTCATTCCCATCAGCATCAAGGTCATGCACTGGGTGGATCATGCAGACCTGCAGGACATGATCCAGCGCTGGCGCAAAGGACATTAGGAATGATTGCCGGGACGGCTTGCAAGCTCTTCGAGGCGACGCTCCAGTTGATAGATGCGCAGCTTGTCCTGAACGGTCGCACGGATGGTTTGCAGGTCCAGGTCGGACAACTCCCTCAACTGCACGAGCAGATCCGCCTCCCAGGTCGGCATCGAGGTGTCCGCCTGTGGGGCTGGGGATATCCGAGCCTGGGGGCCATCCCCCAACAATAACCAGTCCAGTGACAAACCCTGTTGTTCGGCCAGCGCGACGCACAGCGAATAAGGGACGCGCCCACGCACTTTCCAACTACTCAGGGTTTGCGGGCTGATGCCCAACGCTCTGGCAAGCTCGATATCGGTTGTGCAACCGGAAATTAGCTTCAGTCGGCTCAATATCGCAGCAATGCAGGTTTTACTCATTGTGAATACCATGGAAGAGTAGTGATAAGATTTGTAGGCAAAGGTATGCAATATGAATATATTGGCGATATATCACTCGGCGTGGATGGCACAAAATATGGCTGCGATGAAAAGGACTACATATATTTGGGTATGTGCCTACGATAATTCCAATGCAAGATTATAGAGTGTTCTGGCGCAATAAGCTAAGAGGGCAGGGTTGCCCGGCTCTGTTGTTGCGATGCGGAAGTATTACTCAATATGAGTATCGTGGTGATGGCTATTTTTTCGCCGCGATCAAGCTCATCCCATTAGATTGGCAGGATTCCACTCAGCATAGAATGGTAAGTAATATGAATTTGTTGAAAAAACTTATAGGTGCATTGGCACATGCTTACTGCAACTTCCGAATAGTCTTGCGAGGGCTGTGCGAGGCACTAAGTATGAGTGAGCAGGGCTGCGTCAAGGTGCTCAGCGGTTCGAATATTTCCCTGAAGGACGGCGGGAGGCTCCTATGAGTAGCTACAAACTGGTATGCCCGCATTGCAGCGGCAAGATGCGGATCCGAACCAGTGAAGGGCGTCACGTCTTTCTCCGGATCGCTTACCTGCAATGTGTCAACGAAGCCTGCGGTTGGTCGGTGCGCGCTCAGTTCGAGATGACTCATGAACTGTCTCCAAGTGGCATGCCCAACCCGGACGTTCACCTTCCAAGCGCTGCCGGTGAGTTGCGCCGGGCAGCCAATAATCCGGGCCGGCCACGCAAGACCACCCGCAGCGTTACGAACGCCTCCGGTGTGGCGTGATCTTCCGCGCACCGTAATAAGAACCCCAAAACAAAACACCCCGCATAAGCGGGGTGTTTTGTTTTGGGCGGGTGATCAGCCGATCAGTTGCAGGCCGGCTTGTTGCACCATTTCCAGCAGAGGCTGTGGGTACACACCCAGGACGAAGGCGAGGATGGCGATGGCCAGCAGCATGACGCCGCCGGTGCGCTGTTCCCACTTCAGCGGGGCATCGTGGCGACGCAGGTTCGGCTCGACCAGGTACAGAGTGACCATGACGCGCAGGTAGTAGTAGACGCCGATGGCGCTACCAATCACCAGGGCACCGACCAGCCACCACAGGTGCGACTCGACGCCGGTGGCGATGATGTAGAACTTGCCGATGAAGCCTGCGGTCAGCGGGATACCGGCCAGCGACAGCATCATCACGGTCAGTACCGCGGTCAGGTACGGACGACGCCAGAACAGGCCACGGTACTCGTACAGGGCGTCGGCGTCACGGCCGGCATAAGGCGAGGACATCAACGTGATCACGCCGAAGGCGCCCAGGCTGGTGATCACGTAGGTGACCAGGTACACGCCGATGGCTTCGGTGGCCAGGCCCTTGCTCGCCACCAGGGCGATGACCAGGTAGCCGAAGTGGGCGATGGACGAGTAACCGAGCAGACGCTTGAGGTTGCTCTGGGTCAGTGCCAGCAGGTTGCCGATGATGATCGAGGCTACTGCGATCACGGCCAGCACAGTGCTCAGCACGCCGCTGCTGGCAGCAGGGGAGAGCATGAACAGGCGCACGACCACGGCGAACACCGCGACCTTGCTGGCGGTGGCCAGGAAGGCGGCGACCGGCGCCGGAGCACCTTCGTACACGTCCGGGGTCCACAGGTGGAACGGTACCAGCGACAGTTTGAAGGCCAGGCCGACCAGCATCATGCCCAGGCCCAGTTGGGCCAGCAGGCTTGGCATGCTGGTGCTGGCCAGGGCCTTGCCGATCTGGTCGAAGGTCAGGCTGCCGGCGTCGGCATACAGCAGGGCCATGCCGAACAGCAGGAAGGCCGAGCCCGCGGCCGAGAGCACCATGTACTTGATACCGGCTTCCAGCGAACGCTTGTTGAAGAAGGCATACGCCACCAGGCCGTAGACCGGTACCGACAGCAGCTCCAGGCCGATGAACAGGCCGGCCAAGTGGTTGGCGCTGACCAGCACCAGGCCGCCCAGGGCAGACATCAGCAGCAGCAGGTACAGCTCTTCACGGTTGCCTGGGTAGCCCTTGGCGCCCTCGCCCAGGTAGGCGTGGGCAAGGGTGACGCAGGCGAGCGTGGCCACCAGGATCAGGGCCATGTACAGGCAGGCGAACTTGTCGATGGTCACCAGCGAGGTGACCGCCAGCGGCGCGACCTTCAGCGCCGGCAGGATCGACAACAGGGCCAGGTTCAGGCCCACGGTGGACAGCAGGAAGGTCTGCGAGTGATTGCGCTTCCAGGCGATCGCCAGCATCACCACCACCGTGGTCACGGTGGTGATGAGCATCGGCGCCAATGCGATGAAGTGTTGAGTGGTGAATTCCATAGCGCTCTTACCGGGCCGAAGCGAGTTGAGTGAAAGCGGAACCGAGCCACTGCTGCACACCGCTCATGGTGGCGGCAGAGGTGTCCAGGAACGGCTGCGGGTACACGCCCAGCAGGATCAGCAGGCCCGCCAGGCCCAGGACCATGACCAGCTCGCGACCGTCCATGCCGGCCAGTACGGTATCGCTCTTGGCCGGGCCGAAGTAGGCGCGGTGGATCATGATCAGCGAGTAGACCGAACCGAACACCAGGCCGGTGGTGGCGATCACGGTGATCCACGGCACGCTGGCGAAGCTGCCGATCAGGATCAGGAACTCGCCCACGAAGTTGCCGGTGCCTGGCAAGCCGAGCGATGCAGCGGCGAAGAACAGGCTGATGGCCGGCAGGTAGGCGATGCGGTGCCACAGGCCGCCCATCTGGCGCATGTCACGGGTATGCAGGCGCTCGTACAGCTGGCCGGCCAGGATGAACAGCGCGGCAGCCGACAGACCGTGGGCCAGCATCTGGATCACCGCGCCCTGCAGGGCCTGCTGGCTGCCGGAGTAGATGCCGATCAGCACGAAGCCCATGTGCGAGACGCTGGAGAACGCGACCAGGCGCTTGATGTCCGTTTGCGCGAAGGCCAGGAAGGCACCGTAGAAGATACCGATCAGGCCCAGGGTCATGGCGATCGGCGCGAACTCGGCCGAGGCGTTCGGGAACAGCGGCAGGGCGAAGCGCAGCAGGCCGTACGCCGCCGTCTTCAGCAAGATACCCGCCAGGTCCACGGAGCCCGCGGTCGGCGCCTGGGCGTGGGCATCAGGCAGCCAGGAGTGGAACGGCACCACCGGCAGCTTCACCGCGAAGGCGATGAAGAAGCCCAGCATCAGCACGTACTCGACACCGGCCGGCAGTTCGGCCTTGAGCAGGTCGCTGTAGTTGAAGGTGATCACGCCGGTGGCGTTGTAGTTCACCAGCACCAGGCCGAGGATCGCCACCAGCATGATCAGGCCGCTGGCCTGGGTGAAGATGAAGAACTTGGTCGCGGCGTAGATCCGGGTCTTCTTGCCATCCGCGGAGCTGTGACCCCAGAGCGCGATGAGGAAGTACATCGGCACCAGCATCATTTCCCAGAAGAAGAAGAACAGGAACAGGTCCAGGGCCAGGAACACACCGACCACGCCGCCGAGGATCCACATCAGGTTGAGGTGGAAGAAGCCGACGTGGCGCTGGATCTCTTTCCAGGAACACAGCACCGACAGCACACCCAGCAGGCCGGTGAGCAGGATCATCAGCAGCGACAGGCCGTCGAGGGCCAGGTGGATGCTGATGCCGAAGCGCTTGATCCACTCGACCTTGTATTCGAGGGTCCAGGCAGGTTCGGCGCCCGGGGCCGGGGCCAGGGTGTAGTCGCCGTTACCCCACAGCCACAGGCCGATGCCGAGCAGCAGGGACATGGTCAGCAGCGCGATCCAGCGGGGCAGGGTGGTGCCGAAGCGCTCACCCAGCCAGCACAGGAGGCCGCCGATGAAGGGGATCAGGATCAGCCAAGGCAGAATCATGACGGGTTCGTTTCCTTTCGCAGAGTCGCAAGGTTCGCAAGGTTCATAGTCATACCGCCGCCACTACCACGGCGCCCAGTACCAGTACGGCACCCACGGCGATGGAGGCTGTGTACCAGCGCAGCTGGCCGGTCTCGGTCTTGCTCATGGCGACGTGACCGCCGCGAGCCATGCGAGGAATCAGGCCGATGCTGCGGTCAACCGGGTCCTTGCGCAGGAGGTGGCTGATCAGCAGGTAAGGTTTGACGAACAGCTTGTCGTAGATCCAGTCGAAGCCCCAGGCAGCGAACCACCAGGCCGACAGGACGCGGCCGATGCCGCTGTTTGCGATGGCCGTGACCAGGGTACGCTTGCCCAGGAATAGCACCGCGGCCAGCAGGATACCGGCGATGGCGATGGCACCGGAGACGATTTCCAGCGAGTGCTGGGCTTCGCCACCGGCATGGCCGACGCTCTGCGGCAGTACGCCTGCCAGCGGTGGGTGGATCCAGGCGCCGACGAAGGTCGACAGCACGATCAGCACGCCCAGCGGCAGCCAGTGGGAGATCCCGTGGCCGGCATGGGCTTCGGTCTTCGCTTCGCCGTGGAAGGCGATGAAGATCAGGCGGAAGGTGTACAGCGAAGTCATGAACGCACCGACCAGGCCGGCGTACAGCAGGCCGGAGTGGCCGCTGGCGAAGGCTTCCCAGAGGATCTCGTCCTTTGAGTAGAAACCTGCGGTCAGGATCGGCAAGGCGGCCAGGGCAGCGCCACCGACCACGAAGCTGGCATAGGCCAGCGGCAGCTTCTTCCACAGCCCGCCCATCTTGAAGATGTTCTGCTCGTGGTGGCAGGCGACGATCACCGCACCGGAGGCAAGGAACAGCAGGGCCTTGAAGAAGGCGTGGGTCATCAGGTGGAAGATCGCGCCTTCCCAGGCACCGACACCCAGGGCCAGGAACATGTAGCCGATCTGGCTCATGGTCGAGTAAGCGAGGATACGCTTGATGTCGGTCTGGACCAGCGCGGCGAAGCCGGCCAGGACCAGGGTCACGCCGCCGACGATGCCCACCAGGTGCAGGATGTCCGGCGCCAGCAGGAACAGGCCATGGGTACGAGCGATCAGGTAGACGCCTGCGGTCACCATGGTGGCGGCGTGGATCAGCGCGGAGACCGGGGTCGGGCCGGCCATCGCGTCGGCCAGCCAGGTCTGCAGCGGCAGCTGGGCCGACTTACCGACCGCACCACCGAGCAGCATCAAGGTCGCCAGAACCATCCAGGTGTCGCCAGCCTGGAACTTCTGCGGTGCCAGCACCAGCAGTTCCTGCACGTTCAGGGTACCCAGCTGGGCGAACAGGATGAACAGGCCGATGGCCATGAACACGTCGCCGATACGGGTGACGATGAAGGCTTTCAGTGCCGCGTTACCGTTGTTGCGGTTGCTGTAGTAGAAACCGATCAACAGGTACGAGCACAGGCCCACGCCTTCCCAGCCGAAGTAGATGAACAGCAGGTTGTCGCCCAGCACCAGGAACAGCATGCTGGCGATGAACAGGTTGGTGTACGAGAAGAAGCGCGAGTAACCGGCTTCGCCGCGCATGTACCAGGAGGCGAACAGGTGGATCAGGAAGCCCACACCGGTGACCACGCCGAGCATGGTGACCGACAGGCCGTCCAGGTAGAGGGTGAAGTTCGGCGCGAAGCCGTCCACCGACATCCACTGCCACAGCAGCTGGCTGTACGCGCCACCTTCAGGCGGCGCGACGTTGAATTGCCAGATCACGTAGGCGGCGACCGCGGCCGAGAGGCCGACGGAGCCAACGCCGATCAGCGCGGACAGGTTCTCCGAGAACCGCCCGCGCGAGAACGACAGCAGCAGGAAGCCGATCAGGGGGAAGACGAAAGTCAGGAAGAGAAGGTTCATCCGCGCATCTCACTGGCAGCATCGATGTCGAGAGTGTGGAAGCGGCGATACAGCTGCAGCAGGATCGCCAGGCCAATGCTGGCCTCGGCGGCTGCCAGGCTGATCACCAGAATGAACATCACCTGGCCGTCGGGCTGGACCCAACGGGCACCGGCGACGATGAACGCCAGGGCAGAGGCGTTCATCATGACTTCCAGGCTCATGAGTACGAAGAGGATGTTGCGGCGGACCATCAGGCCGACCAGACCGAGGCAGAACAGAATACCGGCGACTGCCAGACCGTGCTCGAGAGGGATAGCACCCATGATTTACTCCTTCGCCTCGTTGCGGCCCAGGTGGAAGGCCGTGACGGCTGCAGCCAGCAGCAGCATCGAGGCCAGTTCGACCACCAGCAGGTACGGGCCGAACAGGCTGATGCCCACGGCCTTGGCATCCACGGTGGTACCGCTGATGGCTGCGCCGCTTGGCTCGGCGAACAGCACGTAGAGCAGCTCGAGCAGCAGCAGGGCGCCCAGGACCACAGGCCCCGCCCAGATGCCTGGCTTGAGCCAGCCACGTTCCTGGGCGACCGAGGCCGGCCCGAGGTTGAGCATCATCACCACGAAGACGAACAGCACCATGATGGCGCCGGCATAGGCGATCACTTCCAGGGCGCCGGCGAACGGCGCACCCAGGGAGAAGAAGATCATCGCCACGGAGATCAGGGAAATGATCAGGTAGAGCAGGGCGTGCACGGGGTTGGTGCCGGTCACCACCCGGAGGGTGGAGACCACGGCGATCCCGGATGCGAAGTAGAAAGCGAATTCCATCTTTCTGTCCTTATGGGAGCAAGCTCTTCACGTTGATCGGCTCGGCTTCGTTCTGCGCAGCGCCTTTCGGCTTGCCAGCGATCGCCATACCCGCAACACGGTAGAAGTTGTAGTCAGGGTTCTTGCCGGGGCCGGAGATCAGGAGGTCTTCCTTCTCGTACACCAGGTCCTGACGCTTGAACTCGGCCATTTCGAAATCCGGAGTCAGCTGGATCGCGGTGGTCGGGCACGCTTCCTCGCACAGGCCGCAGAAGATGCAGCGCGAGAAGTTGATGCGGAAGAACTCCGGGTACCAGCGGCCGTCCTCGGTCTCGGCCTTCTGCAGCGAGATGCAGCCTACCGGGCAGGCCACCGCGCAGAGGTTGCACGCTACGCAGCGCTCCTCGCCGTCGGGGTCGCGGGTCAGGACGATGCGGCCGCGATAGCGCGGCGGCAGGTACACGGGCTCTTCAGGGTATTGCAGGGTGTCGCGCTTGCGGAACCCGTGGGAGAACACCATGGCCAGGCTGCGCAGCTGGGTGCCGGTGCCCTTAACGATGTCGCCGATATACTTGAACATGGGTCAAATCCTCACTGGGCCGCGACGGCTGGCGTGTTGTAGAGCACGATCGCAGCGGTCACCAGCAAATTGATCAGGGTCAGCGGCAGGCAGAACTTCCAGCTGAAGTCCATCACCTGGTCATAGCGTGGGCGCGGGATCGAGGCGCGCAGCAGGATGAACAGCATGATGAAGAACGCGGTCTTGAGGGCGAACCACAGGAATGGAACCTGTGGCAGCAGGCCGAACGGGCCATGCCAGCCGCCGAAGAACAGGGTCACCAGCAGCGCCGAGATCAGGATGATGCCGATGTACTCACCGACGAAGAACATGCCCCATTTCATGCCGGCATATTCGATGTGGTAGCCGTCGGCCAGTTCCTGCTCCGCTTCCGGTTGGTCGAACGGGTGACGGTGGGTCACGGCGACGCCAGCGATGAAGAAGGTGCAGAAGCCGAAGAACTGCGGAATGATGAACCACAGGTTCTGCGCCTGGTAGTCGACGATGTCGCGCATGTTGAACGAACCGGCCTGGACCACCACGCCCATCAGCGCAAGGCCCAGGAACACTTCGTACGACACGGTCTGGGCCGAGGCACGCAGGCTGCCGAGCAGGGCGTACTTGTTGTTCGACGACCAGCCGGCGAACAGCACGGCGTACACCGACAGACCGGCCATGGCGAAGAAGAACAACAAGCCGATGTTCAGGTCCGCCACGCCCCACAGCGGGGTGATCGGGATGATCACGAAGGCGATCAGCAGGGCGCTCATGGCCACCACCGGTGCCAGGGTGAAGATCATGCGATCGACGAAGGGCGGGTTCCAGTCTTCCTTGAAGAACATCTTCAGCATGTCGGCAGCGATCTGGAACATGCCGAACGGGCCGACACGGTTCGGACCGTAGCGGTCCTGCCACCAGCCGAGCAGGCGGCGCTCGACGAAGCTGAGCAGCGCGCCGCAGACCACCACCGCCAGCAGCACCACGATGGCCCGGACGACGGTGAGGATCACATCGATCACTTCGGGGGTGAACCAGCTCATTGTGCTGCCTCCTGCAGGCCTTCGACGGATGCGCCGAAGATGGCTGGCGGGATACCGGCCAGGCCTTTCGGCAGGGCGACCAGGCCTGCGCCCAGCTGTTCATTGACGCGCAGCGGCAGGCGCAGCGACACGCCGGCCACATTCAGGCTCAGCAGGGCGCCATCGTTGACGCCCAGGCGGTCGGCTTCGGACTTGGCCAGGGCCACGTAGGCGGCCGGGATGCGCTCTTGTACCGGGGCGGCGCGGGAGGAGGATTCCTCGCTGCCGAACAGGTGGTAGAACGGCACGGCAGTCCAGGTACCGCGGGCCGGGTTGAAGGCGCCCGGGATGGCGGTGAACCAGTTCAGGCGATCACCCTGCGATTCGATCAGGCGTACGCCTGGGTCGCCGGCGCGCAGGTGCCCTCCGACCTCGTCCTGGAATTTGTTCCAGGCCTGGGGCGAGTTCCAGCCCGGCGACCAGGCGAACGGCACCTGCTGACGCGGTTCGGCGCTGCCCGAGTAGCCTTCCATGGAGAAGGCGAAGGCGGTGTCCTTGTCCTGCGGGGTACGCGGCTCGTGCACGCTGATATTGGCGCGCATGGCGGTGCGGCCGGAGTAGCGCAGCGGTTCACGGGCCAGCTTCATGCCCTTGATGCGGAACGCGGCGGAAGGCGCGGCGTTGACGATGCCGGCCAGTTGCGGCGCGGCCTCGGCGCAGGCGCTGGTGACCTGGTCGAGCTGGGTCCAGTCGACCGGCTTGTTCAGCAGGGTGGCACGCAGGGCGTGCATCCAACGCCAGCCTTCGTGGACCAGGATGCTGCTGTCCAGGTACTGCGGGTCGAACACCTGGAAGAAGCGCTGGGCACGGCCTTCCTGGCTGACCAGGGTGCCGTCGCCTTCGGCGAAGGTGGCGGCCGGCAGCACCAGGTGGGCGCGGTCGACGGTCGGGGTCTTGGAGTGGTCTGCGACGATCACCACCTTGGCCGCAGCCAGGGCTGCATCGACCTTGGCGGCCGGCACGCGGGCGTACAGGTCGTTCTCCAGGACCACGATGGCGTCGGCCTTGCCGCTGATGACGGCATCCAGCGCGGCGTCGACGGATTCGCCGCCCATCATGGCCATGCCGAGGCTGTTGGCCTCAGGCACCACCAGGCTCAGCGAGCCGTTCTTCTCGCGCAGCTTCAGGGCCTTGGCGATGTTGGCGGCGGCTTCGATCAGTGCAGGATCGGCCAGGGAAGTGCCGGCGACCACCAGTGGGCGGTTGGCGGCGACCAGGGCGTCGGCGATGCGCTGGGCCAGGGCCTTGGCTTCGTCATCCAGGCCGGCAACGGCAGGCGCGCTCGGGTCGATGGCATGGGCCACGGCGAAGCCCAGGCGGGCGAGGTCGGCGGGAGCTGCGTGT
This sequence comes from Pseudomonas sp. NY15372, assembly GCF_048068215.1. Taxonomy (NCBI): domain Bacteria; kingdom Pseudomonadati; phylum Pseudomonadota; class Gammaproteobacteria; order Pseudomonadales; family Pseudomonadaceae; genus Pseudomonas; species Pseudomonas sp. NY15372. Next base: position 24,682 of record NZ_JBLUPY010000001.1, read on the forward strand.
ACGCATTCCTCGGCGACGTCGTCCAGCTTGGTTTCAGCCAGGCTGGCAATGAACAGCGGGTACAGGGCGTGCTGGCCGATGTTCTTCACCGCAGCGTCGAGCCAGGGCTGTACGCGCATGGCGTCGGCCATGGCCTCGGCCTTGCCCTTGGTGGCCTGGCGCACGGCCAGGGCGACACGGGCAGCGGTCTGGGTCAGGTCTTCACCGAGCACGAACACGGCGTCGTGGTCTTCGATGTCGCGCAGGGTCGGAACCGGCAGCGGGCTGTTGTTCAGCACGTCCAGAACCAGGCGCACGCGGGCCAGCTCACCGGCTTCCATGCCCGAGTAGAAGTAATCGGCGCCGACCAGTTCGCGCAGGCCATAGTTGCTCTCGAGGCTCGCGCGCGGCGAGCCGATGCCGACGATGGTGCGGCCGCGCAGCAGGTCGGCGGCCTTGTCCAGGGCGGCGTCCAGGCCCAGCTTGGTGCCGTCGGCCAGGTGTGGTTGGCGCGGGCGGTCGGTGCGGTTGACATAGCCATAGCCGAAGCGGCCGCGGTCGCACAGGAAGTACTGGTTGACCGAACCGTTGAAGCGGTTCTCGACGCGGCGCAGCTCGCCGTAGCGCTCACCGGGGCTGATGTTGCAGCCGCTGGAGCAACCGTGGCAGATGCTCGGGGCGAACTGCATGTCCCACTTGCGGTTATAGCGCTCGGAGTGGGTCTTGTCGGTGAATACGCCGGTCGGGCAGACCTCGGTCAGGTTGCCGGAGAACTCGCTCTCCAGCACGCCGTCCTCGACGCGACCGAAGTACACGTTGTCGTGGGCGCCATAGACACCCAGGTCGGTGCCGCCTGCGTAGTCCTTGTAGTAGCGCACGCAGCGGTAGCAGGCGATGCAGCGGTTCATCTCGTGGGCGATGAACGGGCCGAGGTCCTGGTTCTGGTGGGTACGCTTGGTGAAACGGTAGCGGCGCTCGTTGTGGCCGGTCATTACCGTCATGTCCTGCAGGTGGCAGTGACCGCCTTCCTCGCACACCGGGCAGTCGTGCGGGTGGTTGGTCATCAGCCATTCGACGACGCTGGCGCGAAACGCCTTGGACTCTTCATCGTCGATGGAGATCCAGGTGCCGTCGGAGGCAGGGGTCATGCAGGACATGACGATACGACCACGGGTGTCGTTCTCGTCGGTGTACTGCTTGACCGCACATTGCCGGCAGGCGCCGACGCTACCGAGCGCCGGGTGCCAGCAGAAATAGGGGATGTCGAGGCCGAGCGACAGACAGGCCTGTAACAGGTTGTCTGCACCGTTGACTTCGAGCGCTTTGCCGTCTACGTGGATAGTGGCCATGGTTCAAAGTTCTTCGTTGGCCCGCGTGAGCGGGCGTGGCTAATGGAAATCGGTGTGCCTGCGGCTCGCTCCTGGGCGGGCCTGCTGGCAGGCGGATGGCTGGGCCATCCGCGTTTCATCTTGTTATGCGCCGACCACGACCGGCCCGGCCGGGACAGGCTTTGCCAGGTTCGGGCGCAGGGCGTCGCCAGCCGCGGCTGGGGCGACACCGGCCTCGAATTCCGAGCGGAAGTACTTGATGGCGCTGCCCAATGGCTCCACGGCGCCCGGTGCGTGGGCACAGAAGGTGCGGCCTGGGCCGAGGAAGTTGACCAGACCCAGCAGGGTCTCGATGTCTTCGGCGCGGCCCTGGCCTTTCTCCAGGGCGCGCAGCATCTTCACGCTCCAAGGCAGGCCGTCGCGGCAGGGGGTGCACCAGCCGCAGGACTCACGGGCGAAGAACTCTTCCATGTTGCGCAGCAGCGAGACCATGTTGATGCTGTCGTCGACCGCCATGGCCAGGCCTGTACCCATACGGGTACCGACCTTGGCGATGCCACCGGCGTACATCTGCGCATCCAGGTGCTCGGGCAGCAGGAAGCCGGTACCGGCGCCGCCAGGCTGCCAGCACTTGAGCTTGTAGCCGTCGCGCATACCACCGGCGTAGTCCTCGAACAGTTCGCGGGCGGTGACGCCGAACGGCAGTTCCCACAGGCCCGGGTTCTTCACCTTGCCGGAGAAGCCCATCAGCTTGGTGCCGTGGTCCTCGCTGCCTTCGCGGGCTAGCGACTTGTACCAGTCGTTGCCGTTGGCGACGATGGCCGGGACGTTGCACAGGGTCTCGACGTTGTTCACGCAGGTCGGCTTGCCCCACACGCCAACGGCGGCAGGGAAGGGCGGCTTGGAGCGCGGGTTGGCGCGGCGGCCTTCCAGGGAGTTGATCAGTGCGGTTTCTTCACCGCAGATGTAGCGCCCGGCACCGGTGTGCACGAACAGCTCGAAATCAAAGCCGCTGCCGAGGATGTTCTTGCCCAGCAGGCCGGCGGCCTTGGCTTCCTCGATGGCGCGGTTGAGGTTCTTCGCCGCGGTGGTGTATTCGCCGCGCAGGAAGATGTAGCCGCGGTAGGCCTTCAGGGCGCGGGCGCTGATCAGCATGCCCTCGACCAGCAGATGGGGCTGTTGCTCCATCAGCATGCGGTCCTTCCAGGTGTTGGGTTCCATCTCGTCCGCGTTGCACAGCAGGTAGCGGATGTTCAGGGACTCGTCCTTGGGCATCAGGCCCCACTTCACGCCAGTGGGGAAGCCTGCGCCGCCACGGCCTTTGAGGCCGGAGTCCTTGACGCTCTGGACGATATCGTCGGCGGACATCTGCGCCAGCGCCTTGCGGGCGGCCGCATAGCCGTTCTTGGCCTGGTACTCCTCGAGCCAGATCGGCTCGCCGTCGTCGCGCAGGCGCCAGGTCAGTGGGTGGGTTTCAGCCGAACGCGCGATGCGGTTGGCCGGGCCGAAGGAAGTGATGGTCATACGTAGCCCTCCAGCAATTTGGCAACGCCGGCAGGCTGGACGTCGCCGAAGGTGTCGTCGTCGATCATCAGCGCCGGGGCCTTGTCGCAGTTGCCCAGGCAGCACACCGGCAGCAGGGTGAAGCGCCCGTCGGCGGTGGTCTGGCCCAGGCCGATGCCCAGCTCGCTCTGGATCTGGCTGACCACCGACTCGTGGCCGCCGATGTAGCAGACCATGCTGTCGCAGACACGGATGATGTGACGGCCGACAGGTTGGCGGAAGATCTGGCTGTAGAAGGTGGCCACGCCTTCGACGTCGCTGGCCGGAATACCGAGCACTTCACCGATGGCGTAGATGGCGCCGTCCGGTACCCAGCCACGTTCCTTCTGAACGATCTTCAAGGCCTCGATGGACGCCGCGCGCGGGTCCTCGTAGTGGTGCATCTCGTGCTCGATGGCCGAGCGCTCGGTTTCGCTCAGGACGAAACGGTCGGTTTGGATAAGCGTGCTGTTCATGCTTAGCGGTCCACGTCAGCCATAACGAAGTCGATACTGCCCAGGTACGCGATGAGGTCCGCGACCATGCTGCCTTTGATCACCGAAGGGATCTGCTGCAGGTGCGGGTAGCTCGGCGTACGGATCCGGGTGCGGTAGCTCATGGTGCCGCCATCGCTCGTCAGGTAGTAACTGTTGATGCCCTTGGTCGCCTCGATCATCTGGAACGACTCGTTGGCCGGCATGACCGGGCCCCACGAGACTTGCAGGAAGTGGGTGATCAGGGTCTCGATGTGCTGCAGGGTGCGCTCTTTCGGTGGCGGCGTGGTCAGCGGGTGGTCCGCCTTGTACGGGCCTTCCGGCATGTTGCGCAGGCACTGGTCGATGATGCGGATACTCTGGCGCATCTCCTCGACGCGGACCATGCAGCGATCGTAGGCATCGCCGTTGTGGGCCAGCGGCACTTCGAACTCGAAGTTCTCGTAGCCGGAGTAGGGGCGGGCCTTGCGCAGGTCGAAGTTGCAACCGGTGGCACGCAGGCCGGCACCGGTGGTGCCCCATTCCAGGGCTTCCTTGGTGTTGTACGCGGCAACGCCGATGGTACGGCCCTTGAGGATGCTGTTCTGCAGGGCGGCCTTCTCGTACTCGTCCAGGCGCTTGGGCAGCCATTCGACGAAGTCCTTGACCAGCTTGTCCCAGCCGCGCGGCAGGTCGTGGGCGACGCCACCGATGCGGTACCAGGCCGGGTGCAGGCGGAAACCGGTGATCGCCTCGATCACGGTGTAGGCGCGCTGGCGGTCGGTGAAGGTGAAGAAGACCGGGGTCATGGCGCCCACGTCCTGGATGTAGGTACCCAGGAACAGCAGGTGGCTGGTGATGCGGAAGAACTCGGCCAGCATGACGCGGATGGTGTCGACCTTCTGCGGCACCTTGATGCCGGCCAGCTTCTCGACGGCCAGCACGTACGGCAGGTTGTTCATCACCCCGCCGAGGTAGTCGATACGGTCGGTGTAGGGGATGAAGCTGTGCCAGGACTGGCGCTCGGCCATCTTCTCGGCGCCACGGTGGTGGTAGCCGATGTCCGGGACGCAATCGACGATCTCTTCGCCGTCCAGCTGCAGGACGATACGGAAGGCACCGTGGGCGGAAGGGTGGTTGGGGCCCAGGTTGAGGAACATGTAGTCCTCGTTGGCGCCATGACGCTTCATGCCCCAGGCTTCAGGGTTGAAGCGAGCCGACTCTTCTTCAAGCTGCTGCTTGGCCAGGTTCAGGCTGTACGGGTCGAACTCGGTGGCACGCGCCGGGAAGTCCTTGCGCAGCGGGTGGCCTTCCCAGGTCGGCGGCATGAGGATGCGCGACAGGTGCGGGTGGCCGGCGAAGTCGATGCCGAACATGTCCCAGACTTCGCGCTCGTACCAGTTGGCATTGGGCCAGATACCGGTGACCGACGGCAGGTTCAGGTCGCCTTCGCTCAAGGCCACCTTGATCATCACGTCGCTGTTACGCTCGACCGACAGCAGGTGGTAGAACACGCTGAAGTCGGCAGCCGGCAAGCCGCGGCGCTGGGTGCGCAGGCGCTCGTCGACGCCATGCAGGTCGAACAGCATGCTGTACGGCTTGGCGACGTTGCGCAGGAAGGAGAGGACGTCTTTGAGCTGGGCGCGGTTTACCCACAGGACCGGCATGCCGGTGCGGGTTTCCTGGGCGACGAATGCGTCGGCGCCAAAACGGTTGTGCAGTTCGACGACCACATCTTGGTCGTCAGCCTTGTAAGGCGGAATATAAATAGCGGTGTCCGCTGTCATGGTCTCGGTCGCTTTGAGTCAACGTAGAGAATGAAGCCAGGCCGCCGGCTCCTGGTGGAGCGGGCGGCATGTCGCTGGATCAGACTTCGTCGGGGCTGCGCAGGTTAGTGACCTGGATGCGCTGTTCACGACGCAGGTCTTTCTGGGCGGGCATCTCGGCACGGTAAATGCCTTGATCACCGACGACCCAGGAAAGCGGGCGTCGCTCCTGGCCGATCGACTCCTGCAGCAGCATCAGGCCCTGCAGGAAGGCTTCGGGGCGAGGCGGGCAGCCAGGCACATAGACATCCACGGGGAGGAACTTGTCGACCCCCTGAACGACCGAGTAAATGTCGTACATGCCGCCGGAGTTGGCGCACGAGCCCATGGAGATCACCCACTTGGGTTCGAGCATCTGCTCGTAGAGGCGCTGGATGATCGGCGCCATCTTGATGAAGCAGGTGCCGGCGACGACCATGAAGTCGGCCTGACGTGGCGAGGCCCGGATGACTTCGGCGCCGAAGCGGGCGATGTCGTGGGGTGCCGTGAAGGCCGTGGTCATTTCCACGTAGCAGCAGGACAGGCCGAAGTTGTACGGCCAGAGGGAGTTCTTGCGACCCCAGTTGACCGCGCCACGCAGCACATCTTCGAGCTTGCCCATGAAGATGTTCTTGTGGACCTGGTCCTCTAGCAGCTGATCGGTGACGGTTTCCCGGTCACCGACAGGATACTGCTCGTTGGGCGCATCCGGATCGATTCTGGTGAGATTGTATTGCATGCCAAAGCCTCATTGTTTCAGCTTCGCTTGCCGCTTGCGGCGACCTTCGGGAGCCCAATCGAGCGCCCCGACGCGCCATAGGTAGACAAGACCAGCCAACAGAATTGCAATGAAAACGAGTGCTTCGACGAATCCGGTCCAGCCGCTTTCGCGGACGGACACAGACCATGCATACAGGAATAGGGCTTCGATATCGAAGATCACGAACAGCATCGCGACCAGATAGAATTTGGCGGACAGGCGCAGGCGGGCGCTGCCAACGGGCAGCATGCCGGATTCGAAGGGTTCGTTCTTGGCGCGGCCCCATGCCTTGCTACCGAGCAGGCTGGACAGGCCGAGCATGAAGGCACACAGGCCGACGACACCCAGGAGGAAGATGGCAAAGCCCCAGTTGTGGGCGATGAGTCCTACCGAATCGGACATGCTAGAAATCCTTATACAGAGACCCAGCTCTGCAGTCTGAAATAAGTAGAGCAGCGACGCGGTGTCGCGGTTGCAGTGACCAAATGTCGCAGCTGAATCAATCGGGCTGATTTTATGGGTAAACCCAGTGCAAGTAAAATTTCTGTGGCAAATTTATTCGTAGGATTAAGAACAAAAAATGTTCGTAAATGGCTGAAACCCTTGAGTTTCGGGCATTCCCGCCGCTTTTGTTAATTATGTTTCTTGCCTGGCGTAACGACACCTTGCTCATGTAATGATAATTAATATCATTTGGGCTGTTCGGCCGTTTTTAACTTGGCCTGGTGCTTGCTAAGTTCATTTCAGTGCTACCCCGGCTTGCAAATGCGAAAGGGTCTCGTTCTAGCAGGTGCTAGTCGCGTTTGTACCGCTCTGGATCAATACTTTATCGATTGAGCGGCCTGGGCTGAATCGCGATCGCGCCGATGCATATATATAGGAGGGCGCGACCCTGGATAGGGCGCCAGGGCGAAGCACGCGCTCTGGTTGGCGAACAGTCATAAGCATAGACGTGATTCGCCGGGGCACTGCACGGGCTTCATCGCCGGCAAGCCGGCTCCCACAGAGAGCTCGCCATTGGTAGGGTTTGCAGGATTCTGTAGGAGCGGGCTTCTCCCGCGATTGGATCGGCCCCGATATCACTGTTGCCAGGCAAGGGCTCCGCCATTGATCGCGGACTCCCGCAAAAACCTCAAAATCAATGAGTTAAGCGCTGTTCTTCGAGTGCTGGCTTGTCGGCGATAGGCCGAGGCCAAAACAAAAGGCCCAGGGCTTTCGCAAGCCCTGGGCCTTCATCAGCGCTTCGCTATCAGTGGAACTGCTCTTCCTCGGTCGAGCCGGTCAGCGCCGTCACCGAGGACGCGCCACCCTGGATCACGGTGGTCATGTCGTCGAAGTAGCCGGTACCGACTTCCTGCTGGTGCGCCACGAAGGTGTAGCCTTTGCTCGCATCGGCGAACTCCTGCTCCTGCAGCTTCACGTAGGCGGTCATGTCGTTGCGGGCGTAGTCGTGCGCCAGGTTGAACATGCCGTGCCACATGTTGTGGATGCCCGCCAGGGTGATGAACTGGTGCTTGTAGCCCATGGCCGACAGCTCGCGCTGGAACTTGGCGATGGTGGCGTCGTCCAGGTTCTTCTTCCAGTTGAAGGACGGCGAGCAGTTGTACGACAGAATCTGGTCCGGGTATTCCTTTTTGATCGCCTCGGCGAAGCGACGGGCTTCTTCCAGGTCCGGCTTGGCGGTTTCGCACCAGATCAGGTCGGCGTACGGGGCATAGGCCAGGCCGCGGGCGATGGCCTGGTCGAGGCCGGCGCGCACCTTGTAGAAGCCTTCGCGGGTGCGCTCGCCCACCACGAACGGCTGGTCGTACGGGTCGCAGTCGCTGGTCAACAGGTCGGCGGCGTTGGCGTCGGTACGGGCCAGGATGATGGTCGGCACGCCAGCGACGTCCGCTGCAAGGCGTGCGGCAACCAGTTTCTGCACCGCTTCCTGGGTCGGCACCAGGACCTTGCCGCCCATGTGGCCGCATTTCTTCACCGAAGCCAGCTGGTCTTCGAAGTGCACGCCGGCGGCGCCTGCCTCGATCATGTTCTTCATCAGTTCGTAGGCGTTCAGTACGCCGCCGAAACCGGCCTCGGCATCCGCCACGATCGGGGCGAAGTAATCGATGTAGCCATCGTCGCCTGGGTTCTTGCCGGCTTTCCACTGGATCTGGTCGGCGCGACGGAAGGCATTGTTGATGCGCTTGACCACGGTCGGTACCGAGTCGACCGGGTACAGCGACTGGTCAGGGTACATGGACTCGGCCGAGTTGTTGTCGGCGGCCACCTGCCAGCCTGACAGGTAGATGGCCTGGATGCCGGCCTTCACCTGCTGGACTGCCTGGCCGCCGGTCAGGGCGCCCATGCAGTTGACGAAATCTTTCTCGGGGCGGAAGGACGGGTGGGCACCTTCGGTGACCAGCTTCCACAGTTTTTCTGCACCCTGGCGGGCGAAGGTGTGTTCCGGCTGCAGAGAGCCACGCAGGCGGACGACATCGGCGGCGGTATAGGTACGGGTCACGCCTTTCCAGCGCGGGTTCTCGGCCCAGTCTTTCTCAAGGGCTGCAATTTGCTGTTCGCGTGTCAGTGCCATGGAAATAAAACCTCGTCGCATCAGTCTTGTGAAGTAGGTGCTTGTGCTCGACGCGGTCAGAGGCCTGGCGGCTGTCTGCCCGGCGGGAGGCGCTTGCGGACGAGGAGGCTCGAAGGGGAAGAGGGTGCAGGCGGGCAGGGTGTGACTACAGGTCGGCTCGTGGTTGCCTTGCTGCGGTACGACAGGACTGCCGGTTGCTGCGGTGATGCGCTTCCGTCCCTCGGGACAACTTCTTCGTCGCAGTCGCAATCCCGTCGAACCGCCTTGTGGGCCGTATGGACACGAGACGCCTCCAGGGGTAGGGAGGAGCGCATCTCGAAGGCCCTTGCCAGGGCCTCTGATTAGCGGGAGCGAGGCCATCATGCCCTTGGGAAAAAGTGCCTGTCAAATGTTTTGTAGTGCTTTTTTTCGCTTACTACATCTTTGGTCTAATGAGACTCTTCGGTCAGTTTCAAGGCTTTTGGTCGAGGCCTTGAAATGCCTGGGATCACTCCAGAAGGTCGACTTTCACCCGTAGTGTCATGTTTTCACCGCGCTGGGTGCTGTAGGTGATGGCCGAGGCGCTTTGTCCGGCCTGGCTCTGCTGGTTGTGTCCGGCCAGGGTGATCCACTCGCCGAGCTTGCCGGTGACCGTCGTGTCGGTGCTCTGAACTTTTACTACATCCTGGCGTTCGTTGCTCATTCGGTCATTATTGGTGCTTATTTGCAGACGAACCGTATCTCCGCTCAGGCTTGGGGTGACGTAGAAGCCTTGGGTGACATTGCGATATTCGGTATCGCTCTGGATGCGGCCATAGCCGTCGGTGCTGGTACTGGTGATGGGGATGCTCTGGCCCACCTGGATCAGCGCCGGCTGGCCTTCGCTGGCCTGTATCTGCTGCATGCCGCCTTCGCGGTTGCTGGTGCCATATTGGATGACCCGGGCGTTGCCGCGGTTGTCCTGGAAGTTGCTGTCATCGTTGTCGACGCTGATCAGCAGGCGCTTGGGCGCGGTGTCGAGCTGCTGCAGCAGGGTGCGCAGGTCGTCGATGCGTTCGGGGCTGGCGTTGATGATCAGCTTGTTCTCGAAGGCGCTGACGGTGCCGTCCTTGCCCAGGAACGATTGGGCCGTCGGCAACAGTTCGGCGCTGGTGCGGTGCTGCAGCGGCAGGACTTCGGTGGCGGCCAGTGCATTGAGGCTTGCGGCCAGCAGCAGGGAGGCGATGAGAGGGCGTAGCGGCATGTCCATGATCTCCGCGGGTGGAATGATCATGATGGCAAATTTGTCGAGGATGTGCCGGGTATGAATCACGGCGCCGGGCATTTTTGCCTGCCTGGGGCGGTCGCAGGTACCAGATGCGCTGGAATTTGTGGGAGCGGGCTTGCCCGCGATAGGGCCCTCACAGGCCACATGAACCTTTGCTCCGACCCGACAGTCGCAGCCAAGGGAAGCCAACGGATTGCCGCCTATGAAGCCCGTTCTCACCTTGCTGCTGTACCTGGTCGCGACTACCACTTACGCCTCCGAGGAACCGCTGCGCATCAAGCACCTGCAACGCTGCGGCGATCTGCTCAGCGATGCCCCGCAGCAATGGTGCCTGCGCACCCAAGGCCTTGGGCAGGGCAAGCCGGCGGTATGGCTCGATGGCCAGCCGCTGCCCGAAGCCCAGGTCCTTCGCGACGGCGATACGCTCAAGCTGACTCTCGACCGACCTCGCCAGCGCAGTGCGCCGCTGTGGCTCCAGGCCGATGACCAGCGGAGCAACCCTGTGTGGCTCACCCAGCGGCGTAGCCACGTGGTGGCTGCCGGCCCCGGCGAGGTGGTGAAGAACATGGATGGCCTGACCACCTACCTGGACCTGGTCAGCCTGTTGATCGAGGAAAAGCACGACGGCCTACCCGAGGCACAGCGCATTGCCGCGAAATACGGCGCCCAGGTGGTCGGTGCGATCCCGCCATTGAACGTCTACCAATTGCGCCTGCCGGTGCACGACTTGGTGCAGCGCGATGCGTTGATCCTGCGCATGGGCAGCGAGACCAGCGTCGATGCCGTGATCATCGAGGAGTCCGCCCCGGAGCGAGGCGAGGAAAGTGCCGGTCGCACGGCCAAGGCCATCGACCAGCAGGACGAGTGGGCGGCCAACCGCTTCCTGGATGCGCTGTATTTCTACCAGCGGCGCATCCCGGCTTCGTCCATACCCGTCCAGCCGCTGCGTATTGGCGTCATCGAGCGGGAGGTGGATTTCGATGCGCCGGCATTCAAGGCCTACCGTGGCGGCTGTGGCCAAGCGCCGGTGTGCCTCTACGCCCGCGATGGTGACCAGGCGGACAGCCACGGCAGCCATGTGGCCGGCATCCTGGCCGGACGCGGGGAGGGCGTGCAGGGTGGTTTCCTCAGTGGCCTGGGCAAGGTGAGCCCGGGCTTCGAGGTGATCGTCGAGCGTAACGCCGATGCCGGCATCACCGCCAACATCGCCGCCTCGGTGAACCTGGTGGAGGATGGCGTGCGGGTGTTGAACTGGAGCTGGGGCATCCACCGCGTCGGCGCGAAGAACGTGCAAGGCGACGAGGTGGACTCGCTGGTGCGCTCGGGCCTGGCCATGAGTGGTTACGAGGAGTTGCTGGAGGAGTTCTTCCTGTGGCTGCGCAAGGCGCACCCTGATGTGGTGGTGGTCAACTCGGCGGGCAATGGGGCGTCCTGGTCCGGCACCGACGAGTACCGCTTGCCGTCGTCGTTCGTCACCGAGCAGTTGCTGGTGGTCGGCGGCCACCAGCGCAGCGACCAGGCCGTTCCCGTGGATGCCCCGGAGCATGTGGTCAAGCGGCGCAGCTCCAACATCGACATGCGCGTGGATGTCAGCGCCGCAGCGTGTATTCGCCCCTCCCAGGCCGGCGACCCGCATTGCGGCACGTCCTATGCCACGCCGCTGGTGACCGCGACCGTGGCGGCCATGTTGTCGATCAACCCGGACCTGACCCCCGAACACGTGCGCATGCTGCTGCGCCGCAGCGCCCTGACCCTGGGCCCGCGACAAGACTTCGAGGCCATGGACGCCGAGGACCTGACGGCGCCGATCCTGCCGTCGGAGCGCAACGGCCAGCTACAGCACCCGGACCTGGGCCGCTCGGCACGCCTGGACATGCAACGTGCGTTGGACCTTGCGATACAGAGCCGCGAACGGGTGCGCTGAGGCCGCCGATGGTGGCCGCTGGCAGACAAATTTCGTAACATCGCGCCCCTCGATGTTCAGCCCGGGCCGTCGTTACCACCCGGAAACCACAGGAAGCCCATGAAACCCGCCCGACTCCGTGCCGACGTGCTCGCCGGCCTCACGACCTCGTTCGCCCTGGTGCCCGAGTGCATCGCCTTCGCCCTGGTGGCCCACCTCAACCCGCTCATGGGCCTGTATGGCGCTTTCATCATCTGTACCCTGACCGCGTTGTTCGGCGGCCGTCCGGGCATGATCTCCGGTGCCGCGGGTTCCATGGCGGTGGTCATCGTTGCCCTGGTGGTGCAGCACGGCGCCCAGTACCTGCTGGCCACGGTCCTGCTCGGAGGGGTGGTGATGATCCTGTTCGGCGTGCTGCGCCTGGGCAAGCTGGTGCGCCTGGTGCCATACCCGGTGATGCTCGGCTTCGTCAACGGCCTGGCCATCGTCATTGCCCTGGCCCAGCTCGAGCACTTCAAGGACGGCGAGCACTGGCTCAGTGGCTCGCCCCTGTATCTGATGATCGGCCTGGTGGCCCTGACCATGCTGGTCGTCTACATTTTGCCGCGCCTGACCCGTGCCGTGCCCCCGGCCCTGGTCGCGATCCTCGGGGTGGGCCTGCTGGTCTACCTGCTCGACCTGCCGACCCGCACCCTCGGCGACATGGCGCACATCGCCGGCGGCCTGCCGCAGTTGGCCCTGCCGCAGGTGCCTTGGAACCTGGAGACCCTTACGATCATCTGGCCCTATGCGGTGCTGATGGCCATGGTCGGTCTGCTGGAAACCCTGCTGACCCTCAACCTCACCGACGAGATCACCGAGAGCCGTGGCTACCCGGACCGCGAATGCGTGGCCTTGGGCGCGGCCAACATGGTCTCGGGCCTGTGCGGCGGCATGGGCGGCTGCGCGATGATCGGCCAGACGGTGATCAACCTCAGCTCCAATGGTCGAGGCCGGCTGTCGGGCGTGGTGGCCGGGGTGATGATCCTGCTGTTCGTGCTGTTCCTGTCGCCGTTGATCGAGCGCATCCCGCTGGCGGCGCTGGTGGGAGTGATGTTCGTGGTGGCCCAGCAGACCTTTGCCTGGGCGTCGCTGCGGGTGTTGCACAAGGTGCCCGCTAGTGATGTGCTGGCGATCGTTGCGGTGACCGTGGTCACGGTGTTCACCGATCTGGCCACTGCGGTGCTGTTCGGCATCGTCATCGCAGCGATCAACTTCGCCTGGCAGCACGCCCGCGAGCTGTATGCCGACAGCCATGACGACGGCGAGGGCGGCAAGGTCTACCAAGTGCATGGCACCCTGTTCTTCGCTTCGACCACGCCCTTCCTCAACCAGTTCGATCCGGCGCAGGATCCGGCCAGCGTGACCCTGGACTGCAAGCACTTGAGCTTCGTGGACTATTCGGCGATCGCGGCGCTGAAGACCTTGCGCGAACGCTATGCCAAGGCCGGGAAGCACCTGCGGGTAGTGCATCTGTCGGAGCGTTGCAAGAAGTTGCTCAAGCGGGCCGGCGAGCAGCACTGAGCTTGTGTTGTTCATGCTGGCGCCATCGCGGGGCGAGCCCGCTCCCACATTAGGTCGGCGCAGCCCTAGAAAGCAGCGGCGTCCCTGTGGGAGCGGGCTTGTCCCGCGATGGGAAGGTGCGGCCGAACAGACCCGATCTATTCCCCGCGCCCTTTCTTGACGATCACATCGGCAATGCTCGCCGGCGCTTCGGCGTACCGGGTGAACTCCATCGAGTAGCTTGCCCGGCCCTGGGTCATCGAACGCATGGCCGTGGCGTAGCCGAACATCTCGCCCAGCGGCACCTCGGCACGGATCACCTTGCCCGCCGGTGTCTCGTCACCGTCCTGGATCATCCCCCGACGCCGGCTCAGGTCGCCCATGATGTCGCCCTGGTACTCCTCGGGGGTCACCACTTCCACCTTCATCACCGGTTCCAGCAGCACCGCGCCGCCTTTGTGCGACAGCTGCTTGGTGGCCATCGACGCGGCGATCTTGTAGGCCATCTCGTTGGAGTCGACGTCGTGATACGAGCCGTCATATACCGCGGCTTTCAGGCTGATCAGCGGGTAGCCGGCCAGCACCCCGTTCTTCATCTGTTCCTCGATACCTTTCTGAATCGCGGGGATGTACTCGCGCGGCACCACGCCGCCGACGATCTCGTTGACGAATTCCAGGCCTTCCTTGCCCTCGTCGCCCGGGGCGAAGCGGATCCAGCAATGACCGTACTGGCCGCGTCCGCCGGACTGGCGCACGAACCGGCCCTCGATCTCGCAGGTATTGCGGATTTTCTCGCGGTAGGCCACTTGTGGCTTGCCGATATTGGCCTCGACGTTGAACTCGCGCTTCATGCGGTCGACGATGATGTCCAGGTGCAGCTCGCCCATGCCGGAGATGATCGTCTGGCCGGTTTCTTCATCGGTCTTGACCCGGAACGACGGGTCTTCCTGGGCCAGCTTGCCCAGGGCGATGCCCATCTTCTCTTGGTCGGCCTTGGTCTTGGGTTCCACGGCAACGGAAATCACCGGGTCGGGGAAGTCCATGCGCTCGAGGATGATCGGCTTGTCCATGTCGCACAGCGTATCGCCGGTGGTCACGTCCTTCATGCCGATCAGTGCGGCGATATCGCCGGCGCAGACATCCTTGATTTCGGCGCGCTGGTTGGCGTGCATCTGTACCATGCGGCCGATGCGCTCCTTCTTGCCCTTGACCGAATTGAGCACGGCATTGCCTGAGCTGAGCACGCCGGAATACACCCGGGCGAACGTCAAGGTGCCGACGAAGGGGTCGGTGGCGATCTTGAAGGCCAGGGCGGAGAAGGGCTCGTTGTCGTCGGCGTGGCGCTCCAGGTGCTTGTCCTCATCGTCCGGGTCGGTGCCCTTGATCGCCGGAATCTCGCTGGGGGCGGGCAGGTAGTCGATCACCGCGTCGAGCATCAGCGGCACGCCCTTGTTCTTGAACGACGAACCGAGGATGGTCGGCACGATCTCGTTGGCCAGGGTGCGCTGGCGCAGGCCGGCCTTGATCTCGTCGATGCTCAGTTCCTCACCGTCGAGGAACTTCATGGTCAGCTCGTCGTTGGCCTCGGCCGCGGCTTCGATCATGTGCGCCCGCCATTGCTCGGCCAGGTCGCGCAACTCGTCAGGGATCTCTTCCTCGCGGTAGCTGGTGCCCTGGTCGGCGTCGTTCCAGTAGATGGCCTTCATCTTCACCAGGTCGATCTGCCCAGCGAAGGTTTCTTCGCTGCCGATGGCCAGCTGGATCGGTACCGGGTGATGGCCCAGGCGCTGGTCGATCTGTTTCACCACCCGCAGGAAGTCGGCGCCCTGGCGATCCATCTTGTTGACGTAGGCCAGGCGCGGCACATGGTACTTGTTGGCTTGGCGCCACACCGTTTCCGATTGCGGCTCGACCCCGTCGGCGCCGCTGAACACCACCACCGCGCCGTCGAGCACGCGCAACGAACGCTCCACCTCGATGGTGAAATCCACATGGCCGGGGGTATCGATGATGTTGAAGCGGTACTTGTCGGCGAACTGCTTGGTCGAGCCTTGCCAGAAGGCCGTGGTGGCCGCCGAGGTGATGGTGATGCCGCGCTCCTGTTCCTGGGCCATCCAGTCCATGGTGGCGGCGCCGTCATGGACCTCGCCCATCTTGTGGTTGACCCCGGTGTAGAACAGGATGCGTTCGGTGGTGGTGGTCTTGCCGGCGTCGACGTGGGCGACGATGCCGATGTTGCGGTACAGCTCGATGGGAGTCGTGCGGGCCATGGTCAGTCACCTGTGGGTGAGCGGGTTCTCCCAAGGTAGCAGACGATGACGAACCTGCCGGGGCGGCGGCTGAGTATCCGACGGTTGCCAAGGCAAGGGCATGTGCCGCCTAATCCAGGGCTCGTTCGCCGATTCCCTGGAGTCCCCCATGGCCCTTGCCGTCCCGCTGGAAACCTGGTGCCAGCAGCACCCGCTGATCGCCGACCTGGTGCGCCATGCGCAGGTTGCCTGGTTCAACCCGGGCGTCGCGCCCAGCGCACAGGCTCTTGCCGATGTGCCGCTGGGCGCTGCCGATATCGCCCAGGCCAGCGCCCGGCTTGAGCGTTTTGCGCCGTTCATCGCCTCGGCGTTTACGCAGACGGCGGCGTCCGCAGGCCTCATCGAGTCACCCTTGCGGCCCTTGCCGACCCTGCAGGCCGCGCTGTGCGACGAGTTGGATATCGCACCCAGCGGCCGGCTGTGGCTCAAGGCCGACAACCAGCTGCCCATTTCCGGTTCGATCAAGGCCCGGGGCGGTATCTACGAGGTGCTCAAGCACGCCGAGGACCTCGCCCTGGCCCACGGCCTGCTCAAGCCGGGGGATGATTACGCAAGGCTCGACAGCGACGCGGCGCGCGCCTTCTTCGGCCAATACAGCATCGCCGTCGGCTCCACCGGCAACCTGGGGCTGTCCATTGGTGTGATGGGGGCCCGGCTTGGGTTCCGGACCACGGTGCACATGTCCGCCGATGCCCGTCAATGGAAGAAGGATCGCCTACGCGCCTGTGGCGTGGAGGTGCGCGAATACGAGGCCGACTACGGCGTTGCCGTGGCCCAAGGGCGGCGCGAAGCGGATGCCGACCCTAACTGCCATTTCGTCGATGACGAAAACTCCACCGATCTGTTCCTCGGCTACGCCGTGGCCGCCGAGCGCCTGCGCGGGCAGTTGCAGGACGCAGGCATCCAGGTCGATATCGACCACCCGTTGTTCGTCTACCTGCCGTGTGGCGTCGGCGGTGGGCCCGGTGGTGTGGCCTTTGGCCTGAAGCAGGCGTTCGGCGATGCGGTGCATTGCCTATTCGCCGAGCCCACCCATTCGCCATGCATGCTGCTGGGGGTCTATACCGGGCTGCACGAGCAGGTCTCGGTCTATGACTTCGGCCTGGACAACCATACCGCCGCCGACGGGCTAGCGGTCGGACGGCCCTCGGGGTTCGTCGGGCGCAGCATGCAGCGTTTGGTAGATGGCTATTACACCGTCAGCGATGCCGAACTGTTCCGCCTGCTGGCCCTGATGGACCGGCTCGAAGACGAGCAGCTGGAGCCCTCGGCGGCGGCGGGCGTGCCGGGCATGGGCCAGGTGCTGCTGGAAAACCAAGGGTATCGCCAGCGCATGGGGCTAGACGCGCGGCGCATGGCCAATGCCACCCACCTGGTATGGGCGACGGGCGGCAGCATGGTGCCGCAGCAGGAGATGGATGCGTACCTGGAGAAGGGTCGCGCCATCCTGCATGGCCGCCAGGGGCACTGAGCCCGGGCGGCCAGCGGTGTGCGTCAGTCGGCCAGGGCCAGCAGGTGCCACTGGCCGTCGCTTTCCCGGGCCAGGCCGCTGGCGGGCAGCAGGGCCAGCAGGCGTTCGTGCAGCGCCGCCTCGGTGAACGCCTTGACGGTGGCCAGGTCCAGTTCGCCCACCTGCTGCAGGTCGGCCTTGGTGTAGGACAGCCAGGCCTTCTTCAGTACCTGCAGCACATCGCTGCCGGCGGTGTTGGCGAAGCGCCGATGCAGCGTGCGGCCTTCCAGCGCGAAGGTGTGGCGGTGGGCGTAGCCGCTCTCGTCGCCGCCCAGGTCGGCGCAACGGTGGCAGCGGCAGGCCCCTTCACCGAAGGCGTTGCGCAGGTAGCTGTTGAAATCCACGACGGGCTTGAGGGTCAGGCGTTTGTCGACCTCGAACAGGTCGGCGATCAGGGGTTCTTCGGCGCTCACTCGGGATCCTCGTGTGGTGTGGCGTGCATCGGCGGGCACCCTAACAGATTGGGGCGGGGGAGGCCATGTCGGTGGGCAGAGGGAGGTCTCCTCAGCACTGGCCCAATCGCCGGCAAGCCGGCTCCCACCAGGCCTGCGCTGACTTCATGCTTGTGGGAGCCGGCTTGCCGGCGATTGGGCCAGTATGCCCGTACAAATATTCCCTGCGCCCCTCGCGCCTGGCCGTTACCTGCCGTACCCTGGTGTGGTGTTTTGCAAATACGACCAAAAAGCGCCGCGACTTATGGTTGTTATTTGTGAAACACCACACTAGACCCCCCTGGCGCCTGCTGCGCCGTCCCAGTTTTCACGAGGCACCTCGATTGAGCAAATACCCCTACATCGCCACCGTAACCGTCAGCGCCGAAGACCGTGGGGGCGATGCCGAAGCAATGGAAAATCCCAACATGCGCGTGGGTCTGGAAGCGGTTACCGAAACCCTGAAGAAAGTGCACTTCGTTGGCACCTTGGCGGCGCCGGAAAAGCCCGCCACGCATATCTGCGTGACCCTGGAAAACGGCTTGACCTACTACGGCCCCATCGTCAACGGCCACGCCGAGCTCGAAGGCGGCTGGATCGCCTTCGAGTCCGACATGCTCACGCCCGAGGAACTGGGGCTCTGAAAGCCCGGAGCTCAGTCCAGTTCGGCCAGGCACTGCTCGAGGATATCCAGGCCTTGCTCGAGCACGTCAGGTTCGATGGTCAGCGGGGCCAACAGGCGAATGATGTGCCGCGCCTTGCCGCTGGGCATCAATAACAGCCCTTTGGCTCGCGCAGCCTCCATCACCTTGGCCAGCTGCGCAGGTGCCGGGCTGCCGTCGGCAGTGACCAACTCCAGGCCGCGCATGGCCCCGGTGCCTGTCAGGCGGCCCAGGGCCGAGGTCAGGCCAGAGGCCTTCCAACGTTCGTAGCGTGCGACGATAGCCTGTTCCTGGCGCTCGCCCCAGGTCGCCAGGTTCTCGTCGCTCATCTGCGCCAGGCTGGCCAGTGCCGCCGCGCAGGCGATCGGGTTGCCGGAATAGGTGCCGCCCAGGCCGCCCTTGGGCAGCGAGTCCATGATCGCCTTGCGCCCGACCACGGCGCCCAGGGGCATGCCACCGGCGATGCTCTTGGCCAGCAACAACAGGTCTGGCTCGATCCCCAGGCGCGGGAAGGCGAAGCGCTGGCCGGTGCGGCCGAACCCGGACTGGATCTCATCGATGATGATCAAAATCCCATGCGCGTCGCAGAATCGGCGTAGTGCCTGGGCGAATACCGGGTCCAACGCCAGGAAGCCGCCTTCGCCCTGCACCGGTTCGAAGATGAATGCCGCCACGTCCTCCACCGCCAGCTCGACGCTGAACAGCCGGTCCATGGCCTTGAGCGCCTGTTCGCAGGTCACCCCGGTATCGGCGCTGGGGTAGGGCAGGTGGTAGACCGGCCCCGGCAGCTCACCCACGCGTTGCTTGTAGGGCGCTACCTTGCCGTTGAGGTTCAGGGTGGCCAGAGTGCGCCCATGGAACCCGCCATCGAAGGCGACGATGGCACGCTTGCCCGTCGCGCCGCGTGCCACTTTCAGGGCATTTTCAGCCGCTTCGGCACCGCTGTTGGTCAGCATGCCCGCCAAGGGGTAGCTGACCGGCACGAAGTGTCGCAGCCGCTCCATCAGTTCCAGGTATGGGCCGTGGGGCGCCGCGTTGAACGCGTAATGGGTCAGGCGAGTGGCCTGAACCTGGATCGCCTCTACCACGGCGGGGTTGCAATGGCCCAGGTTGAGTACCCCGATGCCACCGACGAAGTCGATGTAACGCTTGCCGTCGGTATCCCAGACTTCGGCATTGCGGCCATGGGAAAGTGTAATCGGATGAACGATGGCAATGGATTGGCTGATACTTTCCTGTTGCATGTGCACGCAAACCTTTTGTTTGGGTTTTTTATTATCGAAGCGTGCCGGCCTCTACTTGTGCAAACGAATTATTCGATTGCGGTCATTCCTTCAATTCGTGAATAAAGCGGTTTTACAGGCCTTGGGCCACGCGTTCTCGTATCCATTGCACGAACGCCCGTACCTTGGGCACCTCGGCCGCATGTTCGGCATGGGCGATGAAATGCCTGCCGTTGCTCGCCACCGGGTGGTCCCAGGCCACCACCAGCTTGCCTTCCGCCAGCTCCTCGGCCACCAGGTAGCGCGGGATCAGGGCGATGCCGCAGCCGGCAATGGCCGCGCGGATGCACAGGTAGAACGTGTCGAAACGCGGGCCGTGATAGCTGTTCTCGCTGTGCAGGCCCAGGCCGAGGAACCATTCATGCCATGCCTCCGGCCGCGAGGCGCATTGCAACAGGCGGTGCTCGGTGAGTGCCTGGGCGCTGTCCAGGCGGTGCTGCTCGCGCAGGCCCGGTGCGCAGACCGGCACCACTTCCTCGCTGAACAGCTCGATGCAGGTGGCGCCCGGCCAGGTGCCTTGGCCGAAGAAGAAAGCGATGTCGGCCTTGGCCTGCAGCAGGTCGAACGGCTCCAGCTCGTTGCGGATATCCAGGTGGATGCGCGGGTGGCGTTCACCGAACCCCTTGAGCCTGGGCACCAGCCAGCGCGCGCCGAAGGTCGGCTGGGTGGCGATGCGCAGCACCTCGGTCTCGTCACCGTAGCTGAGGATGTAGCGGCTGGAGATGTCGATCTGGGTGAGGATCTTGTTCACTTCGGTCAGGTACAGCGCGCCGGCCGGCGTCAGGTGCAGGCGCCGGCGGATGCGCTGGAACAGTGGGTGCGACAGCATGTCCTCGAGCTGCGCCACCTGCTTGCTGACCGCGCTCTGGGTCAGGTGCAGCTCCTGTGCGGCGCGGGTGAAGCTCAGGTGGCGGGCAGCTGCCTCGAAGCACTGCAGGGCGGTGGTGGAGGGCATCAGGCGTTTGGACATGGGCAGCGCGTACCGAGCAAAAATGGAAGGAATTCATTCCTAAACGGAATTATGTGCTTCGAAAAGGTCGTTTGTTGACCTCGCCTTATAGATTAATACTGACCCGCGTCAACGATTACAACCCGCTGTCGATGTAGGAGAAAAACATGAAGGTTGTCGATCTGCCAACGCGTATTGGTTGTGCCGAAAGTTATGCGCCCAAGATAACTATCCGCACGCGGCCTTGACGTTCGGATGATCGGCACGCAGGCGTGCCCCGCGCCTGTTTCCGAACAAAACAACAACAACTCAACAATTACGACTTACCCGCATTCTGCTCCATTTTTCAGCCGCCCCTTGCGGCGGCCGACCCATTCGAGGGTTCCCCATGGCATCGCAACAACAAAAGAAACAGCGTTCGCTGCAGCACGGCCTGACGTCGCGTCAGGTTTCCATGATTTCCATCGCCGGCATCATCGGCGCGGGCCTGTTCATCGGCTCCTCCAACGCCATCGCCACCGCCGGCCCGGCCATCCTCATCTCCTACGCCATGACCGGCCTGCTGGTCCTGCTGGTGATGCGCATGCTCGGCGAAATGGCCATCGCCAACCCCAACAGCGGTTCGTTCTCCACCTATGCTGCCGAGGCTATCGGCCCGTGGGCGGGCTTCACCATCGGCTGGCTGTACTGGTGGTTCTGGGTGTTGATCATCCCGGTCGAGGCCATCGCTGGCGCGGACATCCTCCACGCCTACTTCCCGGCGGTGCCGTCCTGGCTGTTTGCCTTCCTGATCATGATCGTGCTGTCGGGCACCAACCTCATCAGCGTGAAGAACTTCGGTGAGTTCGAATACTGGTTCGCCCTGGTCAAGGTGATCGCCATCCTGGCTTTCATCGGTATCTGCAGCCTTGCCGTGTTCGGCGTCTGGCCCTTGGCCGAGACCTCCGGTGTCAGCCAGCTGTGGGCCAACGGCGGTTTCATGCCCAATGGCTTCGGTACCGTGCTCGGGGGCGTGCTGATCACCATCTTTTCGTTCTTCGGCGCGGAAATCGTCACCATCGCGGCCGACGAGACCGCCAACCCCAAGGAGAAGATCCGCCGCGCGACCAACCTGGTGGTGTATCGCATCGCCATCTTCTATCTGGCGTCCATTTTCCTGGTGGTGTCGCTGGTGGCCTGGAACGACCCGGGCCTGAAGGCCGTTGGTTCGTTCCAGCGCGTACTCGAGGTGCTGAACGTACCGGGTGCCAAGCTGATGGTAGACCTGGTGGTACTGGTGGCGGTGACCAGTTGCATGAACTCAGGCCTCTACACTGCGTCGCGCATGCTCTACTCGCTGGGTGCACGGGGCGAGGCTCCGCGGACGATCAAGCGCATCTCCGGCAACGGCGTGCCCACCGTGGCGGTGGTGCTGTCCACCCTGGCGGGCTTCGTCGGCTGCTTCGTCAACTATGTGTTCCCAGGCAAGGTATTCGGCTTCCTGCTGTCGACCACCGGCGCCATCGCCTTGCTGGTGTACCTGGTGATCGCCGTGTCGCAACTGCGCATGCGTGCCCGAGCTGAGCGCGAAGGCGCGGAGCTGGCGCTGAAGATGTGGCTGTTCCCCTGGCTGACCTGGCTGGTGATCGGCCTGATCGTCATGGTGCTGGGCTACATGTTGTTCAGCGATGCCTACCGCTACGAGACGCTGATGACTGCCGGGGTGACCTGCTTCATCCTGCTGATTGCCTTGACCCGTCGGCGTGCAGCTGCAAGGGCCGCGCAGCCTGCCTGACTACATTCGTGGAGCCAGGCCCAGCTGCTGCAGGGCCTGGCCCGCGATCTGCCGGGTCAGCTCGCCCGCATCCAGGTGCTGCCCCAGGCGCAACGCCTGGCCCGCCCATAAGTTGCTGAAGTCGCTGTTGCCTTGAGGGTCACGGATCGCTCGCAAAGGCATCAGCGCACCCCCGGCCAGCGGGAAACGCGGTGCCAGCGGGCTCATCGGCCCCAGCTCGCGCATGATACGGTTGTTGATGCCGCGGGCGGGGCGACCGGTGAACAGGTTGGTCAATGCCGTGTCGCTGGCCGGGGCGCTGTCCAGCGCGCGGCGATGGGCCGGCGATACCTTGGCCTGCGGGCAGAACAGGTAGGCGGTGCCCACCTGCACCGCCGAGGCGCCCAGGGCCAGGGCGGCGACCAGGCCGCGGTGGTCGCCGATGCCGCCGGCAGCGATCACCGGTACCTGGACCGCATCCGCTACCTGGGGCACCAAGGCGAAGGTGCCGACCTGGCTGGTGATGTCTTCGCTCAGGAACATGCCGCGATGACCACCCGCCTCGTAGCCCATGGCGATGATCGCGTCGCAGCCATTGGCCTCAAGCCACACCGCTTCTTCCACCGTGGTGGCGCTGGACAGCACCTTGGCGCCACTGGCCTTGACCCGTTGCAGCAGGTCGGCCTGGGGCAGGCCGAAGTGAAAGCTCACCACCTCGGGGCGTAGTTGCTCCACCAACTGGCAGCTTTGCTCATCGAACGGTGCGCGGTTTGAGACCGGTGTCGGTGCGTCGAAGTCCGCCCCCGTTTCCTCGTAGTAGGGCTTGAGTGCCTGCTTCCAGCGCAGGTCGCGCTCGGCGTCGGGCGCCGGCGGCTGATGGCAGAAGAAATTCAGGTTGAGCGGGCCCTGGCAGCCTGCACGAAACGCCTCGATCTCGGCGCGCACCTGCTCGGCGCTGAGCATGGCACAGGGCAGGGCGCCGAGCCCGCCGGCGTTGCCCACGGCGATGGCCATGGCCGACCCGGTGGCCCCCGCCATGGGGGCCTGGAGGATGGGCAACTCGATGCCCAGCAGATCGAGAATGCGTCGGTCGGGCCAGTTGCTCATGCGCTACTCCTTGTGGGCGAGGATCGGGCGGGGAATTACAGGGCCTTGCTGACCTGGATGTCGCTGATTTTCTCGGCGTCTTCGCCATGGATCTTGCGCAGCGCTTCCAGGGCCTGTTCCTGGGAGGCGTCGGGCATCAAGGCGAAGTCCCAGCGGCGCTCGCCGTCGAGCTTGTACTTGATCACGTATTTGATGGTCTGGGTCATGGCGGGGCCTTATCCGAGTCTGGAGGACGAACGGCGAATGATCTTGATCTTGTGGGTGAAGGTCGGCTTGCGCGTCACCGAGATCGGGCGCGGGCTCACGGTGTCGATGGTGATGTTCCAGAAGCCGGTGCTGGGTACGGTGATCTTGGCTGGGAACTTGATGAAGTGGCCACCGTGGTAGGTGTGCCGGCCGCCATTCTTGAAGCTGCGGAAGTTGGCGTCGTTCATCAGGCGGATATTGCAGCGCTGGGAGCATTCGATGACGACCACGTCGTCCTCGTTCAGGTGCTCGCGCTGGTGTACGAATTTCATGGGGTGCTCCGCAAGGATTGGTTCAGCAAAGGCAAACGATACCACGATGTCAGGATGGACTCGCGCCCGGATGGTTAGGCCAAAGATAAATCTGCCAAAGCAGGGAGCAAATCCGCCCGGCTGTTGTCCAACCGTTTCTTGTCGATCGAAAGGTGGTGCGAATGAAGGGGTTGGTAGCGGCGATGTCGTTGGTGGCGCTGGGCGGCTGTGTCAGTGTTTCGGAGCTTGAACAATCCCGGGAGACCCTGGACGTGATGTCCGGCAAGACGCCTCGCCAGTATGCCGACTGCGTCAAGAGCAAGTTGGCCGAAACCCGCGACCCTCTGGTCGAAGAGCCCCTGGGCGACGACGGCCTGCGCCTGATCGTGCCGCAGAAACTGTCCGCAGGTGCCGGTCCTGCGGCGCTGGTGGACATCGACAAACGTGGCAGTGGCAGCAGCATCAAGCTGCACGAGCGCCTGAACAACTTCCCCCTGCGCCTGGGTGACGTGCGCACCGCGGCGACCCAGTGCATCTCAGGATCTTGATCCAGCTCAGTTAATGAGCGATTAGCAGGCAAATTGCCATTTTCTTGTCCGGTGGGCGTTGTTCCCCACCGGGGATAGGCCTACTCTTTTTTGGCTTATACCGAATAAGCCTAAGCTTATAACAAGGAAAATGGAGCGTTCCGTGATGAAACCGTTGAGTCGCGTCGCGATCGGCAGCCTGCTGATCCTGGCCTGGCCCACGGCGCATGCCGTCGATGGCCAGAAGATCTTCACCCAGGGCGGGCAGAACCCCGCCGCCATGGCTTGCCTGGGCTGCCATGGCCCGGACGGCAAAGGCATCGCCGCCGCCGGCTTCCCCCGCCTGGCTGGCCTGTCGGCCGGCTACCTGAGCAAGCAATTGAGCGATTTTCGCAAGGGCAGCCGCAAGCAGGCCGTCATGGAACCGCTCGCCAAGGCCTTGGACGAGGAAGAAATCAAGGCCGTCAGCGCCTACCTCGCCAGCCTGCCTGCCGACCCTGCACCCAACCTGCGCCGCCAGCAGATCGCCGGGGACCCGGTGTCGCGCCTGGCCCTGTATGGCGACTGGAGCCGCCAGATACCAGGCTGCGTGCAGTGTCACGGTCCGGGCGGTGGTGGCGTCGGTGAGCACTTCCCGCCATTGGCCGGGCAGCCGGCCAGTTACCTGGTGGCGCAGCTCAATGCCTGGCGCGACGGCAGCCGCAGCAACGATCCCAACCAGTTGATGGTCGGCGTGGCCAAGGCCATGACCGATGACGAGGTCAAGGCCGTCGCCGCGTTCTTCGCCCAGCCCGTCAGCCAGGAGGCCCAGCCATGAAGCCGATATACCCAGCCCTGGTATTACTGGCCCTGGGCAATGCCCAGGCGGCGCCGATCGCCATGGAAGACCAGTCCCAGCTCAAGGTGCCCGGCAGCCAGGCCGCGCCGAAGTTCAGCCCGCCGGCCGAAAGCGACTTGCCCGACAATGCCTTCGGCGAGATGGTGCGTCAGGGGCATGCCCTGTTCGTCGACACCCGACGCTTGATGCCCGAAGCGGTGGGCAACGGCATGAACTGCAGCAACTGCCACCTGGACCAAGGGCGCCTGGCCCATTCTGCACCGCTGTGGGGCGCCTACCCAATGTATCCGGCCTATCGCAAGAAGAACGACAAGGTCAACACCTTCGCCGAGCGTATCCAGGGGTGCTTCCAGTTCAGCATGAATGGCACGCCGCCGGCGGCCGATAGCCCGCAGATGACGGCGCTCAGTGTCTACGCCTACTGGCTGTCGACCCAGGCACCCACGGGGGTCGAGACGCCAGGGCGTGGCTATCCGGAAGTGGCGCAGCCGGCCGCTGGCTATGATTTCAAGCGCGGCGAGCAGGTCTATCGCGAGCAGTGCGCGCTGTGCCACGGTGACCAGGGCGAAGGCCAGAAGGTGGCCGGCGAGTACGTGATGCCGCCGTTGTGGGGCAAGGACTCCTACAACTGGGGCGCCGGTATGCACCGAATCAACACTGCGGCCTCGTTCATCAAGCACAACATGCCCCTGGGGCGCGCCGGCAGCCTGAGCGACCAGCAGGCCTGGGACGTGGCCGCGTGGATCAACCGCCACGAACGCCCTCAGGATCCGCGCCTGGTGGACGGCTCGATCGAGAAGACCCGAGTGAAGTATCACGCCAATGACGGTGTCAACCTGTACGGGCAGAAGGTCGATGGCGTGCTGGTCGGGCAGGGCACCGGCAGTTGACGTGTCACACCCTTGACCCCGACCTGTCACGGCCCTGCAACGGCGCCTGGGGTGCAATGGCCGCAATCTTCGAAAGGGAGCGCGGCCATGGAACTCTGTGTGATCGGGGCGGGGTATGTGGGGTTGGTCACGGCGGCCTGTTTTGCCGAAATGGGCAACCGCGTGGTGTGCCTGGAGCGCGACCAGGCGCGCCTGGCGCAATTGCGTCAGGGGCAATGCCCGATCTACGAACCCGGGTTGCAGGCGCTGCTGCAGACCGGCTTGGGTACCGGCCAGTTGAGGTTCAGCAACCAATGGGGCCAGGCCCTGGCAGGTGCCGAGGTGGTGTTCATCGCCGTCGGCACGCCGAGCCAGGAGGATGGCTCGGCCGACCTGCAACATGTGCTGGGTGTGGCCGACAGCCTTGGTCGCCACTTGAGCAGGGCGTGCCTGGTGGTGAACAAGTCCACCGTGCCGGTGGGCACAGCCGAGCGCGTCGCCCGGCATATCGCCAATGGGCTGCGCGAGCGGGGTGCGCGCTTTGCCGTGGAGGTGGCGAGCAACCCTGAGTTTCTCAAGGAAGGCAGCGCCGTGGATGACTTCATGCGCCCCGACCGGGTCATCATCGGCAGCGACAGTGAACCGGCCAGCCAGTGCCTGCAGCGCCTCTATGCGCCGTTCGTGCGCAACCGCGAGCGGGTGCTGCTGATGTCCACGCGCGCCGCCGAGTTCAGCAAGTACGCGGCCAACGCCTTCCTCGCCACGCGCATTTCCTTCGTCAATGAACTGGCCGGGCTCTGCGCGCGCCTGGGCGTGGATATCGAGCAGGTGCGCCGGGGTATCGGCAGCGACCGGCGTATCGGCAGCCATTTCATCTACGCCGGCTGCGGCTATGGCGGCTCCTGCTTCCCCAAGGATGTGCGTGCGTTGATCCACTGCGCCGAGCAGCAGGGCTACCAGCCGGCCATTCTCCAGGCCGTGCAGGCGCGCAACGAAACGCAGAAGACCTTGCTGTTCGAAGCCCTGCGCCAGCACTTCGGCGGCTTCCTGCGTGGGCGTAACGTGGCGATCTGGGGGATGGCCTTCAAACCGGGCACCGACGACCTGCGCGAAGCCCCCAGCCTGGTGCTGCTCGACGCCCTGTTGGCTGCGGGGGTACGGGTGCAGGCGTGCGACCCGGCCGCCCTGGGCGGGGTCGCCGCACGTTATCCACAGGCGTTGGCCAGCGCCCAATTGCGCCTGACCCAGGACCCCTATGCCTGTGTCGAGGGGGCCGACGCACTGGTGCTGGTGACCGAATGGAAGCAGTTCCGTCAACCGGATTTCCTGCGCGTGCGCGGCCTTATGCGCATGCCGGTGCTGTTCGATGGTCGCAATATTTATGACCCGTCGGAACTATCGGCACTGGGTTATCTCTATCATGGCATCGGTCGGCCAGGGGCAGGGCATTGTAAGGTGAGTGCCGCCTGATTAGACTGCGCCGAACTCCACAGGCCCAGCCTTTGTTTAAGGATGTATATGATCAAGAAATGCTTGTTCCCGGCAGCCGGCTACGGCACTCGCTTCCTGCCTGCTACCAAAGCCATGCCCAAGGAAATGCTGCCGGTGGTCAACAAGCCACTGATCCAGTATGGCGTCGAAGAGGCCCTGGATGCCGGCCTGAGCGAAATCTCCATCGTTACCGGCCGCGGCAAGCGCGCCCTGGAAGACCACTTCGACATCAGCTACGAGCTGGAAACCCAGATCAAGGGCACCGACAAGGAAAAGTACCTGGTCGGTATTCGCCGCCTGCTGGATGAGTGCTCCTTCTCCTACACCCGCCAGACCGAGATGAAAGGCCTGGGCCACGCCATTCTGACCGGCCGTCCGCTGATCGGCGACGAGCCGTTCGCCGTGGTGCTGGCGGATGACCTGTGCGTCAACCCCGAGGGCGACGGCATCCTGACCCAGATGGTCAAGCTGTACAACCAGTTCCGCTGCTCGATCGTCGCCATCCAGGAAGTCGACCCGCAGGAAACCAACAAGTACGGTGTGATCGCCGGTGACATGATCCGCGATGACATTTACCGGGTGACCAACATGGTCGAGAAGCCCAAGCCCGAAGATGCCCCGTCGAACCTGGCGATCATCGGCCGCTACATCCTGACCCCGGATATCTTCGACATCATCCAGAACACCGAGCCAGGCAAGGGTGGTGAAATCCAGATCACCGACGCGCTGATGAAGCAGGCCCAGGACGGCTGCGTGCTGGCCTACAAGTTCAAGGGCAAGCGTTTCGACTGCGGTGGCGCCGAAGGCTACATCGAGGCGACCAACTTCTGCTTCGAGAACTACTACAAGACCGGCAAGGCGTACTGATTCGCCTCCGGTTCGAAATCACGCGTGACATTCATTGGGGCCGCTACGCGCCCCATCGAGGCACAAGCCCGTTCCTACAAGGGCTTGTCCGGCGATGGGGGGCGTAGCGGCCCTGATCGTTTATTCCTTGGGTAGCTTTTTTGTTCCCGGCGCGCAACGGCGGTATGCTGGGCGCAGCCAAGGAGACTGAATACATGGCCTACGATTTTGATCTGTTCGTGATTGGCGCCGGTTCCGGCGGTGTGCGTGCGGCGCGCTTCGCCGCGGGGTTCGGCGCCAAGGTGGCGGTGGCCGAGAGCCGCTACCTGGGAGGCACCTGTGTCAACGTCGGTTGTGTGCCCAAGAAGCTGCTGGTGTACGGTGCCCATGTGGCCGATGAGCTCGAGCAGGCGGCAGGTTTCGGCTGGACCCTCGAGGAAGGGCACTTCGACTGGGCCACCCTGATCGCCAACAAGAACCGCGAGATCGAGCGCCTCAACGGTATCTACCGCAACCTGCTGGTCAACAGCGGTGTGACCCTGCTGCAGGGCCATGCACGCATCACTGGCGCCCAAGAGGTGGAAGTCGAAGGCCAGCGCTACAGCGCCCGGCATATTCTCATTGCCACCGGCGGCTGGCCGCAGGTGCCTGACATCCCGGGCAAGGAACTGGCCATCACCTCCAACGAGGCGTTCTACCTCAAGGCATTGCCGCGACGTGTACTGGTGGTTGGCGGCGGCTACATCGCCGTGGAGTTCGCGGGGATCTTCCAGGGGCTGGGTGCCGACACCACGCTGCTCTACCGGGGTGACTTGTTCCTGCGCGGCTTCGACGGCTCGGTGCGTTCCCACCTCAAGGAAGAACTGGAAAAGCGCGGCCTGGACCTGCAGTTCAACAGCGACATCCAACGCATCGACCAGCAGGACGACGGCAGCCTCAAGGCCACCCTCAAGGACGGCCGCGAGCTGGTCGCCGATTGCGTGTTCTACGCCACCGGGCGCCGTCCGATGCTGGACAACCTGGGGCTGGAAAATACCGGGGTCGAGCTCGATGCCCGCGGCTTCATCCGTGTCGATGAGCAGTACCAGACCACCGAGCCCTCGATCATCGCCATCGGCGACGTGATCGGCCGCGTCCAGCTCACACCGGTGGCCCTGGCCGAAGGCATGGCCGTGGCGCGGCGTCTGTTCAAGCCCGAGCAGTACCGCCCGGTCGACTACCAGAACATCCCCACCGCGGTGTTCAGCCAGCCGCCGATCGGCACCGTGGGCCTGACCGAGGAGCAGGCGCTGGAGGCCGGGCACAACGTGCAGATCTTCGAGAGCCGCTTCCGCGCGATGAAACTCACCTTGACCGACATCCAGGAAAAGACCCTGATGAAGCTGGTGGTCGATGCCGACACTGACAAGGTCCTGGGCTGCCACATGGTCGGGCCGGATGCCGGCGAGATCATCCAGGGCCTGGGTATCGCCCTCAAGGCCGGCGCGACCAAACAGCAGTTCGACGAGACCATCGGCGTGCACCCGACCGCTGCCGAAGAGTTCGTCACCATGCGCACGGCCACGCGCTGATCTGTCATTTCTCATTGCCGGCAAGCCGGCTCCCACAGAGGTACATTGTTCTCTGCGCGACAGCGCAGCTGTGGGAGATTCTATGGTTGTGGGCAAGCCGGCTCCCACTGGTGCAGCGCCAACCGCACCCTGTGGGAGCCGGCTTGCCGGCGATGAAGACAACCCTTTACCCAAAGCCAGATCGCATCCCTGTGTGGGTAATCACCCTGCACTCAACCAGCCCTGCTCGCTCAGGATTCATGATGCTGTTGCCCGTTCTGGCCAATCGCCGGCAAGCCGGCTCCCACCGGTACTTCGCCAACCACACCCTGTGGGAGCGGGCTTGCCGGCGAATGATCCAAGCCCCCGCAATCCTTTGCTCAGCCCAATCCCTTCTATTAATTAACCGCGGTTATAGCCAAAACCAATCACAAGCATGAGGTTTGCCAATGAGCGTTTATCGATCTCGTTGGTTAGGATTCTCTCCGTCAACTGATTTCAACCCCATGAAGGAGTGTCTCTCATGCCAATCATCAACAGCCAGGTCAAACCGTTCAACGCTACCGCCTACCACAAGGGCGAGTTCGTCCAGGTCAGCGAAGCCGACCTGAAAGGCAAGTGGTCCGTCGTGTTCTTCTACCCAGCCGACTTCACCTTCGTCTGCCCGACCGAACTGGGTGACCTGGCCGACAACTACGCCGAGTTCCAGAAGCTGGGCGTGGAAATCTACGGTGTGTCCACCGACACCCACTTCACCCATAAGGCCTGGCACGACACCTCGGACACCATCGGCAAGATTCAGTACCCGCTGATCGGTGACCCGACCCACGTCATCGCCCGCAACTTCGACGTACTGATCGAAGAAGCCGGCCTGGCTGATCGCGGCACCTTCGTGATCAACCCCGAAGGCCAGATCAAGATCGTCGAAATCAACGACGGTGGTGTAGGCCGCGATGCCAGCGAGCTGCTGCGTAAGGTCAAGGCTGCCCAGTACGTTGCCGCCCACCCGGGTGAAGTCTGCCCGGCCAAGTGGAAAGAAGGCGAGGCGACCCTGGCGCCATCCCTGGACCTGGTCGGCAAGATCTAAGTCGATGCGTCAATCGCGGGCGGTAGACAGCCGCCAAAGCTGAAATACCTACCGCCCCGTCAAACGCCCGGGCGACCTCGCCTGGGCGTTTTTGTATCCGAGTTTTGAAAAAGGAATCGCCCGTATGTTGGACGCCACGCTTAAATCGCAACTGAAAACCTACCTGGAGCGGGTCACCCAGCCGATCGAGATCGTTGCTTCCCTCGACGACGGCGCGAAGTCCCGCGAATTGCACGACCTGCTGGTGGAGATCGCCGGCCTGTCGAACCTCATTACCCTGCGCGAGGACGGCAGCGATGCCCGTCGCCCTTCGTTCTCGCTCAACCGCCCGGGTGCCGACATCAGCCTGCGCTTCGCCGGCATCCCTATGGGCCATGAATTCACCTCCCTGGTGCTGGCGCTGCTGCAAGTCGGCGGCCACCCGTCCAAGGCCAGTGCCGAAGTGATCGAACAGATCCAGGCGCTGGAAGGCGAGTTCACCTTCGAAACCTATTTCTCGCTGTCGTGCCAGAACTGCCCGGACGTGGTCCAGGCGCTGAACCTGATGGCAGTGCTCAACCCCAACGTGCGCCACGTAGCCATCGACGGTGCGCTGTTCCAGGATGAAGTCGAGGCGCGCAAGGTCATGGCGGTGCCGAGCATCTACCTGAACGGCGAAGTCTTCGGCCAGGGCCGCATGGGCCTGGAGGAGATCCTCGGCAAGATCGACACCAACGCCGGCAGCCGCCAGGCCGAGAAGATCAACGCCAAGGACGCCTTCGACGTGCTGGTGGTCGGTGGTGGCCCGGCGGGCGCTTCGGCAGCCATCTATGCGGCGCGCAAAGGCATCCGTACCGGTGTGGCAGCCGAGCGTTTCGGCGGCCAGGTGCTCGATACCCTGGCGATCGAGAACTTCATCTCGGTGCAGGAAACCGAAGGCCCGAAATTGGCCACGGCGCTGGAAGAGCACGTCAAGCAGTACGACGTGGACATCATGAACCTGCAGCGCGGTGAAGCGCTGGTCCCGGCCACTGATGGCGGCCTGCACGAAGTGCGCCTGGCCAGTGGTGCGTCGCTCAAGGCCAAGACCGTGATCCTGGCCACCGGCGCCCGCTGGCGCGAGATGAACGTACCCGGTGAGCAGCAATACCGTGCCCGTGGCGTGGCCTATTGCCCGCACTGTGACGGCCCGCTGTTCAAGGGCAAGCGCGTGGCGGTGATCGGCGGTGGCAACTCCGGCGTGGAAGCGGCTATCGACCTGGCGGGCATCGTCGCCCAGGTGACCCTGATCGAATTCGACAGCCAGCTGCGTGCCGACGCCGTGCTGCAACGCAAGCTGCACAGCCTGCCGAACGTCAAGGTCATCACCCGTGCCCTGACCACCGAAGTGCTGGGCGATGGCGAGAAGGTCACCGGCCTGCGCTACAAGGACCGCAGCAATGACCAGATGCATGATGTGGCGTTGGAAGGCATCTTCGTGCAGATCGGCCTGCTGCCGAACACCGACTGGCTCAAGGGAACCGTCGAGCTGTCGCCGCGTGGCGAGATCATCGTCGATGCCAAGGGCCAGACCAACATCCCGGGTGTGTTCGCTGCCGGCGATGTGACCACGGTGCCGTACAAGCAGATCGTCATCGCCGTGGGCGAGGGCGCCAAGGCTTCCCTGGCCGCCTTCGATCACCTGATCCGCACCTCGGCGCCAGCCTGAGGAACCTAGGGCCGCTTTGCGGCCCTTTCGCGAGACAAGCCCGTTCCTACAGGATGCGGGCTTGTCTCGCGATGGCTTCAAGGCGTATCTGTCTATAGTGATAAACAGACCCGCTGACGGACCATGCCCATGACCCTCATCAGCCGCGAACCCTGGTGGCTAGTGCCGCCCAAGCCCGGGCAGAAGGAGCAGGACCTGCACTGGGGGTACCTGGAAATCTATTCCGACGGCCGTACCGTCTTCGTCGACCAGCGCCCCAGCGACCGGGAGTTGGCCGAGCGCAAGAGCTGCCGCAACTTCCCCGACGCCGAACAGCCCTGACTCAACCCTCGAGTTCGGCCAGGCGTGCCTCCAGCGCGGCGACCCGCGCCTCCAGGGCGTCGATTCGCTCCTGTGACACATTGCTGGCACCGCTGCGCTCGCCGCCGCCTTGCTGGCGCGCAGCCAGGATCGCCTCGATGTCCGCCGGGTCGCCCAGGGCATGGGTGTAGCGGTCTTCACGCTGGCCGGCCTGGCGCGGCAGGTGCAGGGCCAGGCCGCGGGCGATCAGGCGCTCGAGCTGGTGCTGGACCTGCTCCACATCGTCGAAGTCGTGCAGGCGATTGCTACGGGTCAGCAGTTCACCCAGTGTCTGTGGCCCGCGCAGGAACATCAGCCCCATCAGCACCAGCTGCGCCGGCACCAGCTCCAGGGCCTTGTCCACCCGCTGCTCCCAGCGGTCGGCGCGGCTGCCCATCTGCAGGCGGGTCATGTCCTGGCCTTCCAGCGTACGCAAGGCCTGGCCGACCTGCCCGGGAGAAAGGTTCATGACCGGTTCCCGGCTGGTTTTCTGGTTGCAGGCCAGAACCAGGGCGTTGAGCGTCAGTGGGTAGGTTTCCGGATTGGTGGCCTGTTTTTCGATCAGCGAGCCGAGTACACGGATTTCGATGCTATTGAAGCGGCCTGCGCTTGCGGTTTCGTGTTCTGACATGGCCCTGTCTCATGGCGAGGAAAGGCCCCTAGCCTAGGTAAAGCGGGGGCGTTAGGCAATCAGGTTGATATCGCCGACGGCAGGTTGCGGCGCAACTTCGCGATGAGCGAAGGGTACGCCGCAGTGACAGAGGGTCAGTCGTTCGCCTTCCATGCACCGGCAACTGCCGCGGCGCGGAACCTGGCGCGGTTTTCAGGGGTGTCGACGGGCTCCGATTCACCGAAAATCGCTTTCATCCAGTGCCCGTCGGTGGGGTTGGGGAAGACGATGAACCGCTCGCCGAACTGGGCACGGTCCTCGTCCAGCAAGGCGGCGCGCTGCTCGACGTTGTCGACGTAGTAGCGGCGTTTGAAGTCGTTGAGGTTGTCGCCGAGCATCAGCAGTACGTCATGGTGCTGGGCCACGGCTTTTTGTGCAGGCTCCTTGTTGGAACTTTCGCGCAGGATGGTCACATGTTCCTTGTCGGCGAAGGGCACCTTCAGTGCGCGCAGGTTGGCCAGGGCGTATTCGTCGGTCTTGTCACCCTGGTCGCGGCTGGAGACATAGAAGATTTCCACGCCCTTGGACTTGGCATATTCGAGGAACTCCAGTGCGCCCGGTGTCAACGTCGGGCCGTTGCCGGCCACCCAGCGGTCCCACAGCGCGTCGTCGAAGAAGTCCTTGTCCTCTTTCATGAGCGCGCCCCAGTAGGTATTGCTGCTCAGGAGGGTGTCATCCAGGTCGCTGATGATCGCGGGTGGCTTGGCCCCAGGCTTGCGTTCGGCCAGGGCCTGGTCCAGGCGCAGCTTGGCCAGATTGAAGCCTTGGTAGTACAGCGCGCGGTATTCTGCGGCGGTCTGTCGCCACGCGACGGCGGCAGTCAGCAGGTTCGGCTTGACTGGGGCGGTATCGGCCAGCGCCAGGTGCAGGGGCGCGACGAGCATGAGTGCGGTGGCGGCGATTATGGTTCTTGGGGATGGCATTGTGCGAGGTTCCTTGTCATCGCCCACTTCAAGCGGCGGGCGTGGGAACCTCGTACCACAGGGCATGCGCGCCACTCTATCGAGGTGACGCAATTGTGTAGCAACCTGGCGCCTTGGCCTCATGAAAACGGCCCGCACCCTCGCCGGCAAGCCCTGCAGGGGATCTGCGCTGCAGGCCTGGTGGGGCCGGCTTGCCGGCGATGGGGCACAAAGGCGATCAGAAGCGGTAGGCCACGCTCGCTTCCAGGGTACGTGGCGCACCTGGGGTGATCAGGTCCACCGAACCATGGGCGGAGGCGTAGTAGTCGCGGTCGAAGGCGTTCTTCAGGCGCAGCGCCATGTCCCAGTGCTGTTCGCTGTACAGCAGTGCAGCGTCGAAGGTGGTGTAGCCAGGCATCACCACCTGGTTGTCCAGGGCGGTGTAGCGTTCGTCCACGTAGTTGGCTCCGGCGGCCACACGCCACTGCGGGGTGAGGGTGCGCACCAGCCACACGTTCGCGCTGTTGCGCGGGGTCAGCGTCGGGGTCTGGCCTTCGTTGGAAACGCCGTTGGTCTTGGCGTTGGACTTGACGATCTCGGCGTCCAGGAAGGCGTAGCCGGCGTAGATCTGCCACTTGTCCGAGAGCTGGCCGCTGATGGTCGCTTCGAAACCGTCGGTGCGCTGTTCGCCGGCCAGGATGGTCAGGCCAGGGGTCACCGGGTCCGGGGTACGCATGTTGGTGCGCTCCAGGCGGAAGATCGCCGCGGTCACCGACAGCTTGCTGTCGAGCAGGTCCCACTTGGCGCCCAACTCGTAGTTGGTGGTCTTTTCCGGTTCCAGGTCGGCGTTGCCGGCGTTGACCGCGAACATTTCGCCCGAAGGCTGGTAGCTGCGGCTGACGGAAACGTAGTACGACTGGATCTGGTCCGGCTGGTACACCAGGCCGACCCGTGGGCTCCAGGTCTTGTCGGTGCGGTCCAGGTCGACGTCCGTTGCGCGGATGTCGTCGTACTCCTGGCCGAAGATGTCGTAGCGCACGCCGAGCAGCGCCTTCCACTGGTCGTTCAACTCGATCAGGTCCTGCACATAGAAGCCAGCGGTCTGCTGGTAGTTGGTGCCTTTGGACGACAGGTTGGCCGCATGTTCCGGCACCGGTACCAAGGCATCGCGATAGACCGGAACCTGGGCCACGTTGTTCTGGTTGAACACCCGCTGGTACTTGTCCTGGTAGCCCACCTCCACGCCGTAGAGCAGATTGTGCCGCATGCCGGCCAGTTGCGCCTGCTGCTTGAGTTCGGTCTGGTTGAACACACCGTACTCGTCGCGGGCCACGTTGCCGCGGTTGAGCTTGACCAGCAGTTCGCCGTTCGGCGCGGTGACGAAGCGGGTAGGGCTGCTGTCGGCCAGGGTATTGTTACGGTCCAGGTCGTAGTGGTAGTAGCGGCTGGTGTTGGTCAGCGTGAAATCGTCGTTGATGCGGTAGTCCAGGCTGGCGGTGAACGAGAACACCTCGCTGCGGGCGTAGTCCTGGTCCGCATCGCCGGAGCCGAAGCGCTTGTCGCGGTCGACGTCCACGGGGCGGTTGCCCAGGGCCGGAATGCCGAAGTCGATCAGGCGCTTGTCGTACAGGTAAGTGGCGCCCAGGTTCAGCTCCAGGTCGTCGGAAAGGCGGAAGTAGGCCGACGGGGCGATAGCCTTGCGGTCGATGTAGCCATCGTCGCGGAAGGTGTCGCTGTCTTCGAAGGCGCCGGTCAGGCGGTAGGCCTGGTTGCCTTGCGGGTCGGCCCAACCGGTGTCGAACTGGGTGCGGCGCTTGCCCTCGGTGTCCAGGGTCATGCCCACTTCGTGCTTGGGGTCGAAGCCTGGTTTCTTGCTGACGCTGTTGATCAGGCCGCCGGACGAGCCACGGCCATAGAGCACGGCAGCGGGGCCCTTGATGACCTCGACGCGCTCGATGTTGGACAAGTCGCGAAAATACAAGGCGTCGTCGCGCACGCCATCGATGTACATGTCGCCAATGGCGTTGAAGCCGCGGATGGTGACCTGGTCGCGCTGGCCGTCGCCGTTGGACAGGCCGACCCCGGGCACATTCTTGAGTACGTCTTCCATGGACTGGGCGCCCTGGTCCTTGATCACGCTTTCAGGAACGACGTTGACCGTCTGAGGAATGTCGCGCAGAGGCGCGTCGATCTTCAGAGCACTCTTGCTTTCGGTAGCCTTGTAGCTCTGCTGCTCGTAGGCACCGGTCACCGAAGTCGCCGGCAGGGCCAGCGTGTCCTGGGTTTCAGCGTGAACAGCAGGCACTGCCAGCAGGCCCAGCATCGACAGGGATGCCGGGGCGACGTACTTTTTTGCCATTGAGAATCACTCGCGTTGTTTTTATTGGGTGCGAATAGTATCGATTCACAAATGTAAATCAAGTGTAAAGATGAGTATTCGAACGAATGCCTGTGCAATGGCGGGAACAAGCAAAACGATGTCTTGAACAGCTACGTCCGGGGCGGGCGGGCACGCTGATGGCCTAGTCCGAATGGAGGGTGCGAGGCGGTATTCGATGGACGTAGTGTCGGGTCCACAGTCACCCGTCAAGGAAGGTGAACGCAGTGGACCTGGAACAACGCATCAACCGGCTGGAAGCCCTGGAGGCGATCCGCCAGCTCAAGCATCGCTACCTGAACGCCTGCGACCTCAAGGACGTGGCGGCCATCCGCGATTGCTTCGCCTCGGGTGAAGTGCTGATCGACTATGGGCCTCTTGGCACTTTCCACGACCGGGAACCGTTCCTGGCGTTGTTCCGCGAGCTGGCGTGCGTGCCCCGGGTGATCGATCTGCACCACGCCGCCAACCCGGAAATCGACTACCAGGATGCCGACAACGCCCAGGCCCGCTGGGCCTTGCACTACCAGAACCGAGATGGCGAAACCGGGGCGACCCGCCAGTTGGGCGGGTTCTACCAGGACCGCTACCAGCGGTTCGAAGGGCAATGGCGGATCGTCGAAACGGTGTTTCGTGGCCACTTCGAAGTGGCTCGCCCAGGGATCGGCTGATCACTCCCTGGCCTTGAGGCCACCTTGGCCGCGGCCCATCTGATTCGAGGCTTCCGGCAGCGAGGTCACCTTGATCGCCCGTGCTGGCACGGCAAACTTCGCGCCGATACTGGCGAACTGCTCCAGCAACTGGAAATTGATCGCCTGCTGGATGTCCATGTACAGGTTGTACCCCGGGTCGAGCACGATGTAGACGCATTCGAATTCCAGCGACTCCTTGCCGAAACCGCGCAAGTGAGCACGGTCGAAGCGCACCTTGTCCTGGCTCTGGATCACTTGCGCAACGATGCCCGGCGCCTTCTTCACCGCTTCGGTAGGGGTGTCGTAGGAGAGACCGAACTCGAAGACGATGCGCCGCTCTTGCAGGCGCTTGTAGTTCTGGATGGTGCTGCTGATCATGCCGGCGTTGGCCATGACGATCTGCTCGCCGCCGAGGCTGCGAATGCGTGTGGTCTTCAGGCCAATGTGCTCCACTGTCCCGGCCAGCGGGCCGATGACGATGAAGTCGCCCACCTCGAACGGCTTGTCCACGGCGATGGAGAGTGAGGCGAACAGGTCGCCGAGAATGTTCTGTACCGCCAGCGCTACGGCGATGCCGCCCACGCCCAGGCTGGCGACGAAAGCGGTGATGTTCACCCCGAGGTTGGAGAGCATGGCCAACAGCACCATCGACCAGAGCAGCACCCTGGCGCCCCAGGCAGACAGCGTGGCCAGGGCGCTGCCCTGATAGAGACCTGCGCTGCTGTGCCGGGCGAAGTAGCGGGACAGGCCAAGGGCGATGGCGCGGTTGGCCCACAGGCCGATCTGCAGCGCGGCCACCACGAACCATAGGCTGCTGACCCGGCCCAGCCAGCGGTCCGGCAGGTCCAGCACGCTCAGGCCGATGAGCAGCGCGGCGAGGAACAACAGGAAATTGCTGGTGCCTTCGAGCACCTTGGCCAGCACCTGGGCAAAGTGGCCGTCATGGGCCGACCAACCCTGCACCCTGCGCTTGACGAAGCTGATGGCCCAGCGGGCGACCAGGAAGGTGACGAGGCTGACTGCCAGGGCCAGCAACCAATTAAGGACAGAGATGCCGAAGATGGTCGTGTTCGTCAGCGGGTCCAACAAGCGTTCGTTCATCGTCGATTACCCCTCCAAGGCTATGATGCGCACATGGTCGTTAGAAGGGCGTGGGCTGCGGGGGTTGGGCTGGGCTGGCGGGAAGCTCGACGAATGGTCGCGAATCGATCGAGGGCTGTGCGGGCCGACAGCCTGGCGCTGTTCGTGCCGCCTCGATCGCCGGCACGCCGGCTCCCATCGGTATCGCGCGGGTGTTGCAGACACCGCTGAACCTATGGGAGCCGGCTGGCCGGCGATGGGGTCACGAGGCCTGTCAGGCCTCGCGCTTGGGCGCAAAGCGCAGGATGGCGCAGGCGATCAGCGCCGACAGCAGCGAGCCGAGGAGGATGCCGATCTTCGCTTCATCGATGCGCTCCGGCTGCCCCGGGAAGGCCAGCTCGCCAATGAACAGGCTCATGGTGAAACCAATGCCGCAGAGCATGGCCACGCCATAGATCTGCAGCCAGCTTGCACCACGCGGCTTGGCCGCCAGGCCTGTCTTGACCGCCAGCAGCACCCCGGCGAACACTCCCAGTTGCTTGCCCAGCAGCAGGCCCAGGGCAATGCTCAGCGGCAGCGGGGCGAGTACGTCGCTCCAGCTCAGGTGGCTGAAGGACACCCCGGCGTTGGTGAAGCCGAAGGCTGGCACGATCAGGAAGCCGACCCACGGCGCCAGGCCGTGCTCGAGCTTGAGCAACGGGCTGGCGTTTTCACCTTTGCCGGCACCGGCGCTGTAGGGAATCAACAGCGCGCCGACCACGCCGGCGATGGTGGCGTGCACGCCGGACAGCAGGGTCACGTACCACAGCGCGGCGATACCCAGCAGGTAGGGCCACAGCGACACCACGCGCAGGCGGTTGAACGCCAGCAGCACGACGACGATCCCGGCCGCCGCCGCCAGAGCGAGCAGGTTGATCGACGAGGTGTAGAACAACGCGATGATCGCCACTGCGCCCATGTCGTCGATGATCGCCACCGAGACCAGCATCACTTTCAACGACAGCGGCGCATGCCGCCCCAGCAGTGCCAGGGCTCCAACGGCGAAGGCGATATCGGTGGCCGCGGGGATCGCCCAGCCACTGGCAAGCCCAGGTTCGCCGCGCGAGAACGCCAGGTAGATCAGCGCCGGCACGGCCATGCCCATCAGTGCCGGCAGGGCCGGCAGACGCCGTTGCTCCCAGGTGGCGAGGCGGCCGTCGACCAGTTCGCGCTTGATTTCCAGACCCACCAACAGGAAGAACACCGCCATCAGGCCGTCGTTGATCCACAGGTGCACGGTCATCGGCCCGAGCTTGTCGCTGAGCGTCGGCCCCACAGGCAGGTGCAGCAGGTGTTGATAGGCCTCAGCCCAGGGGCTGTTGGCGATTACGATGGCCAGGGCGGCGGTGAACATCAACAGCACACCGCCCGCGGCTTCGCTGGCCAGCAGGCGGCGCAGCACCGATTGCGAGGTGAGAGTGGGAAGGGGTGCATTCATCAAGGAGTCCTCGTTCATGGCGTCGCCTGCGCAAAAGCAGCGGTGCGTCGGAACGTGGACACAGCGAAACGATGGCGCCGGATGAACCGGACCACTGCAGCGAAAGGCGAGAAGAAGGGAAGGGTGTGGCGCATGGACGTGCCGGCCGCAAAAAAACGGAACGGCAAATACCAGGAATGTACGGAGGCTGCATGCAACATGGACGGACTCTCGGAAAACAAATGAATGTTCTCCGTATTCGGGAAGGCTCCCGGGCGCACGCAGCACACGCCAGGCAGCAATTCTACGGAGATGGGTGGCAGTTCGCCTGCGAAGTTTGCATCAAAATGTTGCCACTGCCGGATGGGCGGGGCCGCGCAGGGGTCATGCCGCTGTCATGCACCCTTGGTAAGGTCCAGGCGCTTTTGCGTCCAACAACAAAAAGGTGGCCCTGAAGGTGAATACCGGCACGCTCCGCAAACAGATCATCCTCCGCTCCCAGGACATGCACAGCGAGGCCTTCGGCGCACTGTTCTCGCGTATGTTCGACAACCTCTATGCCGACTCGCTGGTGCTGTCGGACGACCTGCTCATCGGCGGTGTCTACGGTCGCCATGGAGGCGTCAGCTTTCGCCGCATGCAGTACCAGGGCGATTGTTGCGTCACCTTCACCGACCCGCAGGACGAAATCACTTTCGTGCTGCCCAGCGCGGGAAAGGTGGTGTTCGGTCTCCAGAATGAAACCATCGGGCTGCCGGGCATGGGCCTGGCCATCGAGAAAAGGGCGTTGCGTACCTTGCGTTTCATCGACGGCCATGCCCAGTGCGGCATGTCGATCCGACGAAGTTTGATCACCGAGCGCCTGGCGGTGTTGCTGGGCAAGCCAGTGTTGCAGCCGATCCGCTTCGAGCCGCTGGTGGAGCTGGAGATGGCCGCCTGCCAAGGCATTCGCGCCCTGCTCGAACTGGCCACCGGCAACGAGTTCGATCAACTGATCCATGCCGGTGCGTTGATGCCGGTGCGTTTGCAGGAAATGCTGGTCGACGCGGTGCTCGAGGCCTGGCCGCACAACCACAGCCAAGCCTTGCGCCGGCCTCTGCCGCAGATCGCGCCGCGGCACGTGAAGTTGGCCATGGACTGCATTCGCGCCAACCCGTCGAGCGCGACCCGCGGCACGGAATTGGCGGCCCTGGCCAACGTCAGCTTGCGTGCGTTGCAGCAGGGGTTTCGCAGGTTCCTGGGGTGTTCGATCGTGGACTACCAGCGGCAGGTGCGCCTGGAGCGGGCGTATGAGTCATTGCTGCATGGGGAGCCGGTTTCGGTTTCCGAGGTGGCATTGCGTCATGGCTTCAGCAATGCCGGGCGGTTCGCGCAGTATTTCCAGCAGGCCTATGGCGTGAGCCCGGCGCAAGTTCGGCGCAGAGGGTAGGCAGTTGGGGCGCTGAGCGCCCCTTTCGTGGCACAAGGCCGCTCCTACGGGTCGTGTACACCCGTTATGGGAGCGCCCCTTGCGCCGCGATGGGCTGCGCAGCAGCCCCACACATTCAAAATGCGTAACTGGCCTTCAGGCTCCCGCTTACCCCATGGCTGTCACTGCCACCGCCAGCTGCCACTTCACCTCCCACGCTGAACGCCCCGAGGGTGGCCATCGCACTGACCCCGGCGCTGAACAGGTCGCGGTTGTCGTACGCGGCGCGCTGTTCGATATCCAGCCCGAGTAGGTGGCCTTCGCTGTCGACCTGGTGATCGCCCAGCACATGCTCGTATCCCAGCGTGAACCCCGGCATCAACTGCCAGCCGCCGCTCAGCTCGAGCGGCGCCAGGGTACCCTGGAGGTTGGCCACCGCGCTGCGCCGGGTTTCCTGGAGGCTGTCCACCTCCAGCGCCAGCTCGCTGCCTTTCTCCGTGAAGCCGGAGCGGTCCACGTGGCTGACCCGCACGCCAAGGCTTGGCTCCAGCATCAGAGTGCCCGCCTGCATCCGATAGCCCAGCGCCAGGCCGGCCCCGGTCAGGTTGCCATGGCTGTCGCCCTTGGCCTGGCCCAGGCCGTTGCCCAGGTCGCGCTTGCTCTGGTAGTCGAACCAGCCGGCATGGGCATCGGCCTCGATGAACAGCCCGTGCTCCAGGCTGCCCGGCGCGAAGCGTGCGCCGGCGCTGAGAAAGGTCAGGTCGGTGTCTGCATCACCACCGGCGCCGCCGACGTTGCCGCGGCTGTAGCCGAAGCCTGCATGGGCGCTGAGCTGTTCGGAAAAGCGCTGTGTCAGGCCGACCATCAAGCCTTGGCTGTGCTCGTTGCTGCTGCGTGCATGGGACGAGCCGTCGGTGCCCAGGTAGCTGGCCAGGGCCGTGCTCCACAGCCGCGTCTGGCCGACCTTGAGGTCCGTGCCGCTGGCGAAGGGCGCGCTGGCCTGTTCGATCATCGTGCCCTGGCGCAGCAGGTAGCTGGCAGCATCGGCGTGTACCTGGCCACCGACGGTGGCCTCGACGCCGCCCAGGGTACCGGCATCGATGGCCGATTGCAGGTAGTAGTTGTAGGCGCTGTAGGTGCCCGACAGGCTGCTGTCCTGCAGGCCTTGCAATAGCCGCGCGCCTGCCGCGGCGTTGCCTTGCAGGCCAGCCTGGCCGGGCAGGCTGTTGAAGCGGACCATCTTGCCGCGCAAGACGTAGAGGGTTTCCTGGGACAGGCCCAGGCCTTGCTTGAGGTAGTTATCCATGCTGCCGTAGCGCGCCTTCACCTCGTCCAGCCCTGCCTGTAGGTAGCTGGCCTCCACGCCGATCAACGGCCCGTAGATTTCGGCCAGGCTCGGCGGCAGCGAATCGAGGATCGCCGCCATGCGCTCGGCGGTGTAGGCGTTGGTGGCCAGGTAGTCCTGCATGATGGTGGCGTCGTCGACACCGGCGATGCTCTGCAACAGCGCAGCGGTCCAGCCGGTGCGGTCCTTGCCGGCGGTGCAATGGAACAGCGCCGCGTCCTCGGTGCGGGCCAGCTCGTTGAACAGCACGGTGTACTGGCTGCGCATGCCGGCATCGTAGACGAAGGCTCGGTTGGTCTCCTTCATCATGGCTTCGGCTTCGGCGGCGCTGTGGAACACCATGTCGG
Organism: Pseudomonas sp. NY15372; assembly: GCF_048068215.1. NCBI lineage: Bacteria > Pseudomonadati > Pseudomonadota > Gammaproteobacteria > Pseudomonadales > Pseudomonadaceae > Pseudomonas > Pseudomonas sp. NY15372. The sequence continues at coordinate 67,847 of NZ_JBLUPY010000001.1, forward strand.
TGATGTTGGCCCCAGAGGTGTTGTTGCCGATGATGTCGATGTTCCGGTAGGCCGCACCGGCCTGCAGGGTGTCGGGGGTGGCAGCGATCTCGCTGGGGGTGCGCAGGTCGAATACCGTGCCGATGCCGAGGCGCTCCAAGGCCGTCAGGTCCGAGGCGGTCGGGGTCACGGCATTGGAGCGATAGAACACCCCTGCGCGCAGGGTGCCGTCATGGGCGGTGCTGTAGGCGGTGGTGGTGCCGGCGATGTCGCGAAAGTTGTCCATGCCCACCAGGCGCGGGGTATCGAGCGGCTCGGCGCCATGGGCGGCGGAAATGGCGAGGGACAACAGGGACAGGGAGCAAAGGACACGTGGGTACACGGAGCTAGCCTCGTTGTTGGGTGATAGGCCAGCCACTATTAGCGTGATCGTCGACCGGTGTTAGTGCATTGATCCCGGGTGGCAACGATGAGTGCGCGATCGGTCCATGGGGTGCGTGATTTGTCTCTTCAGAGCGGGTTCGTGGGTTGTTTTTTCAGACCCCATCGCGGGACAAGCCCGCTCCCACCCGGCCTGCGCTGTTTTCAGAGACACCGCCGTACCTGTGGGAGCTGGCTTGCCAGCGATAGGACCGGGGCAAGCAACTCAAGACAGTTGGCTCCCACCAGGCCTGCGCTGTTTTCAGAGACACCGCCGTACCTGTGGGAGTGGGCTTGTCCCGCGAGAAGGCTCGCGCAGTTACAGGCAGGCGTACACCACCAACTCCACCAACATTTCCTCGCGTGCCAAGCCGGCCACCACGACCGCGGCGCGGTTGGGGTAGGGCGCCTGGAAATATTGGCTGTAGAGGCTATTGACCGTGGCCAGGTAGCTGCGGTCGGTGACGTAGATCAGCACCTGGGTCACGGCGTCCAGCGAGCTGCCCGCAGCCTCCAGGGTGTGGCGCAGGTTGTCCAGGGTTTGGCGGGTCTGGGCTTCGATGCCGCCGGCGACCACTTGGCCTTGGGCGTCGATGGGAATCTGCGCGGTATAGAGCGTGCCGTTGCCGACGACGGCCCATTCCAGCGGGGCCTTTGAGGCGAACAGGTCGGTCTTGATGGCGTATTTCATGGGTCGGTTCCTGAAAAGGTGGGCGCGGTCAGTCGGTATCGCTGCCGCCACCGGCGCCATGCCGGCGCGAGGCCTCGGTGCTTTCGACCAGGATGTGTTCGGCCAGCTGCTTGAGCCGTTGCCAGGTCTGCTCGCTGACGGTGAAGCCCTCGGTGGGCAGGGCCGGTGGAATGGCTACTGGCTCGGTGTGCCGGGCAGGCCGGTTGAACAGCACCGTGATGCACTGTTCGGGCGCGGTAGAGACGGCGTGTTCGTCGCTGTGCAGCGCAGGGCGGATGGCACCGGCGGCGAAGCTCGCCACATGTTGCTGGCGGGCATCGCCCCAGCGGGCCTGCACCTCGAGCCCCAGCTCCGCGGCCCGGCTGAGGTAGCCCAGCAGCAACAGGCGGTTGTGGCACTGATGGATGCGCAACAGCGCCTGGCCAGTGCGCAAGGCCTTGCCCAGCGCCAGCTCCACCGCAGTCGCAGCGCAGCGCAGCACGCTCTGGCCTTGGGCATTGATCACCAGCACGGCGCTGTCCTCGTAGCACAAGGCGTAGGGGCGGTCGGCCTCCCGTTGCAGGTAGTCCAGAGCTTTGGCCAGGGTGCCGAGGCCATCCAGACCTTGCAGGTGCAGCCAGCCAACCAAGTCGGCGGCATCTTCGCAATCGCCGCCGGCAAAGCCCATGCCTTCGAAGGCCTTGCGGCACATCACCTGGATTTCATTGAGCGATACACGCATGTTCACAGGCCTCCTTGCGGCATGACTGCGAAGTTCCAGTCGTCGGCAAACGGTTGGCCGATCTCGCTGACCAGCGGCGCGCCCTGGAACAGGGTGATGCGCACCCAGCGACTGGACTTGGGGTCGAATTTGCCCGCACCGAAGAACGCCAGTTTGCAGCGCAGCAGGTGAATCGGCAGCATGTCGCGGGCCAGCAGGTTGGCGCGGATCTCGCCGTAACGGGTTTGCGCCATGCCTTGCAGGCGGCGCACCGTGCCCTTGAACGCTGGCTGGGCGATCAAGAAGTGCGCGGTCAGCGCCTGGGGCTGGGTGCTCAGGTGTTCGAGCACGGCCGCGTGGCAGCGCTGGAGATTGCGCGCGATGCCCAGTTGCATTTCCTTCTCGGCACCCGGCTCCTCGGCGCGCATGCCGAGGCGAGGCTCTTCTTTTTCAGCCGAGCGATACCAGAAGAAATGCTCGGCCTCCACGTCGCCGAAGTCATAGGCCAGGGCCCACCCGTACTGCTGCTCGATCAGCTCGCGCAGCTGCACCAGGGGCATCTGCGCATCCAGCCGCCAGGCTTCGGCCACGCCCATCTGGTCGGCCAGGGGCGTGACCTGTTCGGGGTACAGCTCCAGCAGCAGGCTGACCAACAGCTCCTGGCAACCCAGGCCGCCATGGGCCTCGCTCCATGCCAGCAGGCGAGGCCAGAGGTCGCCGCTCGCCGGTTGGCGTTCGAGCCATTCGGCCAGGGCGGTAAGCTCGGTCAGGGTGCACTGGTTTTGCGCGTGCTGGCGAGGGTCGTCGGTCAAGGTTTGGGCAAGGTGCTGGTGGGCGCGCTGCAGCAGCGTGTGCAGGCGCGCCAGGTGGGCGGGTTCGGCCGCTTGCGACAGCACCTGGGCCAGTGCGGTTTCGCGCACGCTGATCCAGCGTTCCACCAGTTGCGGGTGGTTGATCAGGAAAGGCGCCATGCCCAGCCCGGTGGCGTTGCCGACGCCCAGGTAACGTTGCAGCGCCGGGGCCAGCTTCACCGCCCGTTGCGGGTCGAGCGCCTGGGCCATGTGCTCGATCTGCTCGATGCTGAAGTGGCGCAGCAGATACACGGTGAACATCTGCGCCGCGAATGGCTGGTCGAAGTCCGGGTTGCCCTGCAAACAGGCGAAGTCGGCGATGCCGAATTTGCCATTGCCGTAGACGGCGGTGGTGCGGTAGAGGTAGCCGACCTCGGCCAGCTGGCGTGGGTCTGGCTGGCTGCCTTCGGCCAGCGCGGTCAGGAAACGGTCGAAATTGCGCAGGCTGCGGTTGGCCCGCGACAGCACCAGCACTCGGGCATCGAAGCGCCCGGCCTCCTGCAGCGGTACGTTGCGTTGCAGGTCGGCCAGTTGTGCCTCGTCCACATCCCCAGCCACCAGCACGAAGGTCACGTCCCACTGGTCGGCGATCACCCGGTCGCTGCGTTTCTCCGGCGGCAGGTAGGCCGAGAACAGCACGCAATGGTAATGGGCGTTCGGTGTGTCGATGCGATAGATGGCGGTGCCGAAGCCCTCTGCATCGAGGTCGAAGCGGCTGCGCCGGACCTGCCAGTGCTGGTTCATCATCCGCCGCATGCTGCTGCGCACGAAGCTCAGCGGGCTCTGGAAGTGGCTGCCCAGCCGGGCCAGGTCCATGACCTGGCTGGCGGGGCGCAGCGTGGGCGTTGCAAGCACGGTGTTGGACATTGTCGTTGTACCTGGATGCCTCATGTTCAGACGCCTTGTTCGCGGGCCATGTGCCGGGCGATGCGTACCGCATCCCACAGCGCTGGCAGGATCACCAGCGACACCGGCACCGCGGTGATGACAATGAAGGACTGCAGGGCCGTCACGCCGCCCGCGCCGATGGTGATCAGCACCACCGCCGCCAGGCCCATGCCGATGGCCCAAAAGCCGCACAGCCATTTCTTCGGTTTGTCGGTGCTGGACATCGCCAGCGCCACGGTGAACGCCATGGCATCGCCATTGGTGGCCACCGAGATGAAACTCAGGAACAGGAACAGCGCACTGACCAGGCCGCCCAGCGGCAGGTTCTGGGTCACGCCCAGCAGCAGGTCTTCTGGCTGTGAGCCATGGGCGGTGACGATGCCGGGTGTCTGCAGCTCCAGGCCGATGCCGGCGCCGCCGACCACGGTGAACCAGAACATGGTCACCAGCGGGGCGATGATCGACAACGTCATGATGATCTCGCGAATGGTGCGGCCCCGCGAGATGCGCGCGACGTACAGCGCCACCATGGGTGCGTAGCCGATGAACCAGCCCCAGTAGAACACCGTCCACCAGTCCAGCCACTTGGGGTCGGCGCGGAACATCGTCATTGGGATGAAGTGCTCCACGTGCAGGGCGAAGGCTGCCGGGAAACCGCCGAGGATGAACAGCGTCGGGCCGAAGACCACCATGAACACGGCAAGGCCAAGCATCAGCCACACGTTGATCTCGCTGACGAAGCGGATGCCCTTGAGCCCCACCAGGCACGAGACGGTGTACATCAGCGTGACCAGGACGATGGTGATCGACTGGGTGAGAATGCCGTTGGGCACACCCCAGACGGCATGCAGGGCGCTGCTGATCTGCAGGCCGAGGAAGCCGATCGGGCCGATGGTGCCGGCCACCACAGCGACGATCGAGGCAGCGTCGGCCAGGGTGCCGATGGGGCCCTTGAGCGCCCGCTCGCCGAACAGCGGGTAGAGCAGGGTGCGCGGTGCCAGCGGCAGGCCCTTGTCGTAATGAAGATGCATCAGCACGATTGCCAGCAGGCTGCCGAGCACCGCCCAGGCCAAGAAGCCCCAGTGCACGAACGATTGTGCCAAGGCCGCGGTGGCCGCCGCTTCGCTGTGCGGCTGCAGGCCCGCGAACAGCGGTGGTGGGCTGGCAAAATGCATCAGCGGTTCGGCGGCAGCCCAGAAGGCGCCGCCACCGGCCAGCAGGGCGCACATGATCACCGCGATCCAGTTGAAGGTGCTGATGTCCGGGCGCTGGGTGACGCCACCCAGACGCACGCGTCCGCATCTGGAGAAGCCGATCGCCAGGCTGACCGCGAAGGTCGCCAGCATCAGGACCTGCCAGTACAGGCCGAAGGCTTTGGTCGACCAGGCGAACAGGGTATTGACCAACGCCGAGACGGCGTCGATGTCGATCAGCGCGGCGAGCAGGAAGGCGCCGAGGAAGCCGCCGCTGATCAAGAACAGTGGCCAGTCGATGTCGCGTGCCAGTGGCAGGCGCATGGCCTGGCCCTCAGCTTGCAGGGTGGTTGGGTTTTTCATGAAGCCTCCGGAACCTGCGATTGTTGTTATTGTTGATGCTGTCCGTGCGGTGGGCTCAGGCCTGCGCCGTGGTGGCGGTTTCCAGCAGGCGCAACCAGTTCAGGCCCATGATCCTGCGCACGTCTTCCTCGGCGAAGCCTCGGGCGCGCAAGCCCTGGGCGATGTTGGGGAAGTCGCGGCTGTCGCGGAACCATGGCAGCGGCGCGGGCCAGTTGGCGTTGTCCTTGGAGCCTTCGCCGTAGTCCTTTTCCTTGCTCCAGCGGCCGTTGCGCATCCATTCCAGTACGGCCAGTGGTTGCGCCTGGCACAGGTCGGTGCCAATGCCGATATGCTCCACGCCCATGAGGTCGGCGGTGCGCGCGACCATGTCGCAGAAGCTCTCCAGGCTGCATTCCGAGGCACCCTTGAGGTGGAAGGGGTAGGTGCTGAAGCCCAGCAGCCCGCCGGACTCGGCGATGGCACGCAGTACCGCGTCGGACTTGTTGCGCTTGGCGGCATGGAAGCTCGACGGGTTGGCGTGGGAGATGATCACCGGCCGGCTGGACAGCTCGATGGCCTCCAGGGTGCTGCGCTCGGCACTGTGGGACATGTCGATCAACATGCCAACCCGGTTCATCTCGGCGATCACCTGGCGGCCGAAGCGGCTGATGCCATTGTCTTCGCGCTCGTAGCAACCGCTGGCCAGCAGGCTCTGGTTGTTGTAGGTGAGCTGCATGACGAACACGCCCAACTGGCGGAAGACCTCCACCAGGGCGATGTCGTCCTCGATCGGCGAGCAGTTCTGGAAACCGAAGAAGATCCCCACCCGGCCTTCCTCGTGGGCCAGGCGGATGTCGCTGGCCGTGCGCACCGGGCGGATCAGTTCGGGCCAGGTTTCGAAACGGCGGTTCCATTCGCCCAGGCGCGACAGGGTTTCGCGAGCGTTCTCGTGGTAGGCGATGGTGGCGTGTACCGCGCTCAGGCCACCGGCCTGCATTTGCTGGAATATCTCCGGGCTCCAGTTGGAATACTGCAGGCCGTCGATCATCAAAAGGTCGTGCATGGCGAGTATTCCTTTCAGGGGCGCAGGTAGGTGGTCTTGACCACGGTGTAGAAGTCGCGGGCGTATTGCCCCTGTTCGCGCGGGCCGAAGCTCGAGGCTTTGCGGCCGCCGAACGGCACGTGGTAGTCGGTGCCGGCGGTGGGCAGGTTGACCATCACGCAGCCGGTCTGGGCGCGGCGCTTGAAGGCGCTGGCGTGGCGCAGCGACTGGGTGATGATGCCGGCGGTGAGGCCGTAGCGGGTGTCGTTGAGCGTAGCCATGGCCTCTTCGAAGTCGCGCACGCGGATCACGCAGGCGATGGGGCCGAAGACTTCCTCGCGGTTGATGCGCATGTCGTTGCGGCTGTCGATGAACAGCGCCGGACGCATGTAGTAGCCGTCGGTTTCCAGTTGCAGGCGCTCGCCGCCTTCGATCAGGGTGGCGCCTTCGGCCTGTGCCAGGCGCAGGTATTCCAGGTTCTGTTCCAGTTGGCGGGCTTCGGCCACCGGGCCGATCTGCACACCAGCGTGCAGGGCATGGCCGACCTTGAGCTGGCGCATGCGCAGGCGCAGCGCCTCGACGAAACGGTCATGGATCGCCTCGCAGACGATCAGCCGCGAGGACGCCGTGCACTTCTGCCCGGTGCCGAAGAAGGCACCGTTGAGCGCGCATTCCACCGCCAGGTCGAGGTCGGCGTCGTCCATCACCACCAAGGCGTTCTTGCTGCCCATCTCCAGCTGGCAGCGCACCAGGTTGCCGGCAGTGGCCATGGCCACATGGCGACCGGTCTCCAGGGAGCCAGTGAAGGTCAGGGCGTCGATGTCGGCCGACTGCACGAGGGTTTCACCGACGCTGGCGCCGCTGCCCATGACCAGGTTGAAGGTACCTTCCGGCAGGCCCTGGCGGCTGATGATCTCGGTCAGCGCCCAGGCGCTGGCTGGCACCAGGTTGGCAGGCTTGAACACCACGGTATTGCCGAAGGCCAGGGCCGGGGCGATCTTCCAGGCGGCGGTGGCCATGGGGAAGTTCCAGGGGGTGATGATGCCCACCACGCCAACCGGTTCGCGGTGCACTTCGATGTCGATGCCGGGGCGCACGGAAGCGGCGGTCTCGCCCATCTGGCGCAACACCTCGGCGGCATAGTAGTGGAAGAACTGGCCACTGCGGTGGACCTCGCCGATGCCTTCGGCCAGCGGCTTGCCTTCTTCTCGCGAGAGCAGTTCGCCAAGCTCTGCCTTGCGGGCGATCAGCTCGTCGCCGATGGCCATCAGCACTTGCTGGCGGGCTTCCAGGCCGGTCGCGGCCCAGCGTGGCTGCGCGGCGCGGGCGGCCTGGATGGCCTGGTGGGTCTGCTCAGCGCTGGCCTGGTGGTAGCGGCCGATCAGGTCGCGGGTGTCCGAGGGGCTGTGGTTGTCGATGGTGGCGTGGCCTTCGCACCACTGGCCATCGATGTAGTTCTTGTAGGTGTTGAGTGACATGGATGAAAGCCTCCGTTTGCCTGGCTTCCATCATGCGAGCAATATGGTGCAAATAAAAATTAATAAAAAAAATGCTTTGATAAGGATCGCTAACCATGTTGCCCGAGTTGAAGATCGCCCAGCTGCGCTATTTCGTGCTGGTGGCCGAGCTCAAGAGTTTCCATGCCGCCGCACGCCAGGCCTACCGCACCCAGCCCGCGATATCGCTGGCGGTGCGCGAGCTCGAACAGAAACTGGGCCAGCCCTTGGTGGAGAAGGGCGGTGGCCGGGTGGAGCTGACGCCCTTCGGCGAGCATTGCCTGCCGCTGTTTCGCGGCTTGCTCGAACACCACGACCGGATCGCCCGTGAGGCCATGCTGCTGGCCCGTCACGAAATCGGCCAGGTCAGCATCGCCACCGTACCGTCGGTGGCCAGTCGCTTGTTGCCAGGGCCACTGGCGCGTTTCGTGGCCGAGCACCCGAACGTGCAGGTGAGCATTCAGGACGGCACGGCCGAAAGCGTTCAGCAGTTGCTGGCCCAGGGGCAGGTGGATTTCAGTATTGGCAGCCTGTGGATGGAGGATGAGCAGGTCGAATTCACGTCGATCATCAACGACCAGGTCGGGGTGGTGTGCCGGGCTGACCACCCGCTGGTGACGGTGGGCGGTGCCCTGCACTGGTCGCAACTGCAGGACGTGCCGATGATCCGCAATGGCACCTCGCGGCTGCTCGAAGGCACCGATGCGGCGTGTTTGCTGGAGCACAGTCGGCTGTTCGTCTCCAACATGATTTCGTTGATCGCGATGCTGGAGGAGGGGGTAGGGGTCAGTACCTTGCCGTACCTGGCGTTTCCCTTGGAGAACGAAAAACTCGCATTCCTGCCGCTGGCAGAGCCGAAGGTGGAGCGCCAGATCGGCATGCTGACACGCAAGGGGCGCAGCCTGTCGCCAGCGGCGCAAGCGTTGATGGGGTTCTTGCGGGCGCAGTTGCCGAGCGCTGGGCATTGAGGATTTCAGGGGCGCTTGGCGCCCCTTTCGCGGCACAAGGCCGCTCCTACAGAAATCACGGGTCTTCTGAGCGGGCTGGCCCCGCGAATGCGTCGGTAACGCCACAACCGCCTTTGCCAAGAACCCGCCACCACCAGGCCTGCGCTGTCTTCAGCGACACCGCCGTACCTGTGGGAGCTGGCTTGCCAGCGATAGGACTGGGGCAAGCAACTCAAGACAGTTGGCTCCCACCGCGCACGGTGTGTGCCCTCACGAGGAATTATTTAGCGTCCCGTTGTATCTGATGCCATAGAACTCGCTCAGCTACAGGGACTGGCCATGAAACCACGGAAAAAAACCGTCAAGCCGATCGGCTTGAAAGACATCACCATCGTCGACGATGCCAAGATGCGCAAGGCGATCACCGCCGCCGCGCTGGGCAACGCCATGGAGTGGTTCGACTTCGGCGTCTATGGGTTCGTCGCCTATGCCCTGGGCAAGGTGTTCTTTCCCAATGCCAGCCCCGGCGTGCAGATGATCGCCGCCCTGGCGACCTTCTCGGTGCCGTTCCTGATACGCCCGCTGGGCGGGTTGTTCTTCGGCGCCCTGGGCGACCGCTACGGCCGGCAGAAGATCCTGGCCGCGACCATCGTGATCATGTCCCTGAGCACCTTCGCCATCGGCCTGATCCCATCCTATGCCTCGATCGGCATCTGGGCGCCGATCCTGTTGCTGCTGGCCAAGATGGCCCAGGGCTTCTCGGTGGGCGGGGAGTACACCGGGGCGTCGATCTTCGTCGCCGAATACGCGCCTGACCGCAAGCGCGGTTTCCTGGGCAGTTGGCTGGACTTCGGCTCGATCGCAGGCTTCGTGCTCGGCGCGGGCCTGGTGGTGTTCATCTCCACCCTCCTGGGCGAAGAACGGTTCCTCGACTGGGGCTGGCGCCTGCCGTTCTTCCTGGCCCTGCCATTGGGCATCATCGGTCTCTACCTGCGCCATGCGTTGGAAGAGACTCCAGCCTTCCAGCAGCATGTGGACAAGCTCGAGCAGGGCGACCGCGAAGGCCTGGCCTCGGGCCCGAAGGTATCGTTCAAGGAGGTCGCCACGCAGCACTGGCGCAGCCTGCTGACCTGCATCGGCGTGGTGATCGCTACCAACGTCACCTACTACATGCTGCTGACCTACATGCCCAGCTACCTGTCCCACAACCTGCATTACAGCGAAGACCACGGTGTGCTGATCATCATCGCGATCATGGTCGGCATGCTGTTCGTCCAGCCCATGATCGGCCTGCTCAGTGACAAGTTCGGGCGTCGGCCGTTCATCATCGCTGGCAGCGTGGGGTTGTTCGTCCTCGCCATCCCGGCTTTCATGCTGATCAACAGCGGCGTGCTGGGTGTGATCTTTGCCGGCCTGTTGATGCTGGCGGTGCTGCTCAACTTCTTCATCGGGGTGATGGCTTCCACGCTGCCGGCGATGTTCCCCACCCACATCCGCTACAGCGCCCTGGCCAGCGCCTTCAACATCTCGGTATTGATCGCCGGCCTGACCCCGACCATCGCCGCCTGGTTGGTAGAAGGTACCAACAACCTATACATGCCGGCCTATTACCTGATGGTGATCGCCGTGGTCGGCCTGGCCACGGGCTTGTCGATGAAAGAGACGGCCAACAAGCCTCTGCGCGGTGCGGCGCCGGCGGCCTCGGACATCGAGGAGGCGCGCGAACTGCTGCAGGAGCATCACGACACCATCGAGCAGAAGATCGAGGACATCGACGCGCAGATCGCCGAGCTCGAAGCCAAGCGCAAGCTGCTGGTGCAGCAGCACCCTCGCATCGAATAGTGGCTGGCTGCGCCAGGCCGCTGTTTTGCACGAGGGCGCTGAGCTTCGGTGGTGTCAGCTGAACGTGTAGCGGCTCAGCGGCATGCTGCGAATCCGCTGGCCGGTCAGCCGCGCCACCGCATTGGCCACCGCCGGCGCTACCGCCGGCAACGGTGGCTCGCCGATGCCGCCCATCTTGGCCCCGCTCTCGACGATGCGCACATGCACCCGGGCCATGCGCGACGGGGGCAGTACCGGGTACATGTCGAAGTTACGTGCCCGTGGCATGCCGTCCTGCCACACCGCTTCCTCCAGCAGCACCTGAGACAGCCCCAGGGCTACCGCACCGTTGACCTGGGCCTCGATGATCGCCGGGTTGACGATGCTGCCCGGGTCGATCGCCTGCCAGATGTCATGCACCTTGACCTGGCCATTGTCGATGGACACCTCCGCGATCACCGCCGCCTCGGAGCCGAACGGCGAGGCCATGGCCACGCCGCGGGCGCGCTTGCTGCCGTCCTCGGCGGTGAACGGGCCGCGCTTCCAGCCCCCGGACAGCTCGCCAACGGCCTGCAGCAAGGTGGTCAGGCGCGGGTTGTCGCGCAGCAGGTGCAGGCGCAGCTCGAAGGGGTCCTGGCCACCTTTGTCGGCCAGCTCGTCCAGAAACGCCTCGTAGAAGAAGTCGTTGAGCGAGTTGCCCACCGAGCGCCAGTAGCCCAGCATGGCCGGCCCTTTGACGTAGACCTGGGCGATGCGTTTGTTGGCGATGGCATAGGCCTTGCCCGACAACCCTTCGAGGGCAGTGGGGTCGAGCTGCTCGCCTTGCTTGCCGGCGATAGCTTCGGTCGGCCCCTCGGTGGCGCTGACGGCTTCGAGAGCGACCGGCAAGCCTTTGTCATCGAGCCCCGCCCGGAATTTGACCACGGCGACTGGGCGCAGCACATCGCGCAGGAACTCTTCTTCGCGGGTCCAGATCACCTTCACCGGGCGCCCGACGGCCTTGGCCAGTGCGATGGCCTGGGGGTAGGGGTTGGCCGAGTCATAGAGAAAATGCCGGCCAAAGAAGCCGCCGAGCAGTGGCGAGTGCAGGGTGATCCGCGCCGGGTCCAGGCCGGTACGTTTGGCGATGTCGTCGCGGAACATATCCGGTGCCTGGTTGGGCAGCCACACCTCGAGGGAACCGTCCGGGTTGAACCGGGCGGTCGTCGACGGCGGTTCGATCTGGGCATGGTTGAGGTACTGGTTGTGATAGGTCGCCTCTACGGTGGTCTTGGCGCCGGCCAGGGCGGTGGCCACGTCCCCTTGCTTTTCATCGTCGCGGCCAGGGCCGGGCTGGGCGGCCAGGTGTTCGCGCCAGGCGTCGCTGGAAAAGTCCTTGGGCATGGACCGGACGTTCGAGCCCGGGCCCGGCTCCTGCCAGTCGACCTGCAGGGCCTGCACAGCCTGCTTGGCGTGCCACCAGCGCTCGGCGACCACGGCCACGGCGCCAGGCAGTTGATGCACCGAATGCACCCCCTTCATGGCCTTGACCTGGGCTTCGTTGCGCAGGCTGGCGACCGTCATCCCCAGGCGAGGTGCATGCTGCACGGCAGCATGGAGCATGCCGTCGACCTTGGTGTCGATGCTGTACTGGGCCTTGCCGGTGGACTTGTCGTAGGCATCGACGCGCTTGACCGGCTTGCCGATCCAGCGGAACTGGCTGGGGTCGCGCAGGGGGATGCTGGCCGGGTCCGGCACGGGCAGGTCCATGGCCCGCTCGGCCAGCTCGCCATAGCTGACGCTGCGCCCGGAGGCCGCATGGACGACCTTGCCAGGCTCAGTGGACAGCTCGCCCACCGGCACGCCGAAATGCTCGGCACCGGCCTGCAGCAGCATGGCGCGGGCGAGGGCGCCGAGGCGGCGCATGGTTGGGTAGCTCATGCGCACCGACATGCTGCCGCCGGTGATGCGCATGCCGTTCTCCATGACCACGTAGGCCTCGCCGGGCGGCGCGCTGTCGACCAGGAAAGTGGCCGGGTCGGCGTCCAGTTCCTCGCCGACGATCTGCGCCATGGAGGTATAGGTACCCTGGCCACCTTCCATGAATGGGCTGAGCAGGCGCACGGTGTTGTCTGGGCGGATCTCCAGGAAAGCCGGTACCTGGGTGCCGCGTTCCGGGGTCGTTGCCGCTGCTGCCTGCACCCGGGCCGAGCCCAGCGGCAGGCCGAAGCCGAGGACCAGTGCGCCCACCGCGGTGCCGGCCAGAAAACGCCGGCGCGACAGGTTGACGGTTTCGCCCGCGCTCAGGTTCAGCAGATCTTCGGGGGTAGCGATTGGCGCTTTCATCAGGCTTTACCCCCTTGGGCCAGGTCGTGCAGGGCGGCATGGATGGCGTTGTAGGTACCGCAGCGGCACAGGTTGACCATCGCCGCGTCGATCTGCTCGTCGCTGGGCTTGGGTGTGTGCTTGAGCAACGCGGTCGCCGCCATCACCTGGCCGGATTGACAGTAGCCGCACTGGGCCACTTGATGCTCGACCCAGGCCGCGACCACACGCTTGCCCACCTCATCGGCTTCGATCGCCTCGATGGTGGTCACCTCGCGACCGACCACACCCGCCACCGGCGTGACACAGGCGCGCACCACGCTGCCGTCGACCAGTACCGAACAAGCGCCGCACTGGGCCAGGCCGCAACCGTACTTGGTCCCGGTCAGGCCCAGGTCGTCGCGGATCACCCACAAGAGCGGCGTGTCGGCTTCGGCATCGACCTGGTAGGTCTTTTGATTGATCTTCAGCTCCATGGCTCACCTGTAATCAGTCGGTTGAAAGGTCGATTCTCGTCAGGCAGGCGGGCGAAGTGCGCCCAATCCAGAAACGCTAGCACAGGCGCGGCGGGTGGCCATCGCCAGGGCCTGGTGAATTGGCTGTCGGTTGACTGAATCGGAGCAACGCGCCCCGTTGGAACTGCCCTGCAGGCCTCCAGGTCGTGCCAGACGTCTGCAGGGGCGCCAAGGTGCTTGGCGCAGATAAACGAGGGGATATCAGCGACGATAGTAGCGGCGATCGTAATCGCGGTAGTCGCGGTCGTAGCGATGGTGCATGGCGCGATAATGGTGGCGTTCCCAGTCGCGACGGCGCTCGGCGGCGCGGCGGGCCTGCTCGCGGCGCCAGTGGTCACGGCGCCAGTCACCTCGGCGGTCGTGCCAGCGGCCATCGTGGTCGTGCCAGTAGCGGTCGTCATGGGCAAGCAGCGGTGCCGATTGCAGGTCGGCGGTGCTGGCCAGGTTGGCCCAGGGGTTGCCGGCGGCCTCGCGCGGAGCCTGGACGGCTGCGACTTCAGGAGTGGCCGCAGGGGTGGACGCCTTCATTTGCGTTGCTGATGCCGAGCCCATTGCCGCGAACGCGAACAGGCCGAGCAGCACTATCCGTGGGACATGGAATTTCATGAGCGAAGACAACCTCTGGTGGACAATGGGATGTAGCCGGCTGGCAAGTGATTTGCCGAGCTTCGTGGCTATCCAGATAGACCGATAAATAGGAAAAAGTTCTAGGCCGCCTCGTATAAATAACGCCCAAGGCTTTTTCTTGGCTGCCCGCGAGAACTGGGCCACAGGCCATAGTCCCAATGGCCGATGCCCGGCCTCCGATCGCTGCCGAGAATGTTTTCTCACGGGTCCAACGAGACGTGACGAGGCGAGGCTGATGGGCCATTTCGACGAGACCATAAATCGTGACCGGCGCCGCGACGGGCATCGTCCGTCAGGTTGCCTTGAGCTTCGCCAGGGCGGGTACACTGCCTGGTGAGCCTCATGCGATCGGCCACAAGGCCTGATGGCAGTGCTTCCAACACCGTGCCAACGTCAACAAGAAAAGCGGTTTTTCAATGCACAACCTCAGCGTCGAGTCGTTCAGTGACCTAGTCGGCAAACTCTATCAGGGGCCACGGGAGACCATTCCCTGGGCCACATTCCTCAACCAGCTCAATGTGCAGATGCGCAGCAAGTACGTCACGTTCATGCTGCGCCTGCCACGCCATCTGGATGTCGGCCTGATGATCAACACCACCGGCTCCACGGCGCAGATCACCAGCTCCTACAACCAGTACTTCTTCGCCCTCGACCCATTCGTCGACCTGCCCAATCGCCAGGTGGTCACCAACTCGGAGTTCATCACCGACAACAACTGGCTGAATTCGGAGTTCTACAAAAGTTTTCTCGAGCCATTGGACGTGTTCCATATCCTGGGCGCAGACATCACCACGTGCGACGGCGTCAATTGCCGGATCCGCATCAGCCGAAGCCGCACCGCGCCTGGCTTCGGCGATGACGAAAAGGCGTTGTTGGCGCAGTTCATTCCGCACCTCGAGCGTTCGGTCGAAATCCATACCCAGCTCAACCGCATCGCCACCGAGCGTAACCTGTATGCCGAGGCGGTGGACCAGCTCGAGGTCGGCACGATCCTGCTCGATGAGGCTGGCCATGTGCTGCAGACCAACGAGGTTGCCAATGACCTGATCCAGGCCAAGGATGGCATCAGGTTGGTCCAGGGCTCGCTGGTGGTCGGCAGCAGCCGCGAGACCCAGGAGTTTCGCCGCCTGGTCAAACGCTCCCTGCTCTCGCACAAGAGCAATACCCCATCGGTGGTCGAAGCCCTGCGGGTCAAGCGTGCTTCCGAGCGCGCGGACCTGGGCATCATCGTGCGCTCGGTACCGCCGCTGGAATGGAGCGAAGGCAAGCAGTGCCCGGCGGTGGTGATCTTCATCAGCGACCCGGAGCGGCATTCCAGCGCGCCGAAGGAAATCGTCAGCGCGCTGTTCAACTTGACACCGGCAGAAACCAGCCTGGCCATGTTGCTGGCCAACGGCTTGACCAAGGACGAGGCCTCGATCGAGCTGGGCATCAGCAGCAACACGGCACGTGCGCACCTACGGTCGATCTTCTCCAAGACCGGGGTGACGCGTCAGACGATGCTGGTGCGTTTGATCCTGCGCAGTGTCGCGACCTTGGGGTCAGAGGTGTGACAACGCTCACGACTTCAGCAGCTGCTATTTGCATGCATACTGGTCTGGGCCGCCTGCGATTCCTTTGATTTTCACGGGTGAATAAGGGCGCCTGCACGCGCTATAAAGCGCCCTTTCTCCGGTGAATGTTCCTGCCATAGCCTTGCCTGCAGCGATCGTCCACAAGCCGTATTGATCCTTTGCACAATCGTAGGCAGCACCTGCGTCGGTCAGCGGTGCCTTGTCGAACGGCGCGGGGTTCTTGATGCAGAACGTTAACTCGATGTCGAAGTTGCAGACGTTGTAGAAGCGATTGCCGCGGTATTCAACGCACTGTGGCAAGGCGTGGTCCTTGAGCGATGCAATGAGCGCATCTTGACTCCCCGGCGTCGGCGCCTGGGTGTAGTAAGTGTTGGCCTCGGCGGGCTGATGGGGAGTGATGGCTTCGCTTGCCTGGGCTTGGCTTGCAGTGTAAGTGTTGGCTGAGGCTTCGACTGCCGTTGCGACCGTTTCCATGTCGTCTTCGTCCAGGGTATTGCCCAAGGTGAAGACGTCCATGATCAGCGCGAAAGGCAGCGCAAGGCTCATGATCCCCACGCCTAAGACGTCTCCGTCCTTGGCCGCGTCGGCGATCATGTCACCGGTCTGTCCGGTATGGGTGGAGCAGCCGCAAAGCGTCAGCAAACCGATGATCGTCGCTGTTTTGCGCATGATTGTTTCCTATGGAAGGGTATTCAGGCAGGGATAGGGGCCAGCGCCATGCTTGCGTGTGAGCAGTCTGGTCGTTTTTTTTTTTTGGGTTTTGCGGAACTATTTGCAAGGCGTGTTGTATCGCCTGGCTGGCCCGGCGATCTTCTCTAGCGGCATGGATTGATGTCAATACGCCTTGGCGAAATGCCGACAGCGGTGTCGGAAATTGACTGTGACGTCGACCCGATGTTGGGCAGCGTCCAGGAGGCGCTTCGTTACAGCCCTTGATGCAGTACGCAGACGGTGGGTAGCCCGAGGAGTATGCCGTGAACCTCAGAGAAGCCAACGCCAGTAGTGGACGCCATGCTGGACAGGACCTGATCAAGTGGATCGCCCTGTTGACCATGGTGCTCGATCACATGCGCCTGGCCTGGCCGACGCTCAGTGACCTGTTCGTGCTTGGCCGGCTTTCGTTCCCCTTGTTCTGCCTGGCCATCGCGATCAACGTTTCGCGCACTCGGCCAGGCGAGCTGTTCACCCGCAGCAACGGCCGGTACCTGGCGCTGCTGGTGCTGTTCGCTGCGCTTTCAGAGGTGCCGTATCGCCTGATTGGCACCTCGGACACGTTCAATGTGCTGGTGACCCTGGCCCTGGGCCTGCTGGTGGCCTGGGGGGCGCACCACCGAAGCGTCGAAAGCCTGGCGATGGCCGCCGCGGCGGTAGCACTCGCTGGTTTGCTGAACGAGCCGCTCATGTATGGCTTCTTTGGCGTGCTCCTGCCTTCGGCCTTGTTGCTGGCGATAAAGCGCCCGGCGCTCTTTGCGTTCGTGCCCGTTGCGCTGTGCGTCATCATCAATACGCGTACCGGGTTGTTCGCACGTGCCGTGCAGCTGGAGCCCTACGCCATGCTGGCGTTGCTGGTCGCCGCGTTTGCGCCCGTACTTGGGCTGGCGCTGTTCTGGTGCAAGCTGCCCTTGCGAGTAATGCCGGTCACCCAATGGAGCTACTGGTTCTACCCAGGCCATCTCGCTGTGCTGCTCGGTATACGCAACGTGTTCTAGCGCTTTTTCCACTTGGCGTCGCTGCCGTTGGCCAACTGCCACGCGGCCTCTTTCAGAAGGCCCGGCAGGCGCCAGGGCAGTTACCCACCCCGGCGCCGCTCATCGGCAATCAGCGGTTCTTGTCCCATTGCTGAGTGTCGCTTTGCGATTGTTGCCCACCCATGCGGTCCCTGTCGGAGGGGTTCTGCTTGTCGGTTCTGCCCTGGCCAGCCTGGCCGCCCTGGCTTCCGGATTCCCGGGAGCGATCCCAGTCCTTGTTCATCTTGTCCTCAGGCTTGCGGTCCGATTGCTGCCCCCCTTTTTGCGGGTTGGGCATGCCGCTTCCCGAGCCCTGGCCACCTTGTTGGCCTGTGCCTGTGTTGTTGCCCATGCCAGTGTTGGTGTCGCCTTGGTTACCCTTGTCTTGATTGTTAGCCATGGTCGCTTACCTCAAGTCAAACACAGGAAGGTCTGTGTCCAATTTGGAGTGACCGGCTCCGTCTCGGTATGCATTTATCGCAACCTTTTCGGACCAAGCGCGTTAACAACCAGCGGGCCGGCCTTTAAAGCGCCAAGCACAGGTTCGAGCCCGCAAGACGACCGCATCAGATGCTACGCGTCACCCCACCATCGACCCTGATGTTCTGCCCGGTGATGTAGGCCGCGCCATCGCTGGCGAGGAAGGCAATGGTCGCGGCGATTTCTTCGCTGGTGCCGTATCGCTTGAGCGGCACGCTGTCGCGACGCTGATCGGTGGCTGGCAGGCTGTCGATCCAGCCGGGGAGTACGTTGTTGATGCGCACATTGTCGGCGGCGAAGTTGTCCGCGAAGATCTTGCTGAACGCCGCCAGGCCAGAACGGAACACCGCCGAAGTGGGGAACAGTTCGCTGGGTTCGAAGGCCCAGGCCGTGGAGATGTTGATGATCACGCCGCCTTTTTGCCGCTGCATGATCGGCGTCACCAGGCGTGCAGGGCGGATGACATTGAGCAGGTAGGTCTCCATGCCTTTGTGCCATTCTTCATCACTGATCTCGAGGATGGGCGCGCGAGGACCGTGGCCGGCGCTGTTGACCAGTACATCGATGCGGCCCCATTGCTCGATGACGGCATCGACCAGCCGCTGCAGGTCTTGCACCGACTGGTTGCTGCCGGTCACGCCGATACCGCCGAGTTCGTTAGCCAGCGCCTCGCCCTTGCCCGAAGACGAAAGGATGCCGACCTTGAAGCCATCGGCTGCGAGACGACGTGCCGCGGCTGCACCCATGCCACTGCCGCCGGCGATGATGATCGCTACTTTTTCTACAGACATGCTACCTCCTGAGCATTGAAAACCACGCTGTTGCAAGGTTTCACACTAGCAGCCGCATAAGCATCCAGGGAGGCAGCCCAGCGTTGCCGAGCCAGTAGATTAGCTATTGTCTACCTGGGCTTTGAACCAGTGCCTGACGATATCCAGGGCCGCAGGCTGTTGTGCCTTGCGTGGCCATACGAGGTAGAACGCTTTGTCTAGCCGCAGGTGCTGAGGGAAAACCTGCACCAGCCTGCCTGTGGCGAGATCGTCTTTGACGAACGCCTGGCTGGCAAGGGCAATGCCTTGCCTGGCAACGGCAGCATCGATCGCCAGCGATGTCTGGTTGAAATGTACATGCTTGGTTGTCGTTGCGGGGTGGCCGGGAAACACGGTGGCGATGAACTGCGGCCAATAATCATGGGCATCGTGAAGCGCAACGTACCCTTGCAGCGCTTCGAAGCGATCGGGGATGCCGCGTTCGGCCAGCAGGGCGGGGCTTGCCACCGCGACGATCCGCTGCTCCATCAACAGCTCGGCGTTCAGGCCAGCCTCGAAGGGTGGTTGGCCGTAGCGCACGGCGATATCGACGCCATCGGTATGGAAATGTGAAAGCCGTTCGGTGGCCAGCAGTCGCAGGTCGATGTCTGGATGTGTCTGGGCAAAGTGTCCCAGCTTGGGGATCAGCCATTTCGAGGCAAAGGTCGGGGTAACGCTGACGGTGAGATGTGAGGGTTCTGGGCGCAGCAGCCGGGTCGCCTCGTCAAGCATTGTCAGCGCGCTGCGAACGCTCGCGCTGTAGGCCCGCCCGGCATCGGTCAGGCCTAGGCCGCGGGGCAGGCGGTCGAACAGGCGAACTTGCAGGCTCGCCTCCAGTCCACGTACCTGCTGGGCAACGGCAGCCTGGGTCACGCCAAGTTCCTCGGCGGCGAGGCGAAAGTTCAGGTGACGCGCCACCACTTCTAACACGCGTAGCGCATTGAGTGAGGGCAAACCAGGGAAACCTGCGGGCATGGCAATGGGTTTTCTATTGGGTAACGAGGGCTGGGCTGTTGGGCCGAGTGTGGCACGTGTTTCTCTGCCAAGGAAAGCCGGGCCAATCGCGGGACAAGCCCGCACTCACCGTGAGCACTACACAGCCCCTGTAGGAGCGGCCTTGTGCCGCGAAAGGGGCGCATAGCGCCCCCCAGCATCCTCAACCCAACACGTTCCCCGCCACTTCATCCACCGCCGCTTTGGTGATGGCCACGATGCGCTCGGCATCCTGCTTGTCCAGCACCAGCGGTGGGGCGAAACCGAGAATGTCGCCATGGGGCATGGCACGGGCGATCATGCCCCGCTCCAGGCACGCCGCCGATACCTGCGGGCCGACCTTCAATGCCGGGTCGAATGCGGTGCGGGCTTCGCGATCGGCCATGAATTCCACCGCGCAGAGCATGCCGTCGCCGCGTACCTCGCCCACCAGCGGGTGGCCTTCGAAGGTCTCGCGCATGCGCTGGTTGAGGTAGGCGCCAACCACCTCGGCGTTGCCGGTCAGGTCCTCGCGCTCGAGGATGTCCAGGTTGGCCAGGGCCGCCGCAGCGCAGATCGGGTGGCCGGAGTAAGTCCAGCCATGGCCCATGGGGCCGGCCTTCTGCGAGCCTTCCTCGATCACGTTCCATACCTTCTCGCCGACGATCACCGCCGACAGCGGCGCATAGGCGCTGGTCAGGCCTTTGGCGGTGGTGATCAGGTCCGGTCGGATGCCATAGCGCTGGCTGCCCATCTTCGAGCCCAGGCGGCCGAAAGCGCACACCACTTCGTCGGCGATCAGCAGCACGTCGTAGCGGTCCAGCACGGCCTGGATCGCCGCCCAGTAGCCCTTGGGCGGGACGATGATGCCGCCGGTGCCCATCAACGGCTCGCCGATGAAGGCGGCCACGGTGTCGGGGCCTTCGGCGAGGATCAGCTTTTCCAGTTCGTCGGCGCAGTAGCGCACGAAGGCCTGCTCGTCCATGCCAGCCGGGGCCTTGCGGTACCAGTGTGGGCAGACGGTGTGGGTGACGCCCGCCACCGGCAGGTCGAAATGCTGGTGGAAGCTGGGCAGGCCGGTGAGGCTGCCGGTCATGATGCCCGAGCCATGGTAGCCACGGTCGCGGGAGATGATCTTCTTCTTGTTCGGGCGCCCGAGGATGTTGTTGTAGTAGCGCACCAGCTTGACCTGGGTCTCGTTGGCGTCGGAGCCGGAGAGGCCGTAGTAGACCTTCTTCATGCCCACAGGTGCCCAGTCGATGATACGGCTGGAAAGCTCGATGATCGCCTCGGTGGAGTGGCCCACATAGGTGTGGTAGTACGCCAGCTCCTTGGCTTGGCGATGGATCGCGTCGGCCACTTCGGTGCGGCCGTAGCCGATGTTCACGCAGTACAGCCCGGCGAAGGCATCGATCAGCTCGCGGCCTTCGTGGTCGCGCAGGCGGATGCCCTCGGCACCGGTGATGATCCGCCCCTTGAGCGCGCCGCTGGCGTGGTCATGGGCGTGGGTGGATGGGTGCATGAAGTGGGCACGGTCTTGCTCGAACAGCTGGTTGTATTCTGGGTTCATGGCAAACACTCCTTAGAATTGACCTTGGTGGTGCACGCAGAAATATTTGGTCTCGACGAATGGCTCGAAGCCCTCGTTGCCACCTTCACGGCCCAGGCCCGAAGCCTTCATGCCGCCGAACGGGATGGGGTGACCGGTGAACTTCACGCCGTTGACCGCGACCATGGCGTGGTCCAGCCGACGGATCAGCGGCTGCACCACGTCCAGGCGGTTGGAACAGATGTAGGCGGCCAGGCCGTACTCGGTATCGTTGGCCATCTCGATGGCCTGCTCCAGGGTGTCGAAGGGCATCACCCCGGCGATGGGGGCGAAGTTTTCTTCCTGGTAGATGCGCATGGCCGGCGTCACGTCCGCCAGCACGGTGGGCTGGTAGAACCAGCCGCCCAGGGCATGGGCTTCACCTCCCACCAGGCGGCGGGCGCCCTTGGCGATGGCATCCTCGACCCGTGCCACCGTGGCGTCGAAGGCGCCCTGGTGCATCAGCGGGCCGACGTCGGCCGAGGTCTCCTGGCCATCGACCATCGCCGGCCCCACGCGCAGGGCCCGCACCGCCTCGGCGAAGCGGCCGAGGAAGGCTTCGTACAGCGGGCGCTGGACCATGATGCGGTTGGCCGCGCAGCAGTCCTGGCCGGAGGTCTGGAACTTGGCGGCGACGGCGACCTTCACCGCCAGGTCCAGGTCGGCGTCGGCACAGACGATGAAGGGCGCATTGCCGCCCAGCTCCAGGGCGACCTTCTTCACATCATGGGCCGCAGCCTGCAGCACCAGTTTGCCGACCCGGGTGGAGCCGGTGAAGCTGACCGAGCGCACCCGCGGATCGCGCACCAACGTTTCCATGGCCATCTGCGGCTCACCGATGACCACGTTGAACACCCCCGGCGGCAGGCCTGCGTCCTCGGCCAGTTGGGCCAGGGCCAGGGCCGAGTAGGGCGTCTCATGGGCCGGCTTGACCACCACGGTGCATCCGGCGGCCATGGCTGCGGCAGCCTTGCGGGTGATCATGGCGCTGGGGAAGTTCCAGGGCGTGAGCAGCGCGCACACGCCTACCGGCTCCTTCACCGTGCCAAGGTCGGCGCCGGGGATATGGCTGGGGATGGTCTGGCCGTACAGGCGGCGGGCCTCTTCGGCGAACCAGGGGATGAAACTGGCGGCATAGGCGATCTCACCGCGCGCCTCGGCCAAGGGCTTGCCTTGCTCCTGGCTGAGGATGCGCGCCAGGGTCTGCTGGTGTTCGAGGATCAGTTCGCCCCAGCGGCGCAGCAGCGTCGCACGTTCTTCCAGGCGCAGGTTGCGCCAGGACGTAAAGGCACGCTGGGCGGCGTCCACGGCGGCGACGATCTGCTCGTGGTCGAGCAGCGGTACATGGCCGATGGTCTGGCGGTTGGCCGGGTCGAGGACGGCGATGCTGTTGCCGCTGGTGCTATGCAGCCATTGGCCGTCCACATGGCACAGTTGCTTGAACGGGTATTCGTCTGACATGAGCTGTTCTCCCATACCTCTTGTTGTCGTTGCGTCTTCCGGCTAGGCCAACACGTCGGCGATCACCGCCAGGGTGTCGCCGCACTGCACCAGCCCGGGGAAATGCCGGGCGGCCAGCAGGCCGTCGCGGCGCGCGCGGTATTCCACCGGCGCGCTGCCGGTGCGACGGATGTCATGGATGCGGGCGATCACCTCGCCCTGGCGCACCTGCTCGCCCAAGTCGCGGCACATCTCCAGCAGGCCGTCGTGCTCGCTGGCGATGAAGCAGTCGCCATCGGGCATGTCGAGCATGATCGACTCGGCGGGCGAAATTTCGCCCTGGAGGATGCCGGCATGCACCAGCAGGTTGCGCACGCCGCGCTCTGCCAAGGCGACGCTGCGTGCGGTCGAGGTGCCGCCACCGCCCAGTTCGGTGGTGACGAACACCTTGCCCTGGGCCTCGGCGGCGGTGTCGTACATGGCCTGGGCGTCGAGTTCGAGCATGCGCATGGCGTAGGGCGCGGCGAATGCCCGCATGCCCGCTTCGCAGCGTGCCTGCTGGGCCTTGTCGGGCAGCACATGGCAGGCGGCGAAGGGCAGGAAGTCCAGGGTGCGACCGCCGGAATGGATGTCCAGCACCACGTCGGCCAGGGGCAGCAGGGTGCGCCGGAAGTAATCGGCGATCTTCTGCGTGACCGTGCCGTCGGGCTTGCCCGGGAAGCTGCGGTTGAGGTTGCCCTGGTCGATCGGCGAGGTGCGGGTGCCGGCATGGAACGCCGGGGTGTTCATGAACGGCACGATGATCACCCGGCCTGAAACCGCTTCGGCGCGCAGCTGCTGGGCCAGCTTGCACAGCGCCACCGGGCCTTCGTATTCATCGCCATGGTTGCCGCCGGTGAGCAGGGCAGTGGGCCCTACGCCGTGCTTGACCACGGTGATGGGAATCATCACCGCGCCCCAGGCCGAGTCGTCGCGCGAGTAGGGCAGCTTGAGGAAACCGTGCTGCACGCCATCGCGGGTGAAGTCCACGGTGCTGCTGATCGGGTTGGCCACCTCGGTGGCGGTGTCCGTGAATGCATTCATGGCGTTAGTCCTTGACGAACAGCTGGCGCGGCACGTCGCACAGGGTCTGCACCCCGGTCTCGGTGATCAGGATGCTTTCGGTGATCTCGAGGCCCCAGTCGTCCATCCACAGCCCCGGCATGAAGTGGAAGGTCATGCCCGGTTGCAGCACGCTGGTGTCGCTGGGGCGCAGGCTCATGGTGCGCTCGCCCCAGTCCGGCGGGTAACTGATACCGATCGGGTAGCCGCAGCGGCTGTCCTTGTGGATGCCGAACTTCTCCAGCACCTTGAAGAAGGCCCGGGCGATGTCGCCGGTGGTATTGCCGGGGCGGGCGGCTTCCAGGCCGGCGGCGATGCCTTCGACCACGGCCTTTTCGCCGTCGAGGAAGTGCTGCGGCGGCTTGCCCAGGTACACCGTGCGCGACAGCGGGCAGTGGTAGCGTTTGTAGCAGCCGGCGATCTCGAAGAAGGTGCCGGCGCCGCGGGTGAAGGGCGAGTCGTCCCAGGTCAAGTGCGGAGCGCTGGCGTCGGCACCGGTCGGCAGCAGGGGCACGATGGCGGGATAGTCGCCGCCGTGGCCGTCCACGCCGAGAATGCCGCTGCTGTAGATCTCGGCCACCAGTTCGTTCTTGCGCATGCCTGGCTCGATGCGCTCGAGGATGCGCCCATGCATCTTCTCGACGATGCGTGCGGCGATGCGCATGTATTCGATTTCCTGCGGCGATTTCACCGCCCGTTGCCAGTTGACCAGCCCGGCGGCATCGCTGAAGGTCGCCTGGGGCAGGTGCCGGCACAGGGCCTGGTAGGCTGCGGCGCTGAAGTAGTAGTTGTCCATTTCCACGCCGATGTTCAGCGCGCCCCAGCCCTTGGCCAGGATCACTTCCTGACACAGGTAGTCCATGGGGTGGCGTTCGCGCGACTGCACGTAGATGTCCGGGTAGCCGACGATGTTGTCGTGGCTCATGAACACCGTGCGCTTGGCGCCGTTGGCGTCCTGGCCGCGGCCGAACCAGATCGGCTCGCCGTCCAGCGCCAGTAGCACGCACTGGTGCACGTAGAACGACCAGCCGTCATAGCCGGTGAGCCAGGCCATGTTCGACGGATCGGTGACCAGCAACAGCTCCAGGCCCTGCGCCTGCATGGCGGCGCGGGTCTTGGCCAGACGCTGGGCGTACTCTTGCCGACTGAACGGCAGGTTGACCACTGACTGAGACATTGCAATGCCCTCTGATGAGTGGGGTGGGGAGGTTCAACTGTCGAATGCCAGGCCCTTGCCTGCGGCGCGTGCGCGCTCGAAGGCAAGGTTGGCGATGGCGGTGTCCTGGGCGCCGGTGCCGGTGAGGTCGCACAGGGTGACCTGGCCGGCATCGGTACGGCCGGGGTGCTGGCCGGCGATGACCTGGCCGAGTTCGCACAAGGCGGCCTCGTCGGTGATAGCGCCGGCGCGCAAGGCGTGGTGCAGCTCGCCCAGCACGCGGGTCTGGCCGAGGCGGTCGGCGACATAGCGGTCGACCTGGGCCAGCACCTGCGGGGCGATCTCGTTCTTGTGCTCGGCGTCCGAGCCCATGGCGGTAATGTGCAGGCCCGGTTGCAGGTGCCGGGGCTGGATCAGCGGTTCACGGCTGGGCGTGCAGGTGACGGCGATATCCACGCCCTGCATGGCCTGGTCGATGCTGTCGCACAGCACCACGTGCAGCGTGCCGTCGCGGCCCAGTTCATCGGCCAGCGCCGCGGCCTTGGCCGGGTCGCGGGCCCACAGTTGCACCCGCTCGATCGGCCGTACCAGGCGCAGCGCCTGCAGTTGCAGGCGGGCCTGCTCGCCGCTGCCGATCAGGGCCACGCAGCGGCTGTCTTCGCGGGCCAGCCAGCGCGCCGCGACCGCGCCCGCCGCCGCGGTGCGAACGGCGGTGAGGTAGCCGTTGTCCAGCAGCAGGGCGTCGAGCAGGCCGGTGCGTGCCGAGAGCAGCATCATCATGCCGTTGAGGCTGGGCAGGCCAAGGCTGGGGTTGTCGAAGAAGCCTGGGCTGACCTTGATCGCGAAGCGCTCGATGCCCGGCAGGTAGGCGGTCTTCACGTCCACCTCGCCGTTGTGCTCGGGCACGTCCAGGCGCAGGATCGGCGGCATGGCCACGTTGGCGGTGGCCAGCAGGGCGAAGGCCTGCTCGACGGTGTCGACCGCGGCGCGGTCGAGGGTGATGCAGTCTCGCAGGTCGGCTTCGTTGAGCAAGGTGATGGCCGGCATCGGTGAACCTCCAGTGAGCGAAAAGGGAAAACCTCAGGCGTGGTCGCCGTTCATCACCCGCAGGTGCTGGGCGGTGTCGACATTGCGCCCGCTGATCACCACCACGATCGGCCCGCGGGCAGGCACCAGGCCGTCGAGCAGGGCGGCGATACCCACCGCGCCGGCCCCTTCGAGCACCTGGCGTTCCTGGTGGTAGGCATGGCGCAGGCCCGCTGCGATGGACGCTTCCTCGAGCAGATGCAGCTGGTCGAGCAGGCGTTGGGTGAGGGTGAAGGTGTGACGGTTGTCCAGGCCGATGCCGCCGCCCAACGAGTCGGCCAGGGTCGGCAGCTCCTGTACCTCGACCGGGTGCCCCGCCTGCAGGCTGGCGTGCATGGCGGCACCGCGGCGCATGCTGATGCCGTGGGTGGTGATGGCCGGGTTGAGGCTCTTGAGGGCCAGGGCCACGCCGGCGAACAGGCCGCCGCCGGAGAGCGGCACCAGCACTTGGCTGACGTCGGGCAACTGTTCGATGATTTCCAGGCCCAGGGTGCCCTGGCCGGCGATGACGGCCGGGTGATCGAAGGGCGGCACCAGCATGGCGCCCTGTTCCTCGGCGTGGCGCTGGGCGGCGTGCTGAGCGTCGTCCTGGGAGAGGCCGGCGATGCACACCTCGGCGCCCAGGTCGCGAATCGCCTGGACCTTGTTGGCCGGCACCAGCTGCGACAGGTAGACGGTCGCTTGCACGCCCAGTTGCGAGGCAGCGAAGGCCAGCGCCCGGCCATGGTTACCGGTGGAGGCGGTGACCACGCCGCGTGCCCGTTGCTGGTCGTCCAGGCAGGCCACGGCGTTGCTCGCGCCGCGCAGCTTGAAGCTGCCGGTGAGCTGCTGGGATTCGAGTTTCAGGTAGACCGGCACGCCGACCAGACGGCTCAGGCTCGGCGAATGCTCCAGCGGCGTGCGACGCACGAGCCCCTGGATGCGCTGGTGGGCAAGGTGGATATCGTGAAGCGAAAGCTCTGACATGACCGCATCCCAACGAGTGACCGGGTGTTGGGCGGAGTCTAAGAGCGGCAAATTGTCGTGATGAATGTACTAGGTCAATTTGCTGGACATTTTTTTGGAGCGCTGTCGCGGCACCTGTGGAAGACCACCCAGCGCTTCGGGCTGCGCTGTCGCGCAAAGAACAAGAGGTTAGCGCTGGTCCCCCTGTGGGAGATTCTATGGTTGTGGGCAAGCCGGCTCCCACTGGTGCAGCGCCAACCACACCCTGTGGGAGCGGGCTTGCCCCGCGATCAAGGGCGAAGCCCTTGCCAGGCGACGATGATATCGGGCCCGGCCCAATCGCGGGACAAGTCGGACCGCCGCACCGCCGCTCCCACAAAGGACCTGCAAACTCAAATAGTTATGCGTTGTTCTATGAGAGATCGCCCAGCCCTTGCGGGCTGCGCTATCGCGCAGCAAACAGGATGAGCATGACTTTAGATCTGCGCTGACATCGAAATCCAGGAAAGCATTCGGCGATGGCCCCGGGTCAAAGCTCGTGGATCTGCGGGTATTGCTCGAACAGTTCATGCATGTCGGCCAGCGCCTGGCGCATCTTGGCATCGGAACACTCGGCGCCTACACATAACCGCACTGCCCGTGGTCGCGGCGTGCCGCGCACCAGGAACGGCTCCGGCGGGGTCACGGCGATCTGTCGGCGACGCAAGGCGCGCACCAGGCTGTCCACCTCCCAGTGCGCGGGGATCCCCAGCCAGGCGCCCAGTGCCTGGGCCGGGTTGCCCAGCAGGTACTCGCCCAGGTGCTCGCGCAGCATCGCCTGCCGCCCACTGATCAGCTTGCGCTGCAATTCGGCCAACTGCGCCGCGCGGCCATCGTTGATCCAGCGTGTGGCGATCTCCGCCACCAGCGGCGTGGCCATCCAGCTGTTGACCCGCAAGATGCTTTCGGTGCGCAGCGCCAGGCGCTTGGGCATGGCCAGATAACCGACCCGCAGCCCGGTGAGCACCGACTTGGTCATGCTGGTGCAATAGAACGACAGCTCCGGCGCATAGTGGCTGATCGGCCGGGCACGACGCTCGCCCAGCAATGGCCCGTACACATCGTCCTCGATGATGTGCACGCCAAAGCGCCGGGCGATGGCGGCGATCTCCCGGCGGCGAGCGTCGGGCATCAGGCTGGTGGTAGGGTTGTTGAGGTTTGGCGTGCACACCAGGGCGGTGACCCGTTCGTTGCTGCAGATATCCTCGAAATGCTCCGGGTCGATGCCGTCGCGGTCCATTTCAAGGCCCTTGAGGGTGAACCCCAGCACCTGGGAGTTGCCGATCACGCCGTGGTCGGTCAGGCCTTCGCAGAGCACCACGTCATCGGGGCCGGCCAGCGAGGCCAGGGCCAGGAAGATGGCATGGGCCGCGCCGTTGGTCACCAACACGTCGTCGCGCTCTACCGTCATGCCCAGGCCTGCCAGCCAGCGCACCGCTGCCTCGCGGTGGCTCTCGAAGCCGGCGATGGGGCGGTAGGCGTGGATCCATGGCTGCTCTTCCTCCACGCTGAGTTCGGCGCAGGTCTCGCGCCAGATCCGCTCGTGCACCTGGGTGTGCAGGATGCGCGTGATGGAAAAATCCACCAGGGTGCGCTCGGGCAGGTCGATGATGTCGTCGGCTACCCGGTCGCTCATGCGTCGGCTGACGAAACTGCCGCGGCCGATCTCGCAGCGCACCAGGCCCTGGCGCTCCAGTTCCTTGTAGGCATTGGTCACCGTCTGCACGCTGATCTCCAGCGCGTCGGCGACATGCCGTTGGGGCGGCAGGCGCTGGTCGTGCACCAGTTCACCGCGTTCGATCTCCCCGGTGATGGCCTGCACCAGCAGTTTGTACTTGGACTCGCCGATGCGTGCCGACTCGAGGGCTTTCTTCCAGTTTTCCATGGGTATCGCTTCGCTGGTCGGGACTGCGCACAGCATCGCCTGTGCAGGATCTTCGGGCAATTGTCCTAGTGCAATGCCATCGCTGTTTAGGCTTTTGTATGCTCCGGTCCAAGGTCGACACCCGTTACCCGAACAATGCATCGTCGGCCCGCCGGAACGCTCGGGCTGTGCACCGATCGAACGACACATCCGGCCTTCGCTGTTTTGCTCCACTGCCTCCTATACACACAGCCGTCACCGACGGTTTGATAACAAAACAGGAGATTCATTGATGAGCCAGCCTCCTTCCGCCAACGCGGTATCCCCCTTCAAGCGCCTGCTGATGGCCTGTGCGGCCCTGGGCCTGGCTGCCAGTGCCCAGGCCACCACCTTGGACACGATCAAGGAAAACAGCCGCATTCGTATCGGCTACGCCAACGAAACGCCATTCGCCTTCACCGAGACCGACGGTCGGGTCACGGGCGAATCGCCGGAGATCGCCAAGATCATCTTCCAGAAGATGGGCATCAAGCAGGTCGATGGCGTGCTCACCGAGTGGGGGTCGCTGATCCCAGGGTTGCGTGCAGGCCGCTTCGATGTGATTGCCGCTGGCATGTACATCACCCCGGCGCGCTGCAAGCAGGTGATTTTCACCGACCCGCAGTACGCCTTGCCCGACACCCTGCTGGTGGCCGCCGGCAACCCGAAGAACCTGCACAGCTACGCCGACATCGCCAAGAACCCCGAGGTGAAGCTGGCGATCATGGCCGGCACGGTCAACCTGGCCTATGCCCGTGATTCAGGCGTCAAGGAAGAGCAGATCCTCCAGGTGCCAGACACCACCGCCCAATTGCAGGCCGTGCGCGCCGGGCGCGCCGATGCCGCGGTGGGCACTCAGCTGACCATGAAGGGCCTGGCGAAGAAAGGCGGCGAGAAGGTCGAGGCGATCGGCGACTTCAAGGACGACCCGGCCCACACCGGTTACGGCGCCCTGGCGTTCCGCCCTGAGGACAAGGACCTGCGCGACGCGGTCAACGCCGAACTCAAGCGTTGGCTGGGCAGCGAAGAGCACCTCAAGGCCGTGGCCCCGTTCGGTTTCGACCGCTCCAACGTGACCGACAAGACCGCCGCCGAGCTCTGTGCCCAGCAATGAATCGAGGTGGCATGGCGCCTGCCATGCCGTTCCCTGCGTAATCCGATTATTCAGGTCGAACCATGGGTGAATTGATACCGCTGTTACTGCAAGGTGCCTGGATCACCATCCAGGTCACATTCTTCGGCTCGTTGCTGGCCATCGTCGCCGCGATCCTCGCCGCCCTGGGCCGGCGCTCCTCCTGGCGACCCTTGAGCTGGTTTTGCGTGGCCTACATCGAACTGTTCCGTGGCACGTCGCTGCTGGTGCAGCTGTTCTGGCTGTTCTTCGTGCTGCCGTTACCGCCGTTCAACCTGGAACTGAGCGCCTACACCGTGGCCATCGTCGGTCTCGGGCTGCACATCGGGGCCTATGGCGCCGAGGTGATGCGCGGTGCCATCGGCTCGGTGGCCAAGGGCCAATACGAGGCCTGCGTGGCGTTGAACATGCCACCGGCCACGCGCTTTCGCCGCGTCATCCTGCCCCAGGCGTTGCTGGCGGCGATCGCACCGGGCACCAACCTGCTGATCGAGCTGCTCAAGAACACCTCCCTGGTGTCGCTGATCACCTTGTCGGACCTGAGCTTCCGCGCCCGCCAGCTGGACCAGGCGACCTTCCAGACCCTGGAGATCTTCAGCCTGACCCTGCTGCTGTACTTCGTCCTGGCGCAGGTCATCAACTTTGCCATGCGCGGGGTCGAGCGACGCCTGGGCCGTGGTCGCCTGCGGGGGAGCCTGTCATGAACGTCTGGGACTGGAACTACGTCGCGCAGATCTTGCCCGACCTGCTGCAGGCATCGCTCAAGACCCTGGGCATTACCCTGGTGGGCTTCATGATCGCCATCGTCCTGGGCTTGTTCCTGGCCATCGGACGGCGCAGCCGGCAAGTGGCGATCGCCTGGCCGGTGACCCTGCTGATCGAGTTCATCCGCAGCACGCCGCTGCTGATCCAGGTGTATTTCCTGTACTACGTATTGCCCAACTACGGCGTGAACATGACGGCCATGCAGGCGGGCATCCTCGGTATCGGCCTGCACTACGCCTGTTATATCGCCGAGGTGTACCGCGGCGGGCTGGACGCTGTGCCGCGCAGCCAGTGGGAGGCCGTGGTGGCGCTGAACTTCGCCCCCTGGACCGCCTACCGCACGATCATCCTGCCCCAGGCGGTGCGGCCGATCTTGCCGCCGCTGGGCAACTACCTGATCGCCATGCTCAAGGACACCCCGGTGTTGTCCGCCATCACCGTGGTGGAAATCATGCAGCAGGCCAAGAACGTCGGTTCCGAAAGCTTCCGTTACCTGGAGCCGATCACCTTGGTCGGTCTGTTCTTCCTGGCCTTGAGCGTCGCTCTGGCCTACCTGGTTCGGCGCCTCGAAGTGCGCCTGGAGTTACGCTAATGATCGCGCCTGTCTCGAACCTCGCCACCCTTGCCACTAGCCCCCAGCAGCGGGACCACGTCATGCCGGAACCGGTCATCGCCCAGCCGATCGTCGCCTTCCGCGACGTCACCAAGCGCTACGGCAACTTCACTGTGCTCGACGGCCTGAACCTGGAAGTCGCCCCGGGCGAAAAAGTGGCGATCATCGGCCCCAGCGGCTCGGGCAAGTCCACCTTGCTGCGGGTGCTCATGACGCTTGAAGGCATCGACCAGGGCATGATCGAAGTGGATGGCGAATCGCTGACCCACATGCCCGGGCGCAACGGCCTGGTCAGCGCCAACGAACGCCATGTGCGCCGCGTGCGCGCGAAGATCGGCATGGTGTTCCAGAGCTTCAACCTGTTTCCGCACATGAGCGCCCTGCAGAATGTCATCGAGGCACCGGTGCAGGTGCTGGGCGTCAAGCCTGCCGAGGCCCGCGAACGTGCCGCCGAGCTGTTGGAGATGGTCGGGCTGGGCAACAAGTTCGATCACTACCCCTCGCAGCTTTCCGGTGGCCAGCAGCAGCGCGTGGCGATCGCCCGGGCCCTGGCCATGCGGCCGAAAGTGATGCTGTTCGACGAGGTGACGTCGGCGCTGGACCCCGAGTTGTGCGGAGAAGTGCTCAACGTGATCCGCCGACTGGGCAGCGAGCACAACCTGACCATGCTCATGGTCACCCACCAGATGGGGTTCGCCCGTGAGTTCGCCGACCGGGTGTGCTTCTTCTACAAAGGGCAGATCCATGAACAGGGCGCGCCGGCCCAGCTCTACGAGAACCCCCAGCAGGAGAGGACCCGGGCATTCTTGAGTGCGGTCAGGGAAGCCAACTGAGGCATGGCACCGGCTGCGCCGGTGTTCGCGGGGCAGGCCTGCTCCTACAGGAAAGACGCTGCACGTCAGAACGGCGCTGTCTTGGAGGAGCGGGCTTGTCCCGCGAGGTAGGCGACGAGGTGTTAAAGCGGTTGCTCAGTGGCTTCGGTCTCGGCGGACGTACGCTTGACCGCGGACTTCTTCTCCTGCACGACGATGTAGAACTCCTCGCCATGCTTGACCGCGCCATACAGCACGGCTTTCTCGATCAGCTCGGTGCCGCGCAGATGGCGCAGCATCATCGGGTCCTTGCGCAGGTCGCGGTACAGCGCCAGGCACAGCAGCACCATCACGATGACGAAGGGCAACGACACGACGATGGTCAGGTTCTGCAGGCCCGTGAGGGCCTCGCCCGGGTTGCTCGGGTCGCCGATGGCCAGCATGATCGCCGCCACCGTGCCGGTCAGGGCACCCCAGAAGATCACCGTGGCACGGGACGGGTCGGTGGTGCCGCGCTCGGACAGCGTGCCCATCACCAGGGATGCGGCGTCTGCGCCGGAGACGAAGAAGATACCGACCAGGACCATCACCAGCACCGAGGTCACCGAGGCCCACGGGTAGCTTTCCAGCAACTGGTACAGCGCATGGTTGCTGTTCACGGCACCATTGACCAACTGGTAGGTGCCTTGCTGCAGCGCGTCGATGCCGGCGCCGCCGAAGATGGTGAACCAGACCAGGCTCACCAGGCTCGGCACCAGCAATACGCCGGTGACGAACTGGCGGATGGTGCGGCCACGGCTGATGCGGGCGATGAACATGCCGACGAACGGTGTCCAGGAGATCCACCAGGCCCAGTAGAACACGGTCCAGCCGGCCAGCCAGTTGTCCATCTGCTCGCCGCCGCTGGCACTGGTGCGTGCCATCATCTGCGGCAGCATCTCGATGTAGACGCCGATGGACGTCGGCAGCAGGTTCAGCATCAGCAGGGTCGGGCCGACGATGAAGGTGAACAGCGCCAGTGCCAGGGCCAACACCATGTTGGTGTTGGACAGCCACTGGATGCCCTTGCCGATGCCAGAGACCGCCGAGGCGACGAACGCGACGGTGAGCAGGGTGATGATCGAGATGTAGAAGATTTTGCCCGGGTGCTCGATCCAGCCGTTGTATTCCAGGCCACCGGCGATCTGTAGTGCGCCCAGGCCCAGCGAGGCGGCCGAGCCGAACAGGGTGGCGAAGATCGCCATCATGTCGATCAGGCGGCCGATGGGGCCGTTGGCGTGGCGGCCGATCAACGGGCGGAATGCCGTGGAGATCAGTTGCGAGCGACCGCGGCGGAAGGTGCCGTAGGCGATCACCAGGCCGACGATGGCGTACATGGCCCAGGGGTGCAGGGTCCAGTGGAACAGCGTGGTGGCCATGGCCACCTGCATCGCCTCGCTGCTTTGCGCGGTGGCGGTGCCGGGCGGCGGGGAAACATAGTGCGACAGCGGCTCGGCCACGCCGAAGAACATCAGGCCGATGCCCATGCCGGCGCTGAACATCATCGCCACCCACGACACGGTGCGAAACTCGGGGCGCTCGCCATCACGCCCCAGCGGTACCTTGCCGTAGCGGCTGGCCGCCAGCCATAGCACGAACACCACGAACAGCGTGGAAGTGAGGACGAAGAACCAACCGAAGTTGACGATGACCCAGGACTGGGCCGTGGAGGCGCTGGCCGCGAGGCTTGCCTGGCTGACGAAGCCCCAGATGACGAATGCGATTGCGAGGATGCTGGTGATGCCGAAGACGACCCAGTCGATCTTGCCCTCCAGGTGACGATCCCGTTTGGCCTCTTCGGTTTGCGAAGGGTCCGTCACGCCAAGCGCGAGTGTTTCAACGTTCTCTTCCGTTGCCATGTGTAATAACGCCCCTTTGGTGGGTGCCTTGCCGCTGCAGGTTGTAGTTTTTTTAAGTGTGCCGCTGTGCGTCGGCAGACGCCTCGGAACCAGGCCGTGCTGCCGAGGCGGGATTATCCTGCTGAAAAAAGGGGGCTTCCTGTCCCAAGACCGTCCTGGCACGTCCTTGAAACGACGCCGTGGCCGGCTGTCGATCTGGCCGTGCGCCGTTCGACCATGAGCAGGGGCGGCATGTTGGCAGCCCAGAACTGGAGGATCACACCATGCGCAAGCTCACCGTTGCCGCGTTCGTTTCGCTCGATGGCGTCATGCAGGCCCCTGGCGGGCCGAGCGAAGACCTGAGCGGCGGCTTCCGTTTCGGCGGCTGGCTCGTGCCCTACGCTGACCAGGCCTTCGGTCAGGCCATCGACGCGCTGTTCGCCGAGCCGTTCGAGCTGCTGCTGGGGCGGCGCACCTACGATATTTTTGCCGGCTACTGGCCGCGCATCGGCGCCGAGTCGAGCGATCACATGATTGCCGAAGTGTTCAACCGCATACCCAAGCATGTGGCCACCCACCATCCAGAGACATTGGCGTGGCATAACAGCCATGGGCTGCAGAGCGATGTCAGCGAGGCCGTGGGCGCGCTCAAGCGGCAGGCGGGTGACCGTTTGCTGACCCAGGGCAGTAGCGAGCTGGTGCAGCAATTGCTGGCGGCGGGGCTGGTGGATGAATTGCTGCTCATGGTCCACCCGATCTTGCTGGGGGCGGGCAAGCGGCTGTTCGGCGACGATGCCCAGCCGGCGGCCTTTACCCTGGCGGACTCGACCGCGACGCCGAGCGGGGTGGTCATCAGCCGGTATGTGCGCAGCGGGGAAGTGCGGACCGGGTCGTTCGACTAGCGCCGGTGAGGACGCAAGGGGCTGCCTGACAGCCCAATCGCCGGCAAGCCGGCTCCCACAGGGTGTGGTTGGCGAAGTACCGGTGGGAGCCGGCTTGCCCACAACCATAGAATCTCCCACAAAGGGCGCGGAGTCGGCTTGCCGTGCGCCAGCGTAAAAAAAGCCGCACCTTGTCGGGTGCGGCTTTGTCGACCAGGCCTTTGGCCTCAGCGGTCGTTCTTGGTGGAGGAATCCACCGCGTTCGACAGCCCTTTGCTGTTGTGCGTACCCGGCGTGGTGCCGGAGATCGCAGTGGCCTTGGTCAGGCCGCGGGTGTCTTTCGACTGGGCGATGCCCGAAGTCGCGGTGCCGTGGCCTTTGTCATCGTTACGGTCCTTGCCGTAGTGGTTGCCGCTCAGGCCATGGTCACGGGAAGCCTTGCCGGCATGCCCGTCGGATTTGCCCAGGCCCAGGCCGCCCTCGCCATGCCCGGCGCCCAGGCCGCCGCCGTGTCCACCACCATGGCCGCCGCCATGACCACCGCCACCGCCGTGGCCACCACCGCCGCCACCACCACCGCCGCCGCCACCACCTTTGGCATAAGCCGACGCGATCGGGGACATCTCAGCAGGCAGGAAGGCTGTGGTGCCCAATACCAGTGCAAAAGCAGCCACGGCAGCCAGGGTTTTCTTCATGATTTAAACGCCTCCAGGGGCGAGTGTTGTGATGTGTCCTATGGACAAATCGCGGCGACCTTTGTTCAAAGCCGCCCGACAAAATAACCGGCCCCGTCATCCTCCTTGAGGAAGGCCATGCGCGGGGCATAGATGATGAAATCGGCAAGCTCGCATGGCTATGCTGTCCATTGACGTCAAGATCGGCGAAGGAGGGCGGATATGCACCTGTTCACAGGCGGTTGCCTTTGCGGCCAGGTTCGCTTCGAGGCTGCGGGGCAGCCTTACAGAGTAGGGCTTTGTCATTGCCTCGATTGCCGCAAGCACCATGGGGCGTTGTTTCACGCGTCGGCGATTTTTCCCGAAGAGGCGGTGAAGGTCGAAGGCCAGACGGGCGACTATGCCGGACGGTTTTTCTGCCCACGCTGCGGGTCGTCGGTGTTTTCGCGAAGCGGGGACGAGGTGGAGGTTCATCTGGGGGCGCTAGATGCGCCGGACCAGTTCACGCCGACCTATGAAAGCTGGACGGTTCGGCGTGAAGGGTGGTTGCCGGCGTTCCCGCTCGCCCGGCATTACGCGGGCGACCGGGAAGGAACGGGGCGTAGCGAAACCTGACCGAGTCAGCATGCTCGGGACAATGTAGGAGCGGCCTTGTGCCGCGCCTACAACGAGAAAGGGGTCAGAGCCAGTAGGTCACCGCCCACCACCCCAGCCCGCCCATGACCACGGTATAGGGCAACGCCATCCACACCATCCGCCCATAGGACAACCGCACCAACGGCGCGATCGCCGAGGTCAGCAGGAACAGAAACGCCGCCTGCCCGTTGGGCGTGGCCACGCTGGGCAGATTGGTGCCGGTGTTGATCGCCACCGCCAGGGTCTCGAAATGCTCGCGGCTCATGGCGCCCTCGAGGAACGCCTGCTTGACCTCGGTGATATAGATGGTGGCCACGAACACGTTGTCGCTGATCGCCGACAGCAGGCCGTTGGCCAGGTACAGCATGCCTGGCTGCTGTTCTGCCGGTAGGGCCAGGACCCAGGCGATCAACGGGCTGAACAGCTGCTGCTGGTGGATCACCGCCACCACGGCGAAGAACACCACCAGCAAGGCAGTGAACGGCATGGCGTCCTGGAAGGCGCGGCCCAGGCGGTGCTCATCGGTGATGCCGGTGAAGGCGGTGATCAGCACGATCACCAACAGGCCGATCAGGCCTACTTCGGCGATGTGCAGGCCCAGGCAGACGATCAGGATCAACGCGGCAATGCCCTGCACCAGCAGGGCCACGCGCTGGGCCTGGGTGCGCGCGGCGTCGTCTTCGGCGGCGTAGCTGGCCAGCACCTGGCGCACGCGTTCGGGCATCAGCGTGCCGTAGCCGAACAGGCGCAGTTTCTCCAAGAGCACGCAGGTCACCAGGCCTGCGGCCAGCACCGGCATCGATACCGGGGCGACCTTGAAGAAGAACTCGCCGAAGTGCCAGCTCATTTCATGGCCGATCAACAGGTTCTGCGGCTCGCCCACCAACGTGCAGACACCGCCCAGGGCCGTGCCCACGGCGCCATGCATCAGCAGGCTGCGCAGGAAGGCGCGGAACTGGTCCAGGTCGTCCCGATGCAGTTGCGGCACCTGGTGGTCGTTGCCCAGTTCCGACTCCTCGCGCGGGTTGGAACCCGACGCGACGCGGTGGTAGACCGCGTAGAAGCCCACCGCGGCGCTGATGATCACGGCGGTAACCGTCAGCGCATCGAGGAACGCCGAGAGAAAGGCCGACAGCACGCAGAACAGCAGCGACAGGATCGCCTTGGAGCGCACGCCCAGGAGGATCTTGGAGAACAGGAACAGCAGCAGCTCTTTCATGAAGTGGATGCCGGCCACCATGAACATCAGCAGCAGGATCACCGGGAAGTTGTGCAGCAATTCCTCGTAGAGCGCTTCAGGTGTGGTCATCTTCAGCAGCAGCGCTTCGATCAGCAACAGGCCGCCCGGCATCAAGGGGTAGCACTTGAGCGCCATCGCCAGGGTGAAGATGAACTCGATCACCAGCACCCAGCCGGCGACCACCGGGCCGAGGGTGGCCAACAACAGGGGGTTGAGCACCAGGAACAGGCAGATGACCGCCTTGTACCAGAGCGGCGACTGGCCCAGGAAACCGCGGGCGAAGGCGCTGGGCAGGGAACGGGACATGAATTTGTATCCTTATGATTCAGCAGTGGCGCAAGGTGCCCGATGCGCGCGCTGGGTGCAAGGCGTTCAGTCCCGCTTTTGGCACAAGCACGGCCTTGTGGGTGCGTTATAGTCCGCTGCGTGAATATTTTTACTTCAGGAGTGCCGCCTGTGACCGAGTATCGCGCGTTCAAGGTTGAACTGACCGATAACATCGCCCATGTGCAGATCAACCGCCCGGAAAAGCTCAATGCGATGAATGCCGACTTCTGGCAGGAGATCCGCGACATCTTCCAGTGGGTCGATGACACCGACGCGGTGCGCGTAGTGGTGCTCAGCGCTGCCGGCAGGCATTTTTCCGCCGGTATCGACCTGGCCTTGCTGGCCCAGCTGGCCGGGCAGATGGGCAAGGACGTGGGGCGCAACGCACGCCTGCTGCGGCGCACCATTCTCGGCCTGCAGGCGTCGTTCAATGCCGTGGACAACTGCCGAAAGCCGGTGCTGGCGGCGATCCAGGGCTATTGCCTGGGCGGGGCGATCGACCTGGTTTCGGCCTGCGACATGCGCTACTGCAGCGCGGATGCACAGTTCTCGATAAAGGAAATCGACATGGGCATGGCGGCCGATGTCGGCACCTTGCAACGTTTGCCGCGTATCATCGGCGATGGCGTGATGCGCGAGATGGCCTATACCGGGCGCAACGTGGCGGCGGCCGAGGCCCAGCGTATCGGGCTGGTCAACCAAGTGTTCGACGACCAGGCGGCGCTGCTCGATGGAGTCTTTGCCTTGGCGGCGCAAATTGCGCAAAAATCGCCGATTGCCGTGGGCGGCACCAAGCAGATGCTCAACTACATGCGCGACCATCGCATCGACGATGGCCTGGAGTACATCGCCACCTGGAACGCCGCCATGCTGCAGTCCGAAGACCTGCGGGTCGCTATCGCGGCCCACATGAGCAAACAGAAACCGACGTTCGC
Source organism: Pseudomonas sp. NY15372 (assembly GCF_048068215.1). NCBI lineage: Bacteria > Pseudomonadati > Pseudomonadota > Gammaproteobacteria > Pseudomonadales > Pseudomonadaceae > Pseudomonas > Pseudomonas sp. NY15372. The sequence goes on from NZ_JBLUPY010000001.1 coordinate 106,375, forward strand.
CGACTGACCAGGCCGGGGGACGCGCTTCAAGGAACCCCCGAACATGTCAGCACGCTGGACTACCGCAGTACTCGACCCGCAGATCACCGGCGGCCTGGCCGTCGCCCGCGGCCCGGAAGGGTTCCTGGTGGACGACAACGGCGCGCTGTTCCCCCGCCAGTGGCTCAAGGCCCAGGACCTGGACGTACTGTGCGAGCACGGCATCGGCCACCTGGACGGCCAGCCGGTGTTCCTGCTCGAGCTGCGCGCCAGTGCCCAGGTGCCGGGCTGCACCTGGCGCGGCCTGCGCCAGTTCATGCTCGAGGGCGACATGCAGACCTACACCGTGCTGGGCTATGCCGCGCAGATCGGCACTTGGGCCCGCGAGCACCGTTTCTGCGGCAGCTGTGGCCAGCCCATGGCCCAGATCCGTTGGGAGCGGGCGATGTACTGCCAGCCGTGCGACCTGCGCAGCTACCCGCGCGTTTCGCCAAGCATGATCGTGCTGATTACCCGGGGCGATGAAGTGTTGCTGGCACGTTCGCCGCGCTTCGTCACGGGCGTGTACAGCACCCTGGCGGGCTTTGCCGAGCCGGGCGAGTCGGCGGAGGACTGCCTGGTGCGTGAGGTGCGCGAGGAAGTGGCGGTGGAGGTCGGGAACATCCAGTACATCGGCAGCCAGTGCTGGCCATTCCCCCATTCGATGATGCTGGGCTTCCATGCCGAATATGCCGGTGGCGAAATCGTCATGCAGCCGGACGAGATCGAGGATGCCCAGTGGTTCAACGTGCACGACCTGCCGCCGCTGCCGGCCGGGCGCTCCATCGCCCGCTACCTGATCGACCTCTATGTGGCCCGTCGCCTAGGCCTGCCCGAACCAGTGCTGCCACACTAGGCGCACGGTCAATGCCAGGACCACGGCGATGAATACCGGGCGGATGAACTTGCTGCCGCCGCTGATCGCCGTGCGGGCACCGAAGAACGCACCGACCATCACCGACAGGCCCATGGCCAGGCCGACGATGTAGTCCACCTGCCCGGAAACGATGAATACCGTCAGCGCCGCAATGTTGCTGACGAAGTTCATGCTGCGTGCCACGCCGCTGGCACGGACCAGGTCGATGGGGTAGAGCAGCAAGGTGCTCACCGTCCAGAACGCGCCAGTGCCCGGGCCGGCCACGCCGTCATAGAAGCCCAGGCCGAAGCCCTGCGGGAACTGCCATCTCTTCTTGATTGGCACGTCGGCGTCCAGTGGTGCCTTGGGCGTACCGCCGAACAGCAGGTAGACGCCGCAGGCGAAGACGATCACCGGCAGCATCTTGTTCAGCCAGTCGGCGGGCATGAAGTGCGCCGCTACCGCCCCGAGCAGCGCACCGACCAATGTACCCAGCAGCGCCGGGCGCCACTGCGCCGGGTGGAACAGCTTGCGTCGGTAGTAGGTAAAGCTGGCGGTGGCCGAGCCGAAGGTGGAACTGAGCTTGTTGGTCCCCAGTACCAGGTGCGGCGGCATGCCGGCGGTCAGCAATGCCGGCGTGGTCAGCAACCCGCCGCCGCCGGCGATGGCGTCGATGAACCCGGCGACGAAGGCGACCAGGGCGAGGATCAGCAGGGTGAGTGGTTCTACGGTGAGTTCGAAGGGCATGGGGGGCTTTGGCTGGCTGGGGAGGCGGCGAGGGCCGCGCTAGAGGGTGGACATGGTAATCGGCCCGCAGAGCGGTTGCCAATCGAGCCGTTGGGGCTGCTTTGCAGCCCTTGCGCGGCACAAGGCCGCTCCAACAGTGTGGGGGCGACCTTTGTTGATATATCGATCAGAGGAACCAGCGATACTCCCGCGCACTGACCTCATGCATGAATGCCAAATGGTCCTGGCGTTTGTTTTCGCAATAGACCATCACGAACTCCTCGCCCAAGCCCTCGTTCACCGCCCGATCGTTGCGCATCGCCGCCACGGCGCCGAGCATGTCCGTGGGGAAATCGATTCCGCTGGTGCGGTCGTCGTTGAGCGGCGCGATCGGCTCCTGTGCGGCATCGAGCCCATGTTCCATGCCGCACAGGATCGCCGCCAGCACCAGGTATGGGTTGGCGTCGGCCCCCGCCAGGCGATGTTCGATGCGCAGGTTACGGGCATCGGAGTCGGGGATGCGAATGCACGCATCGCGGTCCTCGAAGCCCCAGCTGGCACGGCTGGCGGCATTGACCATGGCGCCATAGCGACGAAACGCATTGTGGTTGGCGGCGAAGATCGGCATGCAGTGCGGCAGCAGCGCCAGGCAGCCGGCCACGGCGTGGCGCAGGGGGCGTTGGCCGTCGGCCGCCAGCAGGTTGTTGCCGGCCTCGTCGTAGAGGCTCACATGCACATGCATGCCGCTGCCCGGCGCATGCAGGTAGGGCTTGCTCATGAACGAGGCGCGCAGGCCGTGCTTGAGGGCAACGCCACGGGTGCTGCGGCAGAACATGGCGGCCCAGTCAGCTGCGCGCAGGCCGTCATCGCAATGGCCGAAGTTGATCTCGAATTGGCCCGGGCCGAGCTCGGCGGTGATGACATTGGCATCCACGCCTTGGGCATTGGCCGTGCCGACCATGTCGTGCAGCACGTCGGAGAACCGCGAAAGGCGCTCGATGTGCATGCTGGGCTGGTCGTCGGCATCGCCGCTGAACGGGTCGCGGGGGAACTGCGGCAGGCCATCTTCGAGCGTACGGTCGAACAGGTAGAACTCCAGCTCGAAGGCGACCACCGGATGGATGCCTCGACGTTGCAGGCGCTGCAGCACGCGGGCGAGCACTTCGCGCGGTTCGAACTCGATGGGTGCGGCGGTGCCGTCGGAGGTGATGAGCATCTGCCCCAGCGGCTCGCGTTCCCAGTTCACCGGCTTGAGGGTGCCGGGCACCAGGCGGCGCGGTGCGTCCGGATCGCCGTCGGCGAAACAGTAGTCGCCGATCGGGAACAACCCGCCCTGCACACCCAGCAACACGCAGTTTTGCGGTAGTTTCAGGGGGCTGCCGGCGGCAACCTTCTCGAGCATGTCCACCGGGTAGCGTTTGCCATAGAAATGCCCGGGGATATCCAGGCTGATCAGGTCCACATGGCGCACGTCGGGGTGCTGGGCGCGAAATGCGCGAACTTCACTGAGCAGGTCGGGAACGCTTTTTATTGTGGTTGTCATGCTGTGCTCTCAACGAAATACCCAGAGGACTCGGGTCGTCTGGTCGGTCAGGTTGGCGTAGCGGAACTGGCTGTGTGGCGGTAGCTGGAAACTGTCGTTGGGGCCGAGGGTCACCGGCTCGTCGCGGCCTTCCAGCCAGACGGTCAGTTGCCCTTCGAGGACGAACCCGCCCTGTTCGGAGCTGTCGTCCAGGTGCCCCTCGCCACTACTGGCGCCGGGGGCCAGGTGGCTTTCGAGCATGGAGAAGCTGCCGGTGAGGGTGGGCGAGACCAACACGTCGGTCACGCCCTCGGCGTAGTAGATCGTGCGCCGCTCGCCGGGACGGGTGACCCAGCCCAGCGCCCGGGGCTGGTTGGCCTGGTAGAAATAGGTGGTCGGTACGTGCAGGGCTTCGCTGATGGCGGTGAGGTCGGCCACGGTTGGGCGCGACAGGCCGCGCTCGACCTGGGACACGAAACCCAGCGAGCGGTTGACTCGACTGGCCAGCTCGCCCAGGGTCAGGCCACGGTGCTTGCGCAGGTCGCGGATCAGCAGCGCCAGGCCCTGGATGTCTTCGTCGGTGTGCCGTGTGACGTGGGCTTCAGACATGGTCGCGCAACCTGTACCAGGCTTTGGCAGCGGCTTCCAATGGCGCGGCCATGAGCGCTCCACCGGGGAAGCGACCGTTGTCGATGCCCTGATATAGGCCCAGCAGCTCGTCATCGCCGAGAATCGCATCGCTGACCGCCCGCGCGCCGGCCAGGGTCGGCAGCACGCCATGGCCGGAGAAGCCCTGCAGCCAGTAGCGCTGGCCCTGGCGTCCGATGTCCGGCGTGCGCTGGATGCTGCAGTCGATGTGTCCGCCCCAGGCATAGTCCAGGGCCACGCCGGTGAGCTGGGGGAAGACGCGTTCCAGATAAGGGCGGGTGGCGCTGGCGACATCCTTGGGAATACCGCCCAGGTAAGTGCAGCCACCGCCGAACAACAGGCGGTGATCGGGCGTCAGGCGGAAGTAATCAGGGACGAACTGGTTGTCGATCACGCAGCTGTTGCGCGGCAGCAGCGACTGGGCCAGTGCCGGGTCCAGGGGCGCGGTGGCCACCTGGTAGGAGCCCACCGGCAGCAGGCGGCGCGAAAGGTCGCGGTCGAGGCGGTCGATATAGGCATTGCAGGCCAGTACCAGCACCTGGCTGCGCACTTCGCCGTGGGCGGTGCGGGCGACGAAGCCGCTGGCGCTTTCGTGATAGTCCAGCACCCGGCTCTGCTCGAAGATCTGCCCACCCGCGGCCTCGATCGTGGCTGCCAGGCCCTGGGCCAGCTTCAGCGGGTTGAGATGGGCGCCGTTGGGATCGTACAGGGCGGCCTGGTAGCGCGGGCTGTCGATCCATTCGGGCAGCTCGTCGCGGCGGATCAGGCGCAGGCAGTCGTACCCCCATTTCTGCTCGGCCTCGCGCTGGGCCTGTTCAAGGATCTTCACCCGACGGGGCATCACGGCGGTCCACAGGCTGCCGACCCGGTAGTCCACGTCGAAACCGTGTCGCTCGGGCAGCTCGCGCATTTCTTCGGCGGCCCAGCACATGCTGGCCCACAGCCGGCGGGCGCGCTCCACGCCCAAGGCCTTCTCCAACGGCGGCATGTCGCACGACCAGCCTAGCAGCGCCTGCCCTCCATTGCGCCCGGACGCGGCCCAGGCGACCCGGCTGGCCTCCAGCAGGACCACGCGCTTACCGGCCAGGGCCAGGCGCAGCGCGGTATGCAGGCCGCTGAAGCCAGCACCGATGATGAGCACGTCGGTATCCAGGGTGCCTTGTAGGGTCGGGCGCAAGGGGATGGCGGCGGGGTAGGTCTGGGCGTAATAGCTGGCGACGTGTTGAGCGGATTGCTTGAACATGCGGGCCTCGTGAAATTTTTTGTTATTTATTTCATGAAAAAATAGCAGATAAATTTCACCGCGCCAGTCGCCATCATTTGCAGATAAGATCCTGTTGTGACCCATCGCGCAGAGAACAAGCGGCTAGCGCCGCGCCCCTGTGGGAGCGGCGGTGCGGCGGTCCTACTTGTCCCGCGATCAAGGGCGAAGCCCTTGCCAGGCGACGGTGATATCGGGCCCGGCCCAACCGCGGGACAAGCCCGCTCCCACAGGGCCCTGCAAAATCAAATACTTATGCGTTGTTCTATGAGCGGGCTCGCCCCGCGATTGGCTGCACTGCAGCCCCTTGGACTCAGGAACCCCCCATGCGCCGCCTGCCTTCCCTGACTGCCCTGCGCACCTTCGAATGCGCCGCCCGCCATGGCCACTTCGGCCGTGCCGCTGCCGAGCTGTGCGTGACCGACAGTGCGATCAGCCATCAGATCCGTCAATTGGAGGAGCAACTCGGCGTGCCGCTGTTCGAGCGGGCGGGGCGCCAAGTACGCCCGACCGCTGAAGCCGAGCGCCTGTTGCATCACCTGCAGCAGGCCTTCGAACTGATCGGCAAGGCCTGCGACGAGCTGCGCGATCCGGCGTCCCAGGCCGTGCTGAGGGTCGCGGTGACGGCAGAGCTCGCGCAGAAGTGGCTGGTGGCCCGGCTTGCCGACTTCAGCAGTCGCTACCCGCACATCACCCTGCATTTGCACGAGCAGCCGATCGACGCCGGTGCCCCGGCGGTGGACGTCGACCTTGCCATCACCTACGGCACCAGCGCGCTGGACGCCAGTACCCATTTCGTCCGGCCGCTGCCGCTGTTGCAGTTCTTCCCGGTGTGCAGCCCGGGCCTGTTCAACCAAGGTGGACTCAAGCGCCCACGGGACCTGGTGCGCCATTGCCTGCTGCATGACGACCAGGACGGCCGCACCTGGACCACCTGGCTGGCCACCCACGCCGAAGATGCCTTGCCCACCCGCCAGCTGTATTTCCCCCATGCGGCGCTGGCCTTGGAGGCGGCGGTGCTGGGGCAGGGCGTGGCCATGGGCGATAACCTGACCTGCCAGGCCGACCTGCAAAGCGGGCGGCTGGTGCGGCCGTTCACGGCCAGTGTGACCGCACAGGGCCAATACGCCCTGGTATGCGAGCGCCTGCGCCTGGAGCGGGTGGCCGTGGCCGAATTCGTCGATTGGTTCATCGAACAGATCGCCGAACCCTGAATTCAATTCATCAATCGCTGAGTTTTCATCGTTGGAAGCCCCTGGCGCTGCGGCGTAGCGTGCAGTCATCACTCACCGATGACGAGGTTCGACCCATGGCGCGTACGCTGACCACCACTCCCAAGGCCGATGGCTTCCGCCTGCCTGGCGAATTCGAGCGCAAGACCCGCTGCTGGCTCGGCTGGCCGGAGCGCCCGGATGTCTGGCGCAACGGTGGCAAGCCGGCGCAGAAGGTCTGGGTCGATATCGTCACCGCCATCGCCTCCAGCGAACCTGTGACCGTGTGCGCCTCCGCCGCCCAGTACGGCAACGCCCGCCGTCTGTTGCCGGCCCAGGTGCGGGTAGTGGAGATGACCTGCAACGACACCTGGTTCCGTGACAGCGGCGCCTGTTTCGTGGTCAACGACAGCACCGGCGAAGTACGCGGGGTGGATTTCGAATTCAATGCCTACGGTGGCCTGGATGGCGGCCTCTACTATCCCTGGGACAAGGACGATCAGATCGCCCAGAAGATGCTGGAAATCGAGCACCTGGACCGCTACCGCGCCCCGTTGATCGCCGAGCTGGGCGGCATCCAGAGCGATGGCCAGGGCAGCCTGCTGACTACCGAGCAGTGCCTGCTCAACCGCAACCGCAATGCCCACCTGGGCAAGGAGGAAGTCACCCGCCGCCTGCAGGACTACCTGGGTGCCGAGCAGGTGATCTGGCTGCCGCGCGGCTGCAAGTTCGACGAAACCGATGGTCATGTGGACGACCTGGCCTGCTTCGTACGCCCCGGCGAGGTCGTGCTGCAATGGACCGACGATCGCAACGACCCGCAGTGGGAGATCTACCAGGAGGCCTACGACATCTTGCGCAGCACCCGCGACAGCCGAGGCCGCGAGTTGAAGGTGCACAAGCTGCCGCAGCCGCAGGTACTGGAATGGACCGCCGAAGAGGCCGCAGGCCTCGACCAGGTCGACGGTACCCATCTGCGTCAGGCAGGTACCCGGATCTGTGCTTCGTACATCAACTACTACGCTGGCAACTCGGCCATCGTCGTGCCGCTGTTCGGCGACCGCAACGACAGCGTGGCCCAGGCGACCCTGGCCGAGCTGTTCCCCAACCACCGCATCATCGGTATCGAGCACTCGCGGGAGATCCTGCTCGGTGGCGGCAACGTCGCCTGCATCACCATGCCTCAATACGCTGCCGGAGACCGCTGATGAAACCGACCGCCCTTGCCCTGGCGCTCGCCCTGGGTTGTGCCGTGTCGGCGGCCCAGGCAGCCGACGCACAACAGCCGACCGTCAACCTGTACATCTGGGGCGAGTATCTCGCCCCGGACACCCTGGCCAACTTCGAGAAAGAGACCGGCATCCGTGTGGTGGCCGACCACTTCGACTCCCTGGAAACCGCCGAGACCAAGCTGCTCACTGGCGGTAGCGGCTACGACCTGGTGCTCAGCGCTGGCCAGCACCTGAGCCGGGCGATCGCCAGCGGCGCGCTGCAGCCGCTGGACAAGCGCCAGTTGCCGCACCTGGCGGGCATCGGCGAGGAGTTCCGCCAGCATATGGCGGTGTTCGACCCGGGCAATCGTTATGCCGGTACCTACGCCTGGGGCACCACGGGCGTGGGGTACCAGGAACAGGCGGTGGCGGCGCGGCTCGCGGATGCGCCGCGTGACAGCTGGGCGATGCTGTTCGACCCGCAGGTGGTGGCGAAATTCGCCGACTGCGGTGTGAGTTTTCTAAATGATCCCAACGAGGTGTTCGCGGCAGCCATGCGCTACCTGGGGCTGGACATCAACCAGCAGCGCATGGAGGATCTGAAGGCCGCCGAGGCGCATCTGCGCAAGATCCGCCCGTATATCCGTTATTTCGACAATGACCGCAACATCAACGACCTGGCCAATGGCGAGACCTGCGTGGCGATGTCGTGGAACGGCAACGTGGCCATCGCCCAGGCCCAGGCCGAGCAGGCCGGCAAGACGTTCAAGCTCGACTACCAGATTCCCAGGGAAGGCACGCTCATCTGGCTGGATGCGCTGGTGGTACCCAAGGACGCGCCGCATCCGGAGGCGGCCTGGAAGTTGATGGACTACCTGATGCGACCGGAGGTGATCGCGCCCATCACCGACACCATTCACTACGCCAATGCCATCACGGCAGCAGACAGCCTGGTGGATGCGCAGATCCGCAATGCACCGGGCACCTATCCACCTGCGCAGGTGAGGGCGCGGTTGTACAGCAAGAACGACAATGGCAAGGCGTTCAACCGAGCGCTGACCCGGGCGTTCAGCCGGCTCAAGAGCGGAACCTGAGACGGGTAGTAGCCTGGTACCGGTCGTGGTGGGCAGGGGGTGATTAATCTCGCCCCCTTCCTACACAGTCGGAGGCAGGCACATGGGTAACGTTTCCCAAGGCGTGGACACGCTGGCAGTCGCGCAACAGTTCCAGGATCGCCTGATCGCCAGGCGTTTGCCCGGGTGGATTACCCAGGTGCACGACATGTATTACCCGGATCTGGTGGAGGCGCTGGAGGATGGCCTGGCAAGCCGACAGCGCCTGGCCCGCTACTGGGCCCGGATAGAGCAGATCGACGTTTTCGGCAAACGAATGCTCCAGGCTGCGATGCACGAACAGGTGGGTGCCGATGTCGATATCGACACCCAGTACTTTCGTCGCCAGTACTTCTTCACCTCGCCTGAACAGAGCCCCTGGGCCGGCCGCTTACCCTTGCAGGATACCGATTATTACGACGTCCCTTTGCTGAGTGCTGCCTTACGCAACTTCACGCTGGATGAAACCAAGCCTGATGGCCAGCCAAAGCACAATAGGTTGGTCGACGTATCCGGCAATACCGTGGCACAACCGAGTGCGCGGGCATTTGCCGAGCTGTGCCGGACACTTGACCTGGGCGTGCAATACCAGCAGCACCTCGACTCGGTTTTCAAGTCCTCGGCAGGTAACGGTCTGGATTTCAAGCAGTCCATAGCGCAACTGCAGCGCTCTTCCATGTTGCTCGATGCCTTCAAGGCGTATGAACAAGACGTTTTGTCGTGGGACGAACTGGGTGTGGTGATCGCGCTATATCGGCACGGCAAGCCAGGGGGTTTGGAAGGGGCTCCTGTCATCGCCTGCCGACTAGGTGCATTCGCTTGCGATCTGCAGCAGATCGTCGTGCTGGTTGCCGTCGAGGAGCACCAGCTGGCGAATACCAGCAAACGCGTGCTGGTTCATATACCAGGCGATCCGCACGGCCCCTGGCACACAGCCAGCAACATCAACGACTTCGCCAGAGGCACTTTGGCAAAGCGCTTGGCCCAGGCTGAGTACCGACAGTTCTTCAGGCGATTCGTGCGGTATCGCGACAGCCAACGTTTCTTTTCCGCTGCCCTGAGTCGCCTGGACAACGCGGTAGCGCTGAAAATAAAGGGCCTGGACGAAAGCTTGAAGACCTACCCCACGCCATTGTTCGAGCATCTGGCGGCGGCGCGCGTCGCCCAGGTCAAGGACGATGCTGCAATGATCGCCACGCCGGTGGCGCGACTGGACCGCGCCGTGCAGAAGGCACATGACCAGCGCCTGGAGGCTGAAGGCAGGACGTTGCTGGAAATGGCACAGCTGTTCGTGCCGGAGGTTGGCGAGATCCTTCATCTGGCGCATGTATGGAGCATGCTCGAAGAGGTGTTTCACGCCATCGAGGATTGGCGGGACGGAGACACTACGGCCGCGCTCGATCATGTGGTTCATGTCATCGATGGCATGACGCTCTCGGGCGGGGTGGGCGAGGGGTTCGACACATTGCGGTCGAACTGGGCACGGGCCGAGGTGGTGGACCAGTTGGTGCCAGTCCTGCTGGAGGACGGTACGGAGAAACTGTGGAACCAGGACCTTGCGCCGTTTCTCAGCGAGCCGCCGGCTGAGGCAGCATCGGATGAGCTTGGGGTCCGCAGCCTGGGCGAACGGCACTGGATAGAGATCGATGGCCAGTTCTATGAAGTGCTCAAGCGTGACCATGACACCTGGCATTTGAAATCCCAGGATGGTCATGCCCCGGAAGTACTGCACAACCAGGCAGGCGCCTGGCGGCTTTGGTGCGAGCAGCCGGTGGAATGGACAGATGCCCGGCGTATGTTCCGGCGCCTGGGCGGGGCATTCGGCAAGCTTCGTGACGAACAGATCGACCAGGTCATGGCGATACATGGCCTGGATGCCGACTACCTCAGGGGGTTGCATGTGTATGCCAGGGCACCGGACGCCGAACTGGTCGATACGGTTCAGCGGGTTCGGTTGGTCAACCGCGTGTACGACTTGGCGAGCCGGTTGCATTACGGGCAACCGATCCTGGACCAGGCATTGCTTTCGCGGGTACGAGACTTGAGACCGACGGGTGATACGAGCGATGACAACTTGGCTGACCTGGCCTGGACGCACCGACGCGAACTCTTCCAGCACCTGTACCGCGAGCTGGACGCCGTTACGGATGACACACGTCTCTTGCGCCAGACGTTTGCTGGCCTGCATCGCCTGGCGGCAGAGCAGTTATTGCACATCACCAGCGATGACGACCTGCAAGCGCTGGAGAACGGACAGGTTCCGCCACGCCTGGCTGAATGGGCCGGCGTACATGCCGCACGGATCCGCAGTGTGCGTGCATTCGAGGCGTTGTGCTTTGAAATACCGCAGGGCCTGGACCTTGCCCGCTTGGCAGTGAGCCTGCTGGAAGCGTTCCCCGACGCCGTTGCCGGGCCAGGCTGGGAACTGATCGTTGACGACGGGCAGGCGCCTTCACTGAGGTTCCAGGGCGAAGACGTCATGTTCAGCCTGATCTGCCAGGATGGGCAGTTCCTTTTACGTGATGACCAAGGGCGGGATATCGGTGAACCGGGGGAGTTGTTCCTGACCCTTGCCAGCGCTTTCGCGCAGGGACAGGACGAAGGCTCGGGCGAGGACGAAACCTTTGCGTTGACGTTGCGGGCCCGCTTGGTCGGGCTATTGCTCGACCGCCGCGAGCAAGTGGCGCAGGCGTTGGCCAATGGTCGTGCATTCCTGGCTTTGCCTGATTTGTCTGTAGAGCAGGACGACTACACGTTGAGCAGTGATCTATATCAGGTCGGCAAGCGCCAACCCAAGTCCCTTCAAACACGGTTGCGCTACTTCTATCCAGATTTCAGCGACGAGGAAGTCGAGCAGTGGTTGCAAGGGATTCGCAACAAGGGCCAGATTCCTGGCGTGGTGCTCGGCGAGCTGAAAGTCGAATACCGTGCGTTGTGTGAAAACCTCAATTATTGGGTCTGGGTGGACGGTCTGAGTTCGCCGAGGGAGATAAAGTGCCGTCGTCTGGCCAAGGCGCTTTTGATCACAGCCTGGAAGCGATTGATTCCCCGAAAGACCCGTGCGCGTGACGAGCCGGACGATATATTGACGATCGCGGGCGTCTTGTTTTCGCGGCTGACAACGCTGCCGAGCTTGTTCCCCGGCGTTGAGTTTCCGCACGTTTCAGAATTGTTGCTGCGGGCAATGCCGTTGAAGCGGATACCGAGCACGTTCCTCGCTGCATTCGTCAATTTGCGACGGTTGGAGGTGACCGGTTGCAAGATCGAGCGGGTGCCTTTGCACAAGGCATTCGATACGAAGTTGAACGTACTCGACCTCTCCAACAACAAGATTGACCTGGACGGCATTCAGTCCACCTGGGTGTCTCGCTGCAGGTCGCTGGTCTATTTGAATCTGTCCAACAACCCGTTGGGGCGGGCGCCTGATATTCGATCCTTGCCAATGCTCAATACACTATTACTCAACAACGCCAACCTGGCGTCCATGCCTACAGGAATTGTGCTGCATGCCAGAATCTCCAACTTCGATATACGGGGCAATGCCCTCATCAGCATCCCCGGTACGGTCATTCGTTCGCAGTTGTGGGCGCAGGGCAGGGTCCGTATTGACGATCCTCTATACGCACCTGGGCCGAGGGACTGGCAGGAGCCGAGGGGGAGCGAAGTGCCGATGCGCTTGCGTTGGCAAGACCGTGTCGATCCGACGGTCAGAGACAGCATGGCGTTGGCCTGGGTCGAGCTGGAGCAGTACCCCGAGGCGCATGAGTTCTTCACGTTGGTGGCGAGGGTGGCCAGGTCGATAGGCTTCTCCAAGGAAGACCACGCCACTGATTTGGCCAACCGCTTGTACACCCTGATGGTGGATTTGATGGATGATCCGGCGTTGAGGGCGCACTTGTTTGCATTGGCCGTGAACGCACACTGCGAAGACAATGCCATTACCTGCTTCAGCAATTTGGAGATAAACCGGACGGTATGGGCCGCGGAGCGCGATGGTGTCGCGGAGGAGGCGCTGGTGGGCCTGCTGGGAAGACTGTGGCGGCTGGACCAGGTAGACGAAGCTGCCCGCGAGCATGCATTGAACATGAGAGGCGACGGGCGCGAGGCGGTGGAGGCCTTGCTGTATTTTCGGATCGGGCTCAATGACGCGTTGGATCTGGGCCTCAACCGGTTGACCATTCGCCACCGTATTTTCGCCGAGGCAGATGAGGAAACCCTCGACGCGATACGGGACAGGATCACGTCGGAGCAGACCGAAAGCATCCTGGTCGAGGCCCTGCTGCAGCGCAGCGTATGGGTGAGCCACCTGGAAAAGACCTATGCTCATAGGTTTGAAGTGCCCCAGGCACTCCAGGATGAATACAGCACGCTTTGCGACGCGGGGGACGATGAAGGCGCGGCGCAGCTGTGGGGAGTGATCCAGGCCGTGAAACCGGGCATGTTGCGTACGCTCACCAGCGAGGCACTGAGAAAGTACGGGGCGAGCTGGAAGGTGCCGATCATTTACGACCTGGCGATCTGAGTTCGCCCGTCAGCGAGTTACCTTGCGTCGGCTCGGCCTGACTTTGCCGTTGGCCGCTTTGGTGGCTTCACCCGCCGCCTTGGCCTTGGGGCTACTTTTGCGCTTCTTTTTCCACGGCGCGCCTTTGCCCGAAGCGGGCACGGGCGGGCCGCTGATGGTCAGGCGCATGCCGCTGCAGCGCTGCACCAGTTTGCCCATCCACGCCGACTGCCGGGCGACGAACTCTTCCAGGCTCATTTCGCCGCTCTGCACCATGTCCAGCGCCTGTTCCCAGATGGCCGTGGTGCCAGGGTCGGCGATGGCCCGGGGCACGGCGTCGATCAGGCTGAAGGCCGCCGGGGTGGCGGCCAGGGCCTTGCCGTTCTTGACCAGATAGCCCCGATCGAGCAGGCCCTGAATGATGCTGGCGCGGGTGGCTTCGGTACCGATGCCGGTGGTTTCCTTGAGCTTCTGCTTGAGCAGCGGGTCGTCGACCAGCTTGGCGACGTTCTTCATGGCCTTGATCAGGTCGCCCTCGGTGAAGGGCTTGGGCGGCTGGGTCCATAAGTCCTTGAGTTGCAGACCCTGCACGGCGCAGCCCTGGCCTTCGCGCAGCGGTGGCAATACTTGAGCGGGCGGCGCCTCGCGGCCTTTGGTTGGGGTCAGCGCCTCGGGCAGGGCGCGGCGCCAGCCTGGCTCGACGATCTGCTTGCCCACCGCGCGCAGGGCGTGGCCGGCGCAGTCGAACTCGGCCTGGGTGCGGTCGTACTCGTGGTTGGGCAGGAACTGCGCCAGGTAGCGAGCACGGATGAGCGTGTACACCGCCTTGTACTTGGGTGGCAGGCGCGAGGGGTCGCTGGCGGCGGCGGTGGGGATGATGCCGTGGTGGGCGCTGACTTTGGCGTCGTTCCAGGCACGCGAGCGGCGTTGCGGTTCCAGGTGCGGCTGCAGCGGCGCCAGGCTGGCGTCGGCGCGTTGCAGGGCCGCCAGGATCGCCGGCGCCTCGGCATGCTGGCTGAGTGGCAGGTAGCCGCAGTCGCTGCGCGGGTAGGTGATCAGTTTGTGGGTTTCGTACAAGGCCTGCGCGATGTCCAGGGTTTCCTGGGCGCCGAGGCCGAGCTTCTTCGAGCACACTTCCTGCAGGGTGCCCAGGTCGAAGGCCAGGGGGGCGGCTTCGCGTACGCGCTCGGTGGCGACCTGGGTCACCTGGGCGCTGCCAGCGGCGCCGATGGCGGCAGCGGCCTGCTGGGCCAGGGCCTGGTTCAGGCAACGGCCCTGGTCGTCGCAGGCGTCTTCGGGCGCGCGCCACTGGGCATTGAAGACGCTGCCAGCGCTTTCCAGCTGCACCTCGATGGCCCAGTAGGGCACGGGCACGAAGTCGGCGATGCTACGGTCGCGGTCCACCACCAGGCGCAAGGTCGGTGTTTGCACCCGGCCTACGGGCAATACGCCCTGGTAGCCGGACTGACGGCCGAGCAGGGTGAACAGGCGGCTCATGTTCATGCCGATCAGCCAGTCGGCACGGGAGCGGCCCAAGGCCGAATGGTACAGGCTGTAGGTTTGCTGTCCCGGCAGCAGGCGGGCCAGTGCCTTGCGGATCGAGGCGTCGTCCAGGGCCGAAAGCCACAGGCGCTGGACAGGCCCTCGGTAACGGCAATGCTCCACCAGCTCGCGGGCGATCATTTCGCCTTCGCGGTCGGCGTCGGTGGCGATCACCAATTCCCGGGCTTCGCCGAGCAGCCGCTTGACCGCCTTGAACTGGCTGGCGGTCTTGGGCTTGACCAGCATCTTCCATTTCTCGGGGATGATCGGCAGGTCGGCCAGGTTCCAGCGCTTGTAGCGTTCGTCGTAGCTGTCGGGCGGGGCGGTTTCGAGCAGGTGGCCGATGCACCAGGTCACGCAGACGTCGGGGCCCTGCCAGCAGCCGTCGGCCTTGCGGTTGGCGCCGAGGACCTTGGCGATGTCTTTTGCCTGGGAGGGTTTTTCGCAGAGATACAGGCGCATGGCCGGGATTGCTTCATCGAGAAATGATGAGCACTAGAATGCGCAAGCCAGGGCGTGTAGGCAAGCTTTATCTGGATGGATATACAGTTTTTCGGGTGGCGCAGACCTATAGGAGCGGCCTCGTGCCGCGAAAGGGCCGCAAAGCGGCCCCGGTGCGCCAAGGTAGCTGGGGCTGCGTGCTACCCGCTCGCGGCACGAGGCCGCTCCTACAGGGGTGTGGCGTCAGGCCAGTTCGCGCGAGTCGCGCACCATGTCCACGTGCGGGATGCCGGCCTCGAGGAATTCCTCGCTGACGACGCGGAATCCCAGGCGCTCGTAGAACGGTGTGGCATGTACCTGGGCGCTGAGCATCTGCTGCTTGAGGTCGCGGTTCTGCGCCTCGACGATCACCGCGCGCACCAGCATGTCGCCGACCTTCAGCCCACGCCAGTCCTTGAGCACCGAGATGCGGCCGATGGTGCCGTCGGGCAGCAGCCGGGCGGTGCCGATCGGGTAGTCGCCTTCCAGGGCCAGGAAGTGCAGGGCGTCCTGGTCCTCGGCGTCGAACTCCAGCTCCGGCGGAATGTGCTGCTCGGCAACGAACACCGCTTCGCGGATGCGGCGGATATCGGCGTTGTCTTTGTGCCAGTCGGCGAGGCGAACGCTGATCTTATTCATTGGCAAATCCCAGGCTTCCTTGTTTGACCAGTTGGCAAAGCAGTGTCAGCCCTTCTTCGTCTTCGAGCCACTGTACGAGGTTTTCGATGTGCAGGGCGTCGGCGGCGCACACCAGCTTCAACAGCTCGCGCAGGTGGCCCGAGAGCAGGCGGCTCTGGCCGCTGGCGAACAGCAGCAGGTTGTCGTCGACTTCCGACCAGGCCAGGCGCGCGCTGGGATTGCGAATCAGGATGGCGCCCTGTTCCAGGCTGTCGATCAGGTCGTCTTCGCTCAGCTCCTCGCCCGACACCAGCTCCGGATAACGCGGCTCGGTCATGAACTGGCCGAACCAGGTCAGCAGCAGGCGCTCGTCACCCATGTGCTCGGCCAACAGTGCCTTGAGGCGGTCCAGGGCGTCATGCTGGATCTGGTGGGGGTCGCTGGCCGGCTGGGCGTCGGCGTCGCTGTAGCGCTCTTCCTCGGGCAGGAACTGGCTGAGGAAGTCGGTGAAGTGGGTCAGTACCTCGGCGGCGCTCGGGGCGCGGAAGCCTACCGAGTAGGTCAGGCAGTCGTCCTCGGCCACGCCATAGTGGGCCAGGCGTGGCGGCAGGTAGAGCATGTCGCCCGGCTCCAGGGTCCACTCGTCGCTCTGTTCGAAGTCGGCCAGGATACGCAGGTCGGCGTGCTCGATCAGCGGGCTGTCGCTGTCGCACATCTGGCCGACCTTCCAGTTGCGCTTGCCGTGGCCCTGGAGCAGGAACACGTCGTAGTTGTCGAAATGCGGGCCGACGCTGCCGCCGGGCGCGGCGAAGCTGACCATCACGTCGTCGATGCGCCAGCTGGGCAGGAAGCGGAAGTGCTCCAGCAGTTCGGCCACTTCCGGCACGAACTGGTCCACGGCCTGGACCAGCAAGGTCCAGTCACGCGCCGGCAGGTCGGCGAAGCTGTCCTCGGCGAACGGGCCGCGGCGCAGTTCCCAGGGGCGCTCGCCGTGCTCGAGCACCAGGCGCGACTCGACTTCCTCTTCCAGGGCCAGGCCGGCCAGCTCGTCGGGGTCGAGGGGGCTTTCGAAGTCCGGGAAGGCCTGGCGCACCAGCAGGGGCTTCTTCTGCCAATAGTCACGCAGGAATTCACGGGCTGTCAGGCCACCAAGCAGCTGCAGTGGAGTATCAGGATTCATGTTCAACCTATTGAAAAAACTTAGTTTTTATCCGGGAATAAAAACGCCCGGCCAAGCCGGGCGTTGAACGCGAGGGTCAGCTTAGATGCGCTTGGCCTGGGCTGCCGCGTTACCGATGTAGGTCGCCGGGGTGAGCAGCTTGAGCTCGGCCTTGGCTTCGGCCGGCATGTCCAGGCCGTCGATGAAGGTCAGCAGCGCTTCAGGGGTAATGCCCTTGCCACGGGTCAGCTCCTTGAGCTTCTCGTAGGGGTTCTCGATGTTGAAGCGGCGCATGACGGTCTGGATCGGCTCGGCGAGCACTTCCCAGCAGGCGTCCAGGTCGGCGGCGATGCGCTGGGTGTTGATTTCCAGCTTGCCGATACCCTTGAGGCTGGCTTCGTAGGCGATGACGCTGTGGGCGAAGCCCACGCCCAGGTTGCGCAGCACGGTGGAGTCGGTCAGGTCGCGCTGCCAGCGGGAAATCGGCAGCTTGCTGGCCAGGTGCTGGAACAGCGCGTTGGCGATACCCAGGTTGCCTTCGGAGTTCTCGAAGTCGATCGGGTTGACCTTGTGCGGCATGGTCGAGGAGCCGATTTCGCCGGCGACGGTCTTCTGCTTGAAGTAGCCCAGGGAGATGTAGCCCCACACGTCGCGGTCGAAGTCGATCAGGATGGTGTTGAAGCGGGCGATGGCGTCGAACAGCTCGGCAATGTAGTCATGCGGCTCGATCTGGGTGGTGTAGGGGTTGAACACCAGGCCCAGCTCGTCTTCGATGAAGGCGCGGGCGTTGGCTTCCCAGTCGACCTGCGAATAGGCCGACAGGTGGGCGTTGTAGTTGCCCACGGCGCCGTTGATCTTGCCCAGCAGCGGCACGGCGGCGACCTGGGCGATCTGGCGCTCCAGGCGGTACACCACGTTGGCCAGTTCCTTGCCCAGGGTGGTCGGCGAAGCCGGCTGACCGTGGGTGCGCGACAGCATCGGCACGTCGGCGTACTGGTGGGCCAGGGCGCGGATGGCGTCGGCGATCTGGCGCATCAGCGGCAGCAGCACTTCGTCACGGCCGGCGCGCAGCATCAGGGCGTGGGACAGGTTGTTGATGTCCTCGCTGGTGCAGGCGAAGTGGATGAACTCGCTGACCTTGGCCAGTTCCGGCAGGGTCGCGGCCTGCTCCTTGAGCAGGTACTCGATGGCCTTGACGTCATGGTTGGTGGTGCGCTCGATTTCCTTGACGCGCTCGGCATGCTCGAGCTTGAAATCGGTGGCCAGGCTGTCCAGCAGGGCGTTGGCTTCGGCGGAGAACGCCGGCACTTCGCCGATCTGCGGGTGGGCGGCCAGGCGTTGGAGCCAGCGCACCTCGACCAGGGCGCGGAAACGGATCAGGCCGAATTCGCTGAAGATGGGGCGCAGGGCCTGGGTTTTGCCGGCGTAGCGGCCGTCTACAGGGGAAACCGCAGTGAGCGAGGAGAGCTGCATGGGGTGTTCTCGGACAGTCAGGCTTTTGGAAGGGCGCATATCATACATGAAAAATGCGCCCGAGTCGGGTGGCTGACCAAAGGTCAGGCCATATATCAGGTGCGGCATTGTGTATTGCCTGTTCCGGCTCTATCGCCGGCAAGCCGGCACAGGATTTGCACTGTGCCCAAGGCCGATGCAGTACCTGTGGGAGCTGGCTTGCCGGCGATAGGGCCGGAACTGTCAAACCCCTGTCAGGAGGGGCTGCGCATCATGTCGTACAGTTGGTTGAGCAACTTGCGCCGGCTGAACACCAGCTGCCAGCGGTGCCCGCCCAGTTGGCGCCACAGGCGCGCGGCGCGGATGCCAGCCAGCAGCAGGGCGCGGATCTTCGAGGCGTTACCGGCCTGCTGCAGGAAGCGCATGTCGCCGTGCACCTGGATCCGCTGGCGCAGAGTGCTCAGGGTGTCCTGGTACAAGGCTCCACTGGAAGCGATGACATTATCGTGAACCAGGCCGAAGTGGTCGGCCTGGGCCTGGATCTGCGGCAGGCGCTTGCCGATGGTGTCGAGCATGTCGTCGCGCTTGGCCAGCTGGCGCTCCAGGCCCAGCATCGACAGGGCATAGCGCAGAGGCTCGCGTTGCAGGCTGCTGGGGTCGCGCTCCAGGGCACCGACCAGCGCACGGTAGCCGTCACGCAGGTTCAGGTCGTCGCCGCCGAACACCTCCAGGGTGTCCTTGGGGTCGCGGACCAGGAGGCTGCCGAGCATGCAGCCGATGTTGGCCTCGCTGGCCTGGCCGGTGCGGGCGATGCGGTCGACCAGCACCGCGGCCTGGAACACGCCGCCCAAGGCGACCAGTTGCTCCTGGATGTTGTTCATTGGCGCGGGCTCCAGGGCTCGGCAGCCTCGATCACGCCGCCGCCCAGGCACACCTCGCCATCGTAGAACACCACCGACTGGCCTGGCGTGACGGCGCGCTGCGGCTCGTCGAACACCGCGCGGTAGCCGCTCTCGGTGCGTTCCAGGGTGCATGCCTGGTCGCCCTGGCGGTAGCGCACCTTGGCGGTGAGCCGACGCGGGTTGACCAGGTCGATCGGGTTGACCCAGAAGATATCCGAGGCCAGCAGGGCGCGGGAGAACAACCAGGGGTGTTCATTGCCCTGGCCGACCACCAGCACGTTGCGGGTAAGGTCCTTGTGCAGCACGTACCACGGCTCGTCGCCGGCGTCCTTCAGGCCGCCGATGCCCAAGCCCTGGCGCTGGCCGATGGTGTGGTACATCAAGCCGTGGTGGCGGCCGATCACTTCGCCGTCGGTGGTCTCGATGTCGCCGGGCTGGGCGGGCAGGTACTGCTTGAGGAAGTCGCTGAAGCGGCGCTCGCCGATGAAGCAGATGCCGGTGGAATCCTTCTTCTTGGCCGTGGCCAGGCCGTGTTTCTCGGCGATGGCGCGCACCTCGGGCTTTTCCAGTTCGCCCACCGGGAACAGGGTGCGGGCAATTTCCTTGCCGCCGACGGCATGCAGGAAGTAGCTCTGGTCCTTGTTCGGGTCCAGGCCCTTGAGCAGCTCGGTGAGCTCGCCGGTGTCGCGACGGCGCACGTAGTGGCCGGTGGCGATCAGGTCGGCGCCCAGGGACAGGGCGTAGTCGAGGAACGCCTTGAACTTGATCTCGCGGTTGCAGAGGATGTCCGGGTTCGGCGTACGGCCTGCCTTGTATTCTTCCAGGAAGTGTTCGAAAACGTTGTCCCAGTATTCGGCGGCGAAGTTGGCGGTGTGCAGCTTGATGCCGATGCGGTCGCACACGGCCTGGGCGTCGGCCAGGTCTTCACGGGCGGTGCAGTATTCGGTGCCGTCGTCTTCTTCCCAGTTCTTCATGAACAGACCTTCCACCTGGTAGCCCTGCTCCATGAGCAGAAGGGCGGAGACGGAAGAGTCCACGCCGCCGGACATGCCGACGATGACGCGGGTCTTGGCGGGGTCTTTGAGTGCTGGGCTGGTCATGGCTACCGGTGTGTATCTGGGGGAAAAATTCCGATTCTATCAGGCCGGGGGCTTCGCGTCAGTCGCGTAGCAGTGTGAGGCTGTGCAGCGGGCCGGCGAGGTAGTCGTCCAGGCAGCGTGGCACCAGCTCGCTGCGCCAGCGTGTAGGGTCGGCCAGCAGCGCTTCACGGGTCAGCCAGACAGCGCGCACGATGTCGCTGTCCAGGGCGCGGCCTTCGTGGTGACGCACGGGGCGGGCGGCGAAGCAGATGCGCTGGTAGGTCACGCCGTTGCTGGGGGCGGTATAGAGGTAGATGCCGACCACGCCGGTGAGTTCGACCTCCCAGGCGGTTTCCTCCAGGGTTTCGCGCAGGGCGGCCTGGGGCAGGGTCTCGTTGGGCTCCAGGTGGCCGGCGGGTTGGTTGAACACGTGCTGGCCGGCCTTGAACTCTTCTACGAAGAGGAACTTGCCCTCGTGTTCGACGATGGTGGCGACGGTGATGTGGGGTTGCCAGGTCATTGATATGTCCCTTTGGATTGCTGGGGCCGCTTTGCGGCCCATTGCCGGCAAGCCAGCTCCCACAGGCACTGTGCAAACATAGAGCCTGATGCAGTACCTGTGCAGGCTTGCCGGCGATGGGCTGCAGAGCAGCCCTTGTTCCCAGAAAGCACAAACCCCGGTGCGTGGCCGGGGTTTGTGCTGTTACTTCAAGCGAACCTTACAGGGCGGCGATGGCGCTGTTCAGGGTCTGGCTTGGGCGCATCACCTTGGCGGTCAGCTCGGCATCCGGGGCGTAGTAGCCACCGATGTCGGCCGGCTTGCCCTGGACGGCGGCCAGTTCGGCGACGATGGTCGCTTCGTTCTCGGCCAGGGTCTTGGCCAGAGGGGCGAAGCGTGCCTGCAGGGCAGCGTCGTCGTTCTGGGCGGCCAGTGCCTCGGCCCAGTACAGGGTCAGGTAGAAGTGGCTGCCGCGGTTGTCGATACCGCCGACCTTGCGCGAAGGCGACTTGTTGGTATCGAGGAACTTGCCGGTGGCCTGGTCCAGGGTGTTGGCCAGGACCTTGGCGCGCGGGTTGTCGTAGGTGTTGCCCAGGTGCTCCAGGGAAGCGGCCAGGGCCAGGAATTCACCCAGCGAGTCCCAACGCAGGAAGTTCTCTTCGACCAGCTGCTGCACGTGCTTAGGTGCCGAACCGCCGGCACCGGTTTCGAACAGGCCACCGCCGTTCATCAGCGGAACGATCGACAGCATCTTGGCGCTGGTGCCCAGCTCCATGATCGGGAACAGGTCGGTCAGGTAGTCGCGCAGTACGTTGCCGGTCACCGAGATGGTGTCCTTGCCTTCGCGGATACGGGCCAGGGAGAACTTGATGGCATCGACCGGAGCCAGGATGCGAATGTCCAGGCCGCTGGTGTCGTGGTCCTTCAGGTACTTCTGCACCTTCTCGATCATCACGCCGTCGTGGGCGCGGGCAGGGTCGAGCCAGAACACCGCCGGGGTGTTGCTCAGGCGGGCACGGTTGACGGCCAGCTTGACCCAGTCCTGGATCGGCGCGTCCTTGGTCTGGCACATGCGGAAGATGTCGCCGGCCTCGACGCTCTGCTCCAGCAGCACCTGGCCCTTGCCATCGACCACGCGTACGACGCCGTCGGCCTTGATCTGGAAGGTCTTGTCGTGGGAACCGTACTCTTCGGCTTTCTGCGCCATCAGGCCGACGTTCGGCACGCTGCCCATGGTGGTGGGGTCGAAGGCACCGTTGGCCTTGCAGTCTTCGATCACGGCCTGGTAGATGCCGGCGTAGCAGCGGTCAGGGATGACGGCCTTGGCATCTTGCAGTTCACCGGCGGTGTTCCACATCTTGCCCGAGTCGCGGATCATCGCAGGCATCGAGGCGTCGACGATGACGTCGCTCGGTACATGCAGGTTGGTGATGCCTTTGTCGGAGTTGACCATGGCCAGCGCCGGGCGAACGGCGTACAGGGCCTGGATGTCGGCTTCGATCTCGGCCTGCTTGTCGGCTGGCAGGTCCTTGATGCGGGCGTACAGGTCGCCGATGCCGTTGTTGGCATTGAAGCCCACTTCGGCCAGTGCAGCGGCGTGCTTGGCCAGCACGTCGTTGTAGAACTCTTCGACGATGACGCCGAACATGATCGGGTCGGAAACCTTCATCATGGTGGCTTTCAAGTGTACCGACAGTAGCACGCCGGAGGCCTTGGCATCGGCGATCTGCTCGGCGATGAAGGCTTTCAGGGCCTTGCGGCTCATGACGGCACAGTCGATGACTTCGGCGGCCTTGACGGCGGTCTTTTCCTTCAGGACGGTGGTGGAACCGTCCTTGGCGACCAGCTCGATGCGCAGGCTGTCATCGCCTTCGATCAGCGCAGCTTTCTCGCTGCCATAGAAGTCGCCCTGGGTCATGTGGGCAACGTGCGACTTGGAGTCGGCAGCCCAGGCGCCCATCTTGTGCGGGTGCTTGCGGGCGTAGTTCTTGACCGACAGCGGGGCGCGGCGGTCGGAGTTGCCTTCGCGCAGTACCGGGTTCACCGCAGAGCCCTTGATGCGGTCGTAGCGGGCGCGCGACTCTTTTTCTTCCGCGGTGGCCGGCTCGTCGGCGTAGTCCGGGATGTTGAAACCCTTGGCTTGCAGTTCCTTGATCGCGGCCTTGAGCTGCGGTACCGAGGCGCTGATGTTCGGCAGCTTGATGATGTTGGCTTCAGGGGTGGTAGCCAGCTGGCCCAGTTCCGCCAGGTGATCGCCTACTTGCTTCTCTGCGCCCAGTTGCTCCGGGAAGGCGGCGAGGATGCGGCCAGCCAGGGAGATGTCGCGGGTTTCGACGGCGATGTCAGCCGAAGCGGTGAAGGCTTCGATGATCGGCAGCAGCGAGTAGGTGGCGAGGGCGGGGGCTTCGTCGGTGAAGGTATAGATGATCTTGGAACGGGTGGGCATGCGGGTTAACTCTCTGTGTGCTGAGCGTGCTCGAGTCTCGTGGTGCGCAGGGTAGGCGCATCGCTCTGGCAGTGCCATGAGCGGAAAGTCGAGAGGCTGCGAGCGGTGATGGTGGATGCATCAGTCGAGCGTCAAGTGCTGGGCTGCGGTAACAGCACAGGCTTAGTGGCCAGGCTTGGTATCCATTCATGGCCAAGGGCGGTCCGCATTTTGCCTAGGGATCGCCCCGATGACCCTTCGGTCGCGGCGCAGTATACCAAACCATTCGGGCGATTCAGCAAGGCCAAGTGATATCGGCCCATTTATAAGACCAAAGACGTATCTGCAATGTGGTCGGTTGTCGCATCCCTTGCAGGTCGGCGGATGTGGTTTAGGCTCATTGGATCGCAGGATGTCCAATCACACCTGGAAAAAGCGGAGTAGTGCAGCATGGGATACCAGAAAATCAAGGTTCCGGCGGACGGTGCCAAGATCACCGTCAATGCAGACCATTCGCTCAACGTTCCCGACAACCCCATCATCCCGTACATCGAGGGCGACGGTATCGGTGTCGATGTTTCGCCGGTGATGATCAAGGTGGTGGATGCCGCCGTGCAGAAGGCCTACGGTGGCAAGCGCAAGATCGCCTGGATGGAAGTGTATGCCGGCGAGAAGGCCACCCAGGTATACGACCAGGACACCTGGCTGCCCCAGGAAACGCTCGATGCGGTGCGCGACTACGTCGTGTCGATCAAGGGCCCACTGACCACGCCAGTCGGTGGCGGCATCCGCTCGCTGAACGTGGCCCTGCGCCAGCAGCTGGACCTGTACGTCTGCCTGCGCCCGGTGCTGTGGTTCCAGGGCGTGCCGAGCCCGGTCAAGAAGCCGGGCGATGTCGACATGGTGATCTTCCGCGAGAACTCCGAGGACATCTATGCCGGCATCGAATGGAAGGCCGGTTCCCCGGAGGCGAACAAGGTGATCAAGTTCCTCAAGGAGGAAATGGGTGTCACCAAGATCCGTTTCGACCAGGACTGCGGCATCGGCGTCAAGCCAGTCTCCCGGGAAGGCACCAAGCGCCTGGTTCGCAAGGCCCTGCAGTATGTGGTGGACAACGACCGCGAGTCGCTGACCCTGGTGCACAAGGGCAACATCATGAAGTTCACCGAAGGGGCCTTCAAGGACTGGGGCTACGAGGTGGCCCGGGACGAGTTCGGCGCCGAGCTGCTCGACGGCGGCCCATGGATGAAGTTCAAGAACCCCAAGAGCGGCCGTGAGGTGATCGTCAAGGACGCGATTGCCGACGCCATGCTCCAGCAGATCCTGCTGCGCCCAGCCGAATACGATGTGATCGCGACCCTCAACCTCAACGGCGACTACCTCTCCGATGCCCTGGCGGCCGAGGTCGGCGGCATCGGCATCGCCCCGGGTGCCAACCTCTCCGACACCGTGGCCATGTTCGAGGCTACCCATGGCACTGCGCCCAAGTATGCCGGGCAGGACAAGGTCAACCCGGGTTCGGTGATCCTCTCGGCAGAGATGATGCTGCGCCACATGGGCTGGACCGAGGCGGCCGACCTGATCATCAAGGGGACCAATGGCGCGATCGCCGCCAAGACCGTCACGTATGACTTCGAGCGCTTGATGGAAGGGGCCACGCTGGTCAGCAGCTCCGGCTTCGGCGACGAAATGATCAAGCACATGTGAGGCCAATGAAAACCGGCCAGCCCTTGCGGGGCTGGCCGGCTGCCGATGTGCCTGCAGAAGGTGGGGCGGGTCAGGCCTGTACGGTGTCGCCTGCCGGCTGGGCCTCGACCTTGGCCTGGGTGGCGCCAGTGTTGGCGATGTTCACGGCGTGCAGCCCTTTAGGACCCTGGACGATGTCGAAGGTCACGGACTGGCCAGCTTTGAGCGTCTTGTAGCCGTCCATCTGGATATGCGAATAGTGGGCGAACAGGTCTTCGCTTTTACCCTCCTCGTTGACGAAACCATAGCCCTTGGCATTGTTGAACCACTTGACTTTACCGCTCGCCATCCTCATGTCCCTCTGCAAAGGACTCCATCACTGGAGTATCATCCGGTCATCCGCATACGAACCATGCGAAAAAATCTGGTTGACTGCGCGGATCTTTATCGACCACGGTGGGTTCTTATTGGTTGTAACACCGTTTTGCCGATAGTCAAGGTCAGACGGCGCCCGCGCCGGAAGCGGCCTGCGCGGTCAACCCACTACCTTAACCTGTCGATATGATGAAATTCTTTCCATGCAACCACTCAGCCAGATTCGACTAACATTCAATCAGGATCGCCCGCAATCGAACGAGGACGACGGCTCCGGTCTGGCGGTACAGGAAGCCAAGCCGATCCTGCAGGCGCCACCGATGTACAAGGTGGTTTTGTTCAACGATGACTACACGCCAATGGATTTCGTCGTCGAAGTGCTCGAGACGTTCTTCAATCTGAACCGCGAGCTGGCGACCAAGATCATGCTGACCGTCCATACCGAAGGGCGGGCAGTGTGCGGATTGTTTACCCGTGACATCGCCGAGACAAAGGCCATGCAGGTCAACCAATACGCCAGGGAAAGCCAGCATCCGCTACTCTGTGAAATCGAGAAGGACGGTTAATCGCCGACCACTTGGGTATGAGGTGAAGCTATGTTAAACCGCGAGCTCGAAGTCACCCTCAATCTGGCCTTCAAGGAGGCTCGTTCGAAGCGTCATGAGTTCATGACCGTCGAACACCTGCTGCTTGCACTCCTTGACAACGAGGCCGCCGCGACCGTTCTTCGCGCCTGTGGTGCCAATCTCGACAAGCTCAAGCACGACCTGCAAGAGTTCATCGATTCCACCACACCGCTGATTCCCGTTCATGACGAGGACCGCGAAACCCAGCCGACCCTGGGCTTCCAGCGCGTCCTGCAGCGTGCCGTGTTCCATGTGCAGAGCTCCGGCAAGCGCGAAGTCACCGGCGCCAACGTGCTGGTGGCGATCTTCAGCGAACAGGAAAGCCAGGCCGTGTTCCTGCTCAAGCAGCAGAGCGTGGCGCGCATCGACGTGGTCAACTACATCGCCCATGGCATCTCCAAGGTGCCGGGCCACGGTTCGCACAGCGAAAGCGACCAGGACATGCAGGACGAGGAAGGTGGCGAAGCCGCGTCCTCGAGCAACCCCCTGGACGCCTATGCCAGCAACCTGAACGAACTGGCCCGCCTGGGCCGCATCGACCCACTGGTGGGTCGCGAACAGGAAGTCGAGCGGGTCGCCCAGATCCTCGCCCGCCGGCGCAAGAACAACCCGCTGCTGGTCGGTGAGGCTGGCGTGGGCAAGACCGCCATCGCCGAAGGCCTGGCCAAGCGTATCGTCGACGGCCAGGTGCCTGACCTGCTGGCCCAGAGCGTCGTCTACTCCCTCGACCTCGGCGCCTTGCTGGCCGGTACCAAGTACCGCGGCGACTTCGAGAAGCGCTTCAAGGCGCTGCTCGGCGAGCTGCGCAAGCGTCCGCAGGCGATCCTGTTCATCGACGAGATCCACACCATCATCGGTGCCGGTGCGGCATCGGGCGGGGTGATGGATGCGTCCAACCTGCTCAAGCCGCTGCTGTCCTCCGGGGATATTCGCTGCATCGGTTCGACCACGTTCCAGGAGTTTCGCGGTATCTTCGAGAAGGATCGGGCCCTGGCGCGGCGTTTCCAGAAGGTCGACGTCACCGAGCCGTCGGTGGAAGACACCGTGGGCATCCTGCGTGGCCTGAAGGGCCGCTTCGAGACTCACCACAACATCGAGTACAGCGACGAGGCCCTGCGCGCCGCCGCCGAACTGGCTGCGCGCTACATCAATGACCGGCACATGCCGGACAAGGCCATCGACGTGATCGACGAGGCCGGCGCCTACCAGCGCCTGCAGCCGGAGGCCAACAGGGTCAAGCGCATCGACGTGTCGCAGGTCGAGGACATCGTCGCCAAGATCGCGCGGATCCCGCCCAAGCATGTCACCAGTTCCGACAAGGAACTGCTGCGTAACCTCGAGCGTGATCTCAAGCTCACCGTGTTCGGCCAGGATGCCGCCATCGACTCGCTGGCGACCGCGATCAAGCTCTCCCGTGCCGGGCTCAAGGCGCCGGACAAGCCGGTCGGTTCGTTCCTGTTCGCCGGCCCCACCGGCGTGGGCAAGACCGAGGCCGCACGCCAGTTGGCCAAGGCCCTGGGCGTCGAGCTGGTGCGCTTCGACATGTCCGAGTACATGGAGCGGCATACCGTGTCGCGCCTGATCGGTGCACCGCCAGGCTATGTCGGGTTCGACCAGGGTGGCCTGTTGACCGAGGCGATCACCAAGCAACCGCACTGCGTGCTGCTGCTCGACGAAATCGAGAAGGCCCACCCGGAAGTCTTCAACCTGCTGCTGCAGGTGATGGACCACGGGACCTTGACCGACAATAACGGGCGCAAGGCGGACTTCCGCAACGTGATTCTGATCATGACCACCAACGCCGGCGCCGAAACCGCCGCGCGGGCCTCGATCGGCTTCACCCAGCAGGACCACACTTCCGATGCCATGGAAGTGATCCGCAAGAGCTTCACGCCCGAGTTCCGCAACCGTCTGGACACCATCATCCAGTTCGGCCGCCTGAGTCACGAAACCATCAAGAGCATCGTCGACAAGTTCCTCATCGAACTGCAGGCGCAGCTCGAGGACAAGCGTGTGCTGCTGGAAGTCAGCGATGACGCCCGCGGGTGGCTGGCCGCCTCCGGCTACGACGTGCAGATGGGTGCACGGCCCATGGCGCGGCTCATCCAGGACAAGATCAAGCGGCCGTTGGCCGAGGAGATCCTGTTCGGCGAGTTGTCCGAGCATGGCGGGGTGGTGCACGTCGACCTGCGTGATGGCGAGCTGGTGTTCGACTTCGAGACCACGGCCGAGGTTGCGTGACAGCAGGGCCACGTTGCGGCCCATCGCGAGCTTTGCTCGCTCCTACGGGATGCATAACCCCGTAGGAGCAAGCGCAGCTCGCGATGGCTGCAAAGCAGCCCTCTATATCTGACAGGCATAAAAAAGCCCGGCACATGGCCGGGCTTTTTCATGGCTGGAGCTTAGCGCGCACGGTAGGTGATGCGGCCCTTGCTCAGGTCGTACGGCGTCAGTTCGACGCGGACCTTGTCGCCAGTGAGAATGCGGATGTAGTTCTTGCGCATCTTCCCAGAGATGTGCGCGGTTACGACGTGCCCGTTTTCCAACTCCACGCGGAACATGGTGTTGGGCAGGGTGTCGACGACAGTACCTTCCATTTCGAAGCTGTCTTCTTTCGACATGCAGTAAAGCCCTCGGTATCCAGTGATGGCCCGACGCACAACTGCACCGGGCAAAAAAAGTGGCGTGGATTATGCCCGAAAACTGTGTTTTAAGCCAATGCTTTCAATTGAGGGTAACCCACCGCTGGTTGATCAGCAGTTCGATAGGCCGGTACTGGGTCTTGTAGTTCATTTTCTTGCAGTTCTTGATCCAGTAACCCAGGTAGACCGCTTCCAGGTCCTGGCGCAGGGCTTCGGTGATCTGCCAGAGGATGGCGTAGCGCCCCAGGCTGCGGCGTTCTTCTTCCGGTTCGTAGAAGGTGTAGACCGCCGACAGGCCGTTGGGCAGCAGGTCGCACACGGCCACGGCCATCAGCCGGCCTTCGAGGCGGAATTCATAGAACCAGCAGAACGGCAGGTCGCGTACCAGGAAGGTGGAAAACTGGTCACGGCTCGGCGGGTACATGTCGCCATCGGCGTGGCGTTGCTCGATGTAGCGCCGGTAGAGGTCGAAATATTCTTCGCGAAAGGCCGGGCGGGCGGCGGTGACGGTCAGGTCGGCGTTGCGCTTGAGGATGCGTCGTTGCTGGCGGTTGGGAATGAAGCGCGCCGCCGGGATGCGGGCAGGCACGCAAGCATTGCAATGCTGGCAATGGGGGCGGTACAGGTGGTCGCCACTGCGGCGGAAACCCATTTCCGAAAGGTCGGCATACACATGCACGTCCATCGGTTGGCTGGGGTCCAGGAACAGCGTAGTCGCCTGCTCGTCCGGCAGGTAACTGCAGGCGTGGGGCTGAGTGGCATAGAACTTCAACCGCGCCAGCTCTGTCATGATCGACCCCTCGGCAAGACTTTGATTTAAGTGTAAGCCAGCTGGCAGAACTCGCCTAGCGAGCCCAGGTGGCTGTGTTGGGCTGGTCGAGGTGGCGCGCCAGGTGCTCGGCGAAGCTGGCCCTGCTGATGGCGCGGGCGCCAAGGCTGTGCAGGTGGTTGGTCGGCATCTGGCAGTCGATCAGTACGAAGCCGGCGGCCTTCAGGTGCTCGACCAAGGCGACGAAGCCCACTTTGGAGGCATTGTCGGCGCGGCTGAACATCGATTCGCCGAAGAACAGCCGACCCATGGCCAGGCCATACAGGCCGCCGACCAGTTCACCGTTCTGGCGCACCTCCACCGAGTGGGCGATGCCGCGCCGGTGCAGCTCGCAATAGGCCGCTTGCATGCTGTCGGTGATCCAGGTGCCGTCGGCGTAGTCGCGCGGGGCGGCGCAGGCAGCGATGACCGCAGCGAAGTCGGTATCGAAACTGACCTGGCAATGGCCCTGGCGGATGAACTTGGCCAGCGAGCGGGATACATGCAATTCGTCGGGGAACAACACGGTGCGAGGGTCGGGTGACCACCAGAGGATCGGCTGGCCGTCCTGGTACCAGGGGAAGCAGCCATGGCGATAGGCCTGCACCAGGCGCTCCGGGGTCAGGTCGCCGCCCGCGGCGAGCAGGCCGTTGGGGTCGTGCAGGGCCTTGTCCAGGGGCGGGAAGGTCAGGGAATCGCGGGTCAGCCAGGTGAGCATGGTCTTTCGGTGGTGGGGGAGGGGAGAGGGCAGCATGGCGTGCAGGGTCGAGGAGGTCAATCTCTGGCCTTGTGCCGGCCTGGCGTCGTAGGAGCCGGATTGCCGGCGATGGCGGTGGGTCAGACCGCTGTGCGGGGCGATTTCATGCACATGCATGCCGCCACCGGCACCATCCGGCGTATTTGCTGTCACACCTGTGCAAAAACACAGCATAAGCCTTTGTCACGAAAGTAAATGCGTGCTCAAATTGCACCCATAGGGAATCCGCCCCGTTCATGCCCGTGGCGCGCTGCCATGGCGACTGGCGGGCAGTAATGTTAAAAGTAGTGGTTCATTGACCGGACACACTACTGGACGCGCAGCAAGCGCAGGAATAGACGCGTTTTGAAGAAATCCACCGCAACCCCGACCCCCTTGCCCGTGCCCCTGTGGCGCCAGCAGCTGCATTACCGCCTCAAGGAAGGCGCGCTAATCGCTGTCGGTGCCCTGTGCCTGTACCTGTGGATGGCACTGCTGACCTACGACACGGCAGACCCGGGCTTCAGCCACACCAGCAACGTCGACCAGGTGCAGAACGCCGCCGGCCGTGCCGGTGCCTATTTCGCCGATATCCTGTTCATGGTGTTGGGCTACTTCGCCTACATCTTCCCGTTGCTGCTGGCGATCAAGACCTGGCAGATCTTCCGTGAGCGCCACCAGCCCTGGGAGTGGAGCGGCTGGCTGTTCTCCTGGCGGCTCATCGGCCTGGTGTTCCTGGTGCTGTCGGGCGCGGCCCTGGCGCATATCCATTTCCACCCGCCGGCGAGCATGCCGTTCTCCGCGGGCGGCGCCCTGGGCGAGAGCCTGGGCGAGCTGGCGCGCAACCTGCTGAACGTGCAGGGCAGCACCTTGATGTTCATTGCCCTGTTCCTGTTCGGCCTGACGGTGTTCACCGACCTGTCGTGGTTCAAGGTGATGGACATCACCGGCAAGATCACCCTCGATCTGTTCGAGCTGGTGCAGGGCGCGGCCAACCGCTGGTGGGAGGCCCGCAACGAGCGCAAGCGCCTGGTGGCGCAGCTGCGCGAGGTGGACGAGCAGGTCGACGAAGTGGTGGCGCCGGTGGTGCCGGACAAACGCGAACAGGCCAAGGCCCGCGAGCGCATCATCGAACGCGACGAGGCCCTGACCAAGCATGTGGCCCAGCGCGAACAGCAGCCGGCCCCGGTGATCATGCCGGCCCCGGTCAAGGCGCCGGAGCCGAGCAAGCGGGTGATGAAGGAAAAACAGGCGCCGTTGTTCGTCGACAGCGCCGTCGAGGGCACCCTGCCATCGATCTCCATCCTCGACCCGGCCGAGCAGAAGAAGATCGAATACTCGCCAGAGTCCCTGGCCGGTGTCGGCCACCTGCTGGAAATCAAACTCAAGGAATTCGGCGTCGAAGTATCGGTGGACTCGATCCACCCGGGCCCGGTGATCACCCGCTACGAGATCCAGCCGGCTGCCGGCGTCAAGGTCAGCCGTATCGCCAACCTGGCCAAGGACCTGGCGCGTTCGCTGGCCGTGACCAGCGTGCGCGTGGTCGAGGTCATCCCCGGCAAGACCACCGTGGGTATCGAGATCCCCAACGAGAACCGGCAGATGGTGCGCTTCTCCGAGGTGCTCTCTACGCCGCAGTACGACGAGCAGAAGTCGCCGGTCACCCTGGCCCTGGGCCACGACATCGGCGGCAAGCCGGTGATCACCGATCTGGCCAAGATGCCGCACTTGCTGGTGGCTGGTACCACCGGCTCCGGTAAGTCGGTGGGCGTGAACGCGATGATCCTGTCGATCCTGTTCAAGTCCAGCCCGGAAGACGCGCGGCTGATCATGATCGACCCGAAGATGCTCGAACTGTCGATCTACGAGGGCATCCCGCACCTGCTGTGCCCGGTGGTCACCGACATGAAGGACGCTGCCAACGCCCTGCGCTGGAGCGTGGCCGAGATGGAGCGGCGCTACAAGCTGATGGCGGCCATGGGTGTACGTAACCTGGCCGGCTTCAACCGCAAGATCAAGGACGCCCAGGAGGCCGGTGAGATCATTCACGACCCGCTGTATCGCCGCGAGAGCATGGACGACGAGCCGCCGGCACTGAAGACGCTGCCGACCATCGTGGTGATCGTCGACGAATTCGCCGACATGATGATGATCGTCGGCAAGAAGGTGGAAGAGCTGATCGCCCGTATCGCCCAGAAGGCCCGCGCCGCCGGTATCCACCTGATCCTCGCCACCCAGCGCCCCTCGGTGGACGTGATCACCGGCCTGATCAAGGCCAACATCCCGACGCGTATGGCGTTCCAGGTGTCGAGCAAGATTGACTCGCGGACCATCATCGATCAGGGCGGTGCCGAACAGTTGCTTGGCCACGGGGACATGCTCTACATGCCGCCGGGCACCAGCCTGCCGATCCGCGTGCATGGCGCATTCGTCTCCGACGACGAGGTCCATCGCGTGGTCGAGGCATGGAAGATGCGCGGTGCGCCGGACTACAACGACGACATCCTCAACGGCGTCGAGGAGGCCGGCAGCGGCTTCGAAGGCGGCGGCGGTGGTGGTGGCGACGGCGACGACCCGGAAGCCGACGCCCTGTACGACGAAGCGGTGCAGTTCGTGCTGGAAAGCCGCCGGGCGTCGATTTCCGCGGTGCAGCGCAAGCTCAAGATCGGCTACAACCGTGCCGCGCGAATGATCGAGGCGATGGAGATGGCCGGCGTGGTCACCCCCATGAACAGCAACGGCTCGCGGGAAGTGATTGCCCCGGGTGGCCCGCGCGATTGATGATCACCTTGCCGGGTGCCAATGGCGGTGCCCGGCCTACCCACTGTTCGACGAGGATTCCCATGCGCGCGATTCGCATGCTGTTGGTTTCTGCCCTGGCCCTGGGCGCGGTGTCGGCCCATGCCGACGAGAAGGATGTGGCGCGCCTGACCCAGTTGCTGGAAAAGTCCCAGACCCTTTCCGCCCGTTTCTCCCAGCTGACCCTGGACGCCAGCGGCACCAGCTTGCAGGAGACCAGCGGGCAGATGTCGGTCAAGCGCCCAGGCCTGTTCTACTGGCACACCGATGCGCCCCAGGAGCAGGTGGTGGTGTCCGATGGCCAGAAAGTCACCCTGTGGGACCCGGACCTGGAGCAGGCCACGGTCAAGAAGCTCGACGTACGCCTGAACCAGACCCCGGCGCTGCTGCTGTCCGGCGATGTGTCGAAGATCAGCCAGAGCTTCGACATCACCTCCAAGGAGCAGGGCGAAGTCATGGACTTCACCTTGAAGCCCAAGACCAAGGACACGCTGTTCGACTCGCTGCGCGTGTCGTTCCGCCGCGGGCTGATCAATGACATGCAACTGGTCGACAGCGTGGGCCAGCGTACCAATATCCTGTTCAACGGGGTCAAGGCCAACGAGCCGATCCCGGCGAGCACGTTCCAGTTCAAGATCCCGGAAGGCGCTGACGTCATCCAGGAATAACGAGAGCCATCATGGACCTGTTTCGAAGCGAACCCGTCGCCCAGCCCCTGGCCGCCCGGCTGCGTCCGTCCAACCTGGACGAGTACGTCGGCCAGGAGCACCTGCTGGCGCGCGGCAAGCCGCTGCGCGAGGCGCTGGAGCAGGGTGCGCTGCATTCGATGATCTTCTGGGGGCCACCCGGGGTCGGCAAAACCACCCTGGCGCGGCTTCTGGCGCAGTTCTGCGACGCACACTTCGAAACGGTGTCGGCGGTGCTTGCGGGGGTCAAGGAGATCCGCCAGGCCGTCGAGGTGGCCAAGCAGCAGGCCGGCCAGTACGGCCGCCGGACCATCCTGTTCGTCGACGAAGTACACCGCTTCAACAAGTCCCAGCAGGATGCCTTCCTGCCCTATGTCGAAGACGGCACGCTGATCTTCATCGGCGCCACCACCGAGAACCCGTCTTTCGAGCTGAACAACGCCTTGCTCTCGCGGGCGCGGGTGTATGTGCTCAAGAGCCTGGATGAAGCGGCCCTGCGTAAACTGGTCAACCGCGCCCTGACCGAAGAGCGTGGCCTTGGCGCGCGCCAGCTGCGGGTGGGCGACGAAGCCTTCCAGATGCTCATGGCCGCCGCCGACGGCGATGGCCGGCGCATGCTCAACCTGCTGGAGAACGCCTCGGACCTGGCCGACGATGGCGAGGAGATCGGCGTCGAGCTGCTGCAAAGCCTGCTGGGCGACAGCCGCCGACGCTTCGACAAGGGGGGCGAGGCCTTCTACGACCAGATTTCTGCGTTGCACAAATCGGTGCGGGGCTCCAACCCTGATGCGGCCCTGTATTGGTATGCGCGCATGCTCGACGGTGGCTGCGACCCGCTGTACATCGCCCGCCGCGTGGTGCGCATGGCCAGCGAGGACATCGGCAATGCCGACCCTCGTGCCCTGAGCCTGTGTCTTTCGGCCTGGGACGTTCAGGAACGCCTGGGTAGCCCAGAAGGCGAACTGGCGGTGGCCCAGGCCATCACCTACATCGCCTGCGCGCCGAAGAGCAATGCGGTGTACATGGGCTTCAAGGCGGCCATGCGCGAGGCGGCCGAGCACGGCTCGCTGGAGGTGCCGCTGCACCTGCGCAATGCGCCGACCAAACTGATGAAACAACTGGGCTATGGCGAAGAATACCGCTATGCCCACGACGAGCCGGACGCCTACGCCGCAGGCGAGGACTACTTCCCCGAGCAGCTCGAGCCGCGCCAGTACTACCAGCCAGTGCCGCGAGGCCTGGAGTTGAAGATCGGCGAGAAACTGCGCCACCTGGCCGACCTCGACCGCAGCAGCCCTCGCCAGCGGAGAAAACCATGATTGCCCTGGTCGCCGCGGTCAGTGCCGGCGGTATAGCCGGCACCTTGCTGCGCTTCGCCACGGCCAATTGGGTCTCTGCCCACTGGCCACGCCACTTCTATCTCGGTACGCTGGCAGTCAACTTGGTCGGCTGCCTGCTGATCGGCCTGCTCTACGGCCTGTTCCTGCACAAGCCGCTGGCACCGGTCGAGTTGCGCGCGGGCCTGATCGTCGGCTTTCTGGGTGGCCTGACGACGTTTTCCTCTTTTTCGCTGGATACCGTGCGCCTGATGGAAAGCGGGCAAGTACCGCTGGCCCTGGGTTATAGCGCGATCAGCGTAGTGGGCGGGCTGTTGGCCACTTGGGCCGGCCTGTCCTTGACCAAATTCTGAACCAACACACACAACGAGAGAACGATATGCTCGATTCCAAACTGTTACGCGGCCAACTTCAGGAAGTGGCGGATCGCCTGGCCTCCCGTGGCTTCAGCCTGGATGTCGCGCGCATCGAATCACTGGAAGAGCGCCGCAAGGCGGTGCAGACTCGCACCGAGCAACTGCAGGCCGAGCGTAACGCCCGTTCCAAGTCCATCGGCCAGGCCAAGGCCAAGGGCGAGGACATCGCCCCGCTGATGGCCGACGTCGAGCGCATGGCCAACGAGCTGGCGGCCGGCAAGACCGAGTTGGACGGCATCCAGGCCGAACTGGACGCGATCCTGCTGACCATCCCCAACCTGCCGGACGCCAGCGTGCCGGTCGGCGCCAGCGAAGACGACAACGTCGAAGTACGTCGCTGGGGCACCCCGAAGGTCTTCGATTTCGAGATCAAGGACCACGTCGCCCTGGGCGAGATCAGCGGTGGCCTGGACTTCGAAGCTGCCGCCAAGCTGTCCGGCGCCCGCTTCGCCGTGCTGCGCGGCCCGATCGCCCGCCTGCACCGCGCCCTGGCGCAGTTCATGATCAACCTGCACACCGGTGAGCACGGCTACGAAGAGGCCTACACCCCATACATGGTGCAGGCGCCAGCCCTGCAAGGCACCGGCCAGCTGCCGAAGTTCGAGGAAGACCTGTTCAAGATCAGCCGCGAA
This sequence comes from Pseudomonas sp. NY15372, assembly GCF_048068215.1. NCBI lineage: Bacteria > Pseudomonadati > Pseudomonadota > Gammaproteobacteria > Pseudomonadales > Pseudomonadaceae > Pseudomonas > Pseudomonas sp. NY15372. The sequence continues at coordinate 142,340 of NZ_JBLUPY010000001.1, forward strand.
GGCGAGGCCGACTTCTACCTGATCCCGACCGCCGAGGTATCGCTGACCAACCTGGTGGCCGACCAGATCCTCGACGCCAAGCAACTGCCGATCAAGTACGTCGCCCACACCCCGTGCTTCCGCAGCGAGGCCGGTGCCTCGGGGCGTGATACCCGCGGCATGATCCGCCAGCACCAGTTCGACAAGGTCGAGATGGTGCAGGTAGTCGAGCCTTCCAAGTCCATGGAAGCCCTGGAAGGCCTGACCGCCAACGCCGAGCGTGTGCTCCAGCTGCTGGAGCTGCCGTACCGCGTGCTGGCGCTGTGCACTGGCGACATGGGCTTCGGCGCGGTCAAGACCTACGACCTGGAAGTCTGGGTGCCGAGCCAGGACAAGTACCGTGAGATCAGTTCCTGCTCCAACTGCGGCGACTTCCAGGCTCGCCGCATGCAGGCCCGCTGGCGCAACCCGGAAACCGGCAAGCCGGAGCTGGTGCACACTCTGAACGGTTCCGGCTTGGCCGTGGGCCGTACCCTGGTAGCGGTGTTGGAGAACTACCAGCAGGCCGACGGCTCGATCCGTGTGCCGGATGTACTCAAGCCCTACATGGGCGGTGTCGAGGTCATCCGCTAAATGGACTACCTGCCGCTGTTCCACAAGCTGCAGGGCGGCCGGGTACTGGTCGTCGGCGGTGGCGAGATCGCCTTGCGCAAGGCGCGCCTGTTGGCCGATGCCGGCGCCGCGCTGCGGGTGGTCGCGCCGGATGTCGACGGCCAGCTGGCCGCGCTGGCCCGCGAGGGCGGCGGTGAAGTCCTGGTGCGTGGTTACCAGGCCGGTGACCTGGACGGTTGCCGTCTGGTGATCGCAGCCACCGACGACTCCGGGCTCAATGCCCAGGTCTCGGCCGATGCCCAGGCGCGTAGCCTGCCGGTGAACGTGGTGGATGCGCCTGCCCTGTGCACGGTGATCTTCCCGGCCATCGTCGACCGCTCGCCCCTGGTGGTGGCGGTGTCCAGCGGCGGCGACGCACCGGTGCTGGCGCGCTTGATTCGTGCGCGGCTGGAGGCCTGGATTCCAGCCGCCTATGGCGAGCTGGCCGGGCTGGCGGCGCGGTTTCGCGACAAGGTCAAGGCGCTGTATCCGGACGTCAACCAGCGTCGCGGCTTCTGGGAGGATGTATTCCAGGGGCCGATCGCCGAACGCCAGCTGGCCGGGCAGGCCAGCGAGGCCGAGCGCCTGTTGCAGGCGAAGGTCGATGGTGCAGCGGTGCAGCAAGGGGGCGAGGTGTACCTGGTCGGTGCCGGTCCGGGCGATCCGGACCTGCTGACCTTCCGTGCCCTGCGGCTGATGCAGCAGGCCGACGTGGTGCTGTACGACCGCCTGGTGGCGCCTGCCATCATCGAGATGTGCCGGCGCGACGCCGAGCGGATCTACGTGGGCAAGCGCCGCGCCGACCATGCGGTGCCCCAGGAGCAGATCAACCGCCTGCTGGTGGACCTGGCGCGCCAGGGCAAGCGCGTGCTGCGGCTAAAGGGCGGCGATCCGTTCATCTTCGGCCGCGGTGGCGAGGAAATCGAGGAGCTGGCTGAAGAGGGCATCCCGTTCCAGGTGGTGCCGGGTATCACCGCGGCCAGTGGTTGCTCTGCCTATGGCGGCATTCCATTGACCCATCGGGACTATGCCCAGTCGGTGCGCTTCATCACCGGCCACCTCAAGGACGGCACCAGCAACCTGCCCTGGCAGGACCTGGTGGCGCCGGCCCAGACCCTGGTGTTCTACATGGGGTTGGTGGGGTTGCCGACCATCTGTGCCGAGCTGATCCGCCATGGGCGCGCGGCCAGTACGCCGGCGGCGCTCGTGCAGCAAGGGACTACCCGTCATCAGCGGGTGTTCACCGGAACCCTGGCTGATCTACCCGAGCTGGTGGCACGGCATGAAGTGCATGCGCCGACCCTGATCATCGTCGGGGAAGTGGTGCAGTTGCGCGACAAGCTGGCGTGGTTCGAAGGGGCGCAGCAGGACGGTTGAATGAAAAGGGGGCCGCTGTGCGGCCCTTTCGCAGCATGAGGCCGCTCCTACGGGTGGTGATGCGCTACCGCTTGTAGGAGCGGCCTCATGCTGCGAAAGGGCTGCAGAGCAGCCCCCGCTGGTTCAACCCTGCCAGATCCCTTTCCCCGCTAGCCGCTCCCGATCATGGGGCTGGTTGAAGTCCTGCAGTGGCCCCTTGGGCACGATCCCATTCGGGTTGATGGTCTTGTGGCTCATGTAATAGTGCTTCTGGATATGCTCCATGTTCACCGTGCCTGCCACGCCCGGCCACTGGTACAGCTCGCGCAGCCAGTTGGACAGGTTCGGGTAGGCGGTCAGGCGACGCAGGTTGCATTTGAAGTGGCCGTGGTACACCGCATCGAAGCGCACCAGGGTGGTGAACAGGCGTACATCGGCCTCGGTCAGGTAGTCACCGGCCAGGTAGCGCTGGCGGCTTAGCAATTCCTCCAAGTGGTCCAGCTCGGCGAACACCTCGTCGAATGCCGCCTCATAGGCATCCTGGGTGGTGGCGAAGCCTGCGCGGTATACGCCATTGTTCACTGCCGGGTAGATGCGTTCGTTCAATGCATCGATGGTCGCCCGCAGCGGCTCGGGGTAGAGGTCCAGGCGGTTGCCGGTCAATTCGTCGAAGGCGCTGTTGAAGATGCGGATGATTTCGGCTGACTCGTTGTTGACGATGCGCTTTTCCTGCTTGTCCCACAGCACGGGTACGGTCACGCGCCCGGTGTAGTGCGGGTCGTCCTGGGTGTAGCGCTGATGCAGGTACTGCAGGGCGTCCAGGTGGTCGCCGGTAGAACCTTGCTGCTGGTCGAAGGTCCAGCCATGCTCGCCCATCAGCCAGCTCACCACCGAGACGTCGATCAGCGGCTCGAGGCCCTTGAGGGCACGAAAGATCAGGGTGCGGTGGGCCCAGGGACAAGCCAGCGACACGTACAGGTGATAGCGCCCGGCTTCGGCGGCCGGCAATGGGTTGCGGCGTTGGCTGGTCTCGCGCTGGAACGCGCCGTCCTTGCTGTTCTGGTACCACTGGTCGTGCCAGCGGCCGTCGATCAAAAGGCCCATGGTGAGCTCCTCGGCACAAAGTCGTTTGTCGTTGGAGCTCAGTCTAGGCAAAAGCGTTCGAATAAATAGCGCAAAGACCGCGCCATTTAGATCGATTCATTCGATGTGTTTGCGGTTCACCCAATAACTGCGTGCAGTCTCGAACGCCTGTTCCCGGTGGTGGCCAAGCCCGCGCAGGGCCAAGGCCATGGTGGCCACCACGGCCAGTTCGCCATAGCTGTCGTCGGCCTCGCTGCGCCATACCGCGAGCAGGTGCTCCGGTTGCAGGCTGGCCGGCTTGACGTGGCGTTGTGCGCTCAATGCCGGCCATTCTTCGTCCCAGGCATCGCCGGCAGTGGTGCCGTAGAGGTGGCTGATGACATCGGGGTTGACCTCGATCTCGCCGCCGTCCCCCTTGATCACCACGGCATGGTCGCCCAGCAGGCGGCTGGCTTCGCGGTGCACGGCCTGATAGCCGGGGTGGAAGATGCTTTGCAGGCCGCAGCGAGCGCCCAGGGGGTTGAGCACGCGGGCCAGGGAGTGGATGGGCGAGCGCAGGCCGAGGGTGTTGCGCAGGTCGATCATCCGTTGCAGCTGGGGCGCCCAGTCTTGCAGGGGCGCGAAGGCCAGGCTATGCGTGTCCAGGGCTTTGGCCACCGAGGGCCAATCACGGCACAGGGGGATATCCAGCAGGCCCAGCAGCTGCTCGCTGTACAGGCGCCCGGCGGTATGCGCGCCGCCGCCATGCATGAGGATGCGTGTGCCGTTGGCGGCCAGGCACTTGGCTGCCAGCAGGTACCACGGCAGGTGGCGCTTCTTGCCGGCGTAGGTGGGCCAGTCCAGGTCCACGGCGATGCCGGGCGCCTGCAACTGCGCACGTAGGGCTTCGGTGAAACCGGCCAGCTCCTCGGCGCTTTCTTCCTTGTGCCGCAGCAGCATCAGGAAGGCGCCCAGTTGGGTGTCCTCGACCCTGCCTTCGAGCAGCAAGGTCATGGCCGCACGGGCTTCTTCGCGGGTCAGGCCGCGGGCGCCGCGCTTGCCTTTGCCGAGGATGCGCACGAATTCGGCGAAGGGGTGTTCGGCCGGGGTTTGCAGGGTCAGCGGGCGAGGGTCGGTCATATGCAATTGGTCGGCTTGGGCAGGCCCGCGAGCTTCGCGGCCAGTTTGGCGGGAGTGCCGTTGAACAGGCGGTTCAGGTGCGGGCTGTTGCCCTTTTCCGGGCCCAGCTTGAGCGCGGTGTACTTGATCAGCGGGCGCGTTGCCGGCGAGAGCTGGTATTGGGCGTAGAACTGGCGCAGCAGTTCAAGGACTTCCCAGTGATCGCTGGTCAACGGAATGCCTTCGCGCGCTGCCAGGGCTTCTGCGACGGGGTGGGACCAGTCTTGCAGATCGACCAGAAAGCCGTCCTTGTCCAGGGCGATCTGCCGATCGCCGATAGTCAGCGTACTCATAGCCAGCTGTTGACCTTATCGTGATGCAGGGAAAGCTCGACGAACGCGGGATAGTCCACCGTCTGGGCCAGCGTGCTGTCGATGGCCCGCGCCTGCAGGTCTTCGGCAAGGGCGAATAGGCGGCCCTGCAGGCCGGCGGCCTGGAGTTTGCGCAGCGGCTCGCTGCCTGGGCGCAGGGCATAGACCGCATCGCCGCACAGCAGCAGGGCGTCGTCGGCGCCCAGCAGGCGCAGGCAGCTGTCCAGGCGGTTGTCGCCGAAGGGCGAGTGGTTGATTACATGCAAGGTCGTCATCAGAGCGTCATCACCTGGTCGAAACGGGCAATCAAGGCGACCAGGGCTGCGTCGTCGAGCACCTGTACCGGCAGCTCCAGGGCATCGCCGGCCAGGCCGCGTTCGGCCAGGCTGTGGCCACAGGCGAACAGCTCATCGACGCCGAACATCGGCAGCGCCTGGAGGTTCGCCGCCAGGTTCTTCTGTTGCAAGGTTGCAGGCTGCTGGCCAGGGGCGAGCTGGAACACACCGTCGTCGAGGAACAGCATGCCCAGCGGCAGGTCGAAGGCGCCACCGGCCAGCGCGATGTCCAATGCCTCGCGGGCGGACGGGCCGTTCCAGGGCGCCTGGCGGCTGATGATCAACAGGGACTTGGCCATTTCAGTCGCCTCCGAAGCAGACCAGGCGGTCGGCGGTTTGCGCAGCTTCATGCAACTGGCCCAAGCCGGACAGTTCCCATGGCTTGGGCAGGTTCACCGCCGGGCGTTGGTAGCGGTTGGCTTCGGCTTCGTCGAGCACCCCACGGCGCAGGGCCGCGGCGATGCATACCACGGCGTCGAGCTGGTGGGCCTCGATGAAGGCACGCCACTGGGCGGCGATGTCCTGTTCGTCCTGGGGCGCAACCACGTTGGCCGAGGCGCTGTGCACCCCGTCCTGATAGAAAAACAACCGGGCAATCTCATGCCCGCCTGCCAGCGCTGCCTCGGCAAAGCGCAGGGCGCGGCGCGAGGAGGGCGCATGGGCCGGTGAAAAGACCGCGATAGCGAATTTCATGGACAACTCGTGCAAAGGAATGCGGCCATGATAAAGCAAAAAGCCCGCGCAGGCAGGCGCGGGCTTTGTCGGCTGGCCAGGCGCCTATCAGGCGTTTTCCTTGCTCTCCGGCAAGAACCAGTTCAGCACCAGGGCGCAGATGCCGCCAGTGGCCACGCCCGACTCCAGCACATTGCGCAGGGCCGATGGCATGTGCGCCAGGAACTCCGGCACCTGGGCCACGCCCAGGCCCAGGGCCAGGGACACAGAGATGATCAGCAGCGCACGGCGGTCCAGGCGGGTGCTGGCCAGGATATTGATTCCCGACGCGGCGACCGCGCCGAACATCACCATGGCCGCGCCACCGAGCACCGGCTCCGGCACCGCCTGGATCACCCCGGCGACACTCGGGAACAGGCCCAGCAGCACCAGCATGACGGCGATCCATACGCCGATGTGGCGGCTGGCGATACCGGTGAGCTGGATGACGCCGTTGTTCTGGGCAAAGATCGAGCTGGGGAAGGTATTGAACACACCGGCCAGCAGCGAGTTGGCGCCATTGACCAGTACGCCGCCCTTGATGCGTTGCATCCACAGCGGCCCTTCGACCGGCTGGCGCGAGACCTTGCTGGTGGCGGTGACGTCACCGATGGCTTCCAGGGAGGTGACCAGGTAGATCACCAACATCGGAATGAACAGCGCCCAGGAGAAGCTCAGGCCGAAGTGCAGGGGCATCGGTACCTGGAACAGCGCCGCCTCGTGCATGCCGGTGAAATCCAGACGGCCCAGGTAACCGGCCAGGGCATAGCCCACGGCCAGGGCGATGACGATGGCACAGCTGCGCATCCACACCACCGGGATACGGTTGAGCACCACGATGATCGCTAGCACCACGCCCGACAGCAGCAGGTTTTCGCCGTTGGCGAAGGTACCATTGCCCATGGCGGTGAAGCCGCCGCCCATGCTGATCAGGCCGACCTTGATCAACGTCAGGCCGATCATCAGCACGACGATCCCGGTCACCAGCGGCGTGATCAGGCGTTTGACGAAGGGCAGGATGCGCGACACACCCATTTCCACGAAGGATCCGGCGATCACCACGCCGAAGATCGCCGCCATCACGCCTTCCACCGGCGTGCCTTGTTTGACCATCAGCGCGCCACCTGCGATCAGGGGCCCGACGAAGTTGAAGCTGGTGCCCTGCACGATCAGCAGCCCGGCCCCGAACGGCCCGAAGCGCTTGCACTGGACAAAGGTAGCGATACCGGAAATCACCAGCGACATGGACACGATCAGGTTGGTATCGCGCGGCGATACGCCCAGCGCCTGGCAAATCAGCAGGCCCGGGGTGACGATCGGGACGATGATCGCCAGCAGGTGCTGCAGCGCAGCCAACAGGCCGATCAACGGCCGCGGCTTGTCCTCGAGGCCGAGGACCAGTTCATTGACAGGCGCCGCCGCGCCCGGCCCGTGTTCGATGGAACTCATGGGAAAGCTGCCCCGGAAGAAAAAAGGAGCGCATTCTACGGGGCGAGGCGGGTTTGGGGTAGTGGGAAATGCCTGAGCGTTGCGCCTCGGGCCGCCAGCCCTTTGGGCTGCACTGTCATGCAAAGAACAAACGGCCAGCGCTGCTCCCCTGTAGGCGCGGGCTTGCTCCGCGATCAAGGGCTAAGCCCTTGCCAGGCGACGGTGATATCGAGCCCGGCCTAATCGCGGTTGCAAGCCCGCTCCCATAGGGGTTGTAAAATCAAATCGTTATGCGTTGTTCTATGAGGGCAGGCTTGTCCCACGATGGGCACGCATCACCCATAAAAAAGCCCGCCGAAGCGGGCTTTTTCTGCATCAACCTCGATCAGTCATCGCGCCCCATGAGGCCAAACAGCTGCAGAAGGCTGACGAACAGGTTGTAGATCGATACATACAGGCTGATAGTCGCCATGATGTAGTTGCGCTCGCCACCGTGGATGATCGCGCTGGTCTGAAACAGGATGCACACCGACGAGAACAGCACGAAACCGGCGCTGATCGCCAATTGCAGGCCGCTGATCTGGAAGAAGAAGCTGGCCACCACGGCACCCAGCAGGACGAAGAAGCCGGCAGTGATGAAGCCGCTGAGGAAGCTCATGTCCTTGCGGGTGATCAGCACGTACGCCGACAGGCCACCGAACACCAGGGCGGTCATGGCGAAGGCCGAGCTGACCACTTCGGCGCCACCGCTCATGCCCAGGTAGCGGTTGAGGATAGGGCCGAGGATGAAGCCCATGAAGCCGGTGAGGGCGAAGGTGGACACCAGGCCCCAGACCGAGTCACGCAGCTTGGCGGTGAGGAAGAACAGACCATAAAAGCCGATCAGCACCACGAACACGTTCGGGTAGCCGACGCGCATTTGCTGGGCCACGAAGGCCATGACGCCGCTGAAGGCGAGGGTAAGCGCCAGCAGGCTGTAGGTGTTGCGCAGGACACGGCTGACCTCCTGCTGCTCGGCCTGCTGGCCGTGTTGTACGGCATAATCCTGTTCGCGCATGGCGACACTCCTTGATGAAACCTGTGGGTTTGAAACGTGTGGTTGCAATGAGGATATCAGAGCTGCCGCAACCCGCGACACAGAGAGTTTGACAGCTTGTTTCATTACGGTATGATTGCCGCCGCAAAGCAAGCTGGAAGCGTGGCCGAGTGGTTTAAGGCAACGGTCTTGAAAACCGTCGATGGGCAACTATCCTAGAGTTCGAATCTCTACGCTTCCGCCATATTCAAAGCCCTGATTTATCAGGGCTTTTTGCGTTTTTGAGGCATAGAAAATCTAACCATGCCTTCGGGCGAATGTCGCGGAACTGGAGTTGGCCGACCCGGCCGGCCAGTACTGGGTCGCCAGGGGGGCGACTGCGGCCTTAACCGCTTCCTCTCGAGCATCGTCCCAGCGATGGCGAAGCATGAGTGTCGTGACCCGCCTTCCATTGTCGATCAGCAGTCAGTATGTATGGATCCGTGAGCCGCGTTACGCTCCAGAATCTTCCTAATCAGGGCACTCAGGCTGCTTTCCACGCCATACACCTCGAGCATGATTCTCAGCTTCTTATGGGGCTTCTTTTGCTTCACGCCGAGGGCATCGCCCTAAATGTCATCCCGCCTCATCACCAGCACGTCTGCAGGTCGCTGGCCCGTCAAACGCTTGGTCCATGGCATCTTTCAGTTTGCCCACCGCTTTTGCATATACTGCACTCCAAATCGAGTCGTTCGCATAGCCGGTGGGGCCGATAAGGCCAACATTTGGAATTGTGCGGAGCGTCCAAGGCCCCAGGTGTGCTTGCTCATCGTGTGAGCCTCAATAGGACCGCATTGGCCACTAGCTGAAGGGATTGCTTACATGGAAAGAAGCTATTTCGTAACAATGCTTGCACTGATCCTTCATCAAATAGATGCCGCGTACTGGCAGGAGTGGGAGATGTTTTTCCTACCGGGCGGGGTGCAGGGCTTCTTGCTGTTCAATATCTTCGCAATACCTGTGGTTCTGGTTGGGTATCGAAACGTGTTGCTGGGTGCGGTCAACGCGGTGGTCTTTGCAAAAATTTGTGCTGGACTTGGCCTGATCACGTTCCTCATCCATGCCGGTTTCGGCTTGGCTGGCTTTCACCAGTTTCATCTGCCTGCTTCGATATCCATCCTAATGCTGTGCTTGGTCGGCTCCTTATGGCTGATGGCTAAAATCCGCTTCTCGGTACCGTGAGGGGCGGCGCCGTTTGTTTGACCCGACATTGGTGCGCATTCATCAGCACTGCAGAGCAACTTGAGTGGTTCAGAATGATGAACGTTGGCCACTGGTATCCATGTCGAATAACTACTTAGGGAAAAGATATGTCCATCTATGCAATCACTATCCCCTGTTTCGCCCAAATGTTACGGGCCCTATCGGCTCTTTTGTCCAAGGGAGAGTCCTGCGCGCTTGAAAGGGGCTACGATCCGGTAATCTTGCTTGAGTCTCGGCTAGCACCTGACATGCACAATCTTTCTCGGCAGGTTCAATATGCATGTGTCCAGGCGCAGGAGGCGGTTCAGCGGCTTACACATCAGCCGCTTGAGACGCTCTCGCCGCCAGAGGACATCGCATCGGCGAAGGCGCTGATCGAGCGAACGTTGCGGCTTCTGGAAGCGGCTGATGCCGTAGCGATAGATGCAGCAGCTGACCTCAAGATCGCAATCGAGCTACCAAATAACATCACCTTTGATATGACCGGCAGTGAGTACGCAGTCGATTGGGTTACACCGCAGTTTTACTTTCATCTCGTTACGGCCTACAACATTCTGCGTCACAATGGCGTTCCGCTCGGAAAAGCCGATTACGTGCAGCACATGTTCGCCTATTTGCGACAGTGAACCACCCGCTAGACGGGCGCTTAGGAAATGTGCCGAGACCCGCTACTGGTTATGGAAAACGTCTCTAGGGTTAGCACAGACCAAATCGCCCATCTACAACGCCCGAAGCATCTCCCAGAACGAAGCCCCCACACCCAAAATACTCTCACCAGCAATCAACCCCGCCGCCGCCGTAATCGCGAATCGCTCAGTGACACTCGGCCAACGGCAGCTAACCAGCCAAGTGAGTACCGCACCCAAGCCCATCATCATGCTGATCGATGCCGGCAATATGAAAGCCAACCCCAACGCTGCCGTACTCGGCAGCCAGCGTGCCAACCATTGCGGCAGCAGGCTGTCCAACACGCCAAGCAGCACGCCAATAAAGCTTCCGGTCACTATCGCATAGCGGATTTCCGGCGAAAGTGCCTGCAGCCCCTGGGTTAGCGTTTGGGCCACCGCCTTCCAGGTCGCTACGGCCGGTGCGGGCCATTGCTCGGTGAGCAGCAGGGCCTGCGGATCGGGAATCAGCATCAGGTAGACCAGTACGCCAAACACGCTGCCGATAAAGATGCCGATGCATTGCGCGATCAACTGCTTGTGCGGCGTTGCGCCGATCGCCTGGCCGACCTTGAAGTCGTTCATCAGGTCGGTGGATTGCCCGGCTGCGCCACCCGCCGTGTTGGCGCTCATCAGGTTGATGGTCACCTGGCCCGGGGCGATCAGCCCGAAGCTCAGTTGCGACAGCTTGCCGATAGCGCCGATCGGCGCGATGCCGGTGGCGCCGACCACGCGCGCGGCGACCACCGCCAGGCAAACCGCCAATGGAATGCTCAACAGAGCCATCCACCAATCAATGCCGAACAGTAGGACTTGCAGGGGCACGATCAGCGCGATGGAGAGCAGTAGCCCCGAAGCAGGCCACGGGGAAAACCGTATCTGGGGGCTCGGTGTGCGATTTGCCTTGAGGTCGGCGGGCAATCGTCGGTGCGCTTGCAATAGACGAACAGCCAAAGACGTCAGGGTCGCACAAACCATCAGGCTCACCCCCGGCCATAACAACCACTCCACCAGTGCGGCAAACTGTGGGCCGCTGGCGTTTGGGGCGAGCACCACCAGCGCATGGTCGATCAGCCTGGGCGCTAGCCCGCCCCATGCCAGCGCGGCGCCGAAGAGCAACGTCAGGCCCACGCGAATGCCGATGATGCTGCCAAAGCCGATGAGCATCAGCGAAGGGTCGGCAGTGAAGGTCAGGCGTTCTAACGTGGGTGTGGGTGACCAACGCGGTATCGTCCAGGCGAACACATCAATCCATTTCACCAGCGCTGACAGCAGCGCGGCGCTGAACAGAACCTTGATCCGCGCCATGGCTTCACGCCCCTGGCTGTAGATCTGCTGCAAGGTCTCCAGGGTAGCCATGCCTTCGGGAAACTTCAGGTTAGGGTCGGCGAGCAGGGTGGGGCGCAGGTACCAGGCGATCCAGATGCCCAGGAAGCTCACGGAGAAGACCCAGGCCATCATGGGCACCGGGTCCAGCTGGTGGCCGGTGAGCAGTGTATAGGCGGGAATGGGCGCGACAAGCCCGCCGGAAACGATGGAGGCGGCGGCCGAAGCCACGGTTTGGTTGATGTTGCTTTCGTGCAGCGACCATGCCGGCAGGCCCTTCCTGCCTCCCGCCAGGCCCTGCCACAGGGCACAACCGACCAGCAAGGCGATTATCGACATGTTGAACGACCAGCCGATCTTGAGCCCCGCATAGACATTCGATGGCGTGAGCAAAATGCCCAGCACCGCGCCGGTGAGCACGGCCCGCAGGCTCAGTTCACGTTCTACGCGAATCGTTGAGAAAACGGTGGGTGGAGCATGTCCCATGGCAATCCTTTGTAGAAGTTACAGGCGCCGTCTGGACTACTGAGTTCCGAATGCCGCTAAGGTTCACCGTAGACACTCCGTAAGCGGCGGCTCGGGAACACAGCGGCTTATCATGAGCGTTTGCTATCGACACCTAACTGCCGGTGTACTCAGCGGTAATCTTTTGTGGGAGATTAACCAGCCCTTCGGGCTGTGCTGTCGCGCAGAGCATAAAGCACCTCTGTGGGAACGGGCTTGTCCCGCGATCAAGGGCGAAGCCCTTGCCATGACGAGATATCGGGCCCGGCCGATCGCGGGGCAAGCCCCCACAGGGGAGAGTTCGATCACGGCTGTGTGGCCAGCCCTTGAGGCCAGGCGAAAGTGCCCATTCACAGTGGGTACTGGCTGGTGGGCAGCACGCCCAGCTGGTCGAAGTCGATGAACCGTTGGCAGCTATCCATCATCACCGCGAGGTTGTGCTGGAACTTCGCCGCATCGCCCGGTGCATCGAAGAACGCCTGCGGGTCGTTCATGGCGGCGGGCGGGAAGCACTCCTCGACGATGGCCGCCAGCGGCGCGGCACCGGGGGTGAGCACCTGCACCACCAGGTTCTGCACGTATTCGAAGTTGTCCTGGGTATCGATGGCCACCCGCGTGTGGTAGTTCTGCCACACCTCGAGCCAGGCCTCATGGGTCAAGCGTGCTGGCCGCTGAAGGAAGGCCAGTTGCGAGAACCCGTGGGTGCGCTGGCCGGGCTGGGCAGGGAAGCGGGTGTTGCGGATAGGCACCGATTCGCACACCAGGTACCCGGCGATGCGTGCGCAGCTGGCGTGCAGGGTGTCGTCGAACGGGCGACGGAACTCGGCGATGGCGGTGTCGAGCCAGAAGCTCAGCACGGCCTGGGGCAGGGGGCCGGCCTGTTCCTGGCGCAGGCCCTGGGCGGGGCTGACGTCGGCATCGGCGAGGTTCAATTGCAGGTGCCGGGCGCCGAGGGTCTGCAGGCGGTCGGCGAGGGGGCCGCGCAGTGCAGCGGCGAACGACTCGGAGGTGTCTTGCTCAGGTTGCCAAAGCAGGTAGATGACTTTCTGCACGAAGCTCTCCTTACACACGGCGTGGTCGGGAATGACCTTGAGCGGACCATGGTCGGCCTTCGGTGTGGCTTTGGAATCCTCTGAACGGACTAGACGGTGATACCGCGTCTAGCCAACTAGCAAGAACCAGCAAGATTCAATCCAAGGGGGTTGCCACATCGCTGCCAGAAGCCGACGAACTGCACCTGTAAGTCGTTGATAGCTATGAAGTGTTCGTCGCCAGGCCGAATGGGGTTCGGTTGCCCGGCTGATAATCCGCCGAATAACAACAATTAGGAAACGCCCGTGAAGCTGGAAACGCGAAGTATCGAGTTTGTCCCCCACGCCGAACGCTATGGTTCACCCAAACGGCTGTTCACGATCTGGTTCAGCTCCAATTTCCAGGTGACGGCCCTGATGGTCGGCACCTTGGGTATCGCCTCAGGCCTGAGCTTTGCCTGGACATTGCTCGGCCTGCTGGTCGGCAACCTGGTGGGCACCATCTTCATGGCCGCGCACTCCGCCCAGGGGCCTCACCTGGGCGTGCCGCAAATGATCCAGAGCCGGGCGCAGTTCGGCGTGCATGGCGCTGCGATTCCATTATTGGTGATGGTCACGGCCGCCGTGCTGTTCCTGGCCGCCAGCGGCGTGCTCATGCGCGACGCCTTGAAGGCCTTGCTGCCGATCAGCGACGACCAGGCGATCATCCTGGTCGGCGTGCTGACATTCGTCATCGGCTTCATCGGCTACGAGCTGATCCACCGCCTGGGGGCGTGGATGAGCCTGCTGTCCACCCTGGTGTTCGGCGGCGCCCTGGTGTTGATCCTGCTGCACCCCGGCGAGGCCGGGGTGAATACCTCGCTCAGCAGCGGTTTCTCCTGGACGGCCTTCAACCTGGTCGTGGCACAGGCGGCGTCCTGGACGCTCGGGTATGGCCCTTACGTAGCCGACTATTCGCGCTACCTGCCGGCAAACGTGAACACCCGCACCACATTCTGGACAACCTATTGCGGCTGCGCGCTGGGCTCGTTCGCCATGATGGCCCTGGGCGCCTTGCTGGCCGTCGCCATCCCATCCGCGCTCGGCCACGACCCTGCCACCGCCATCGCCACCTTGTTCGGGCCCTGGGCGCCGCTGGCGTTGGGTGTTATTGCGCTGGGCGTCATCCAGTACAACGTGCTCTGCCTGTACAGCGCCTACATGTCGTCGGTGACCATCTTCGGCGCCTTCGGTGAACTGCGGCACGTCACGGCGTCGGCAAAAGCGCTGATCATGGCCGTGCTGACCGTGGCGGCGACGCTGATCGCTATCGCCACCCAGTACCGGTTCGACACTTTCTTCGCCGACATCCTGATCGGCCAGCTCTACCTCCTGATCCCGTGGAGTGCGATCAACCTGGCTGACTACTACTGGGTCTGCCGTGGGCACTATGAAGTCGGGGAGCTGTACAACGCCAAGGGGCGCTACGGGCGCTTCAATCGCCGCACGCTGGCGGTGTATACCGTCTCGATCATCGGCACCATTCCGTTCATGAAGCTGTCGTTCTACACCGGCTTCGTCGCGAACTGGCTGGGGGCGGATATCAGCTGGGCGGTGGGCCTGGTCCTGGCGGGGGCCTTGTATTGCATGGTCAACAGCCAGCCTGCGGCCAAGTCTGCAGCGCTGCAGGCGTCCGTACCTGACTGAGGGCCAACCTGGCGCCGCTCCCCAAGGGAGCGGCGGCCTGTTCTCCAGCGCCCAAGCCAGAACCCATCTCCTGTTGCCGGTTGAGTGCGGGGCCGGTGTCGTCGATCAGCAGCACTACCTGCGCGTCGTTGCGCTCGAGCGTGACCGTCGTCCGGCGTCGCTTTGCACCCACGCGGGCCTTGCCGTATTACTGGACACCGGGGCATGACCAAATGGCCACGGTTCCCCCCGGCAACCAACCTCGTTATCCTCTTGCTCTTCAAAGCAGGCATTCCAGGACGGTGACCATGACCAGGCACTGGCTGGTGCCGAGCATGGCGCTGCTTTTCTGCCCCATGCTGTTGGCCCAGCAGATCCAGCGCGAACTGGGCGATTTCGACTTCAAGCTGGGCACGACCGCTTCACGCACCATGGCCCAGGGGCTGATTTCCCCCAGCGCCGTCGGCGCCTTTCATGGTGGCCTGGACCTCAGCCACCCCAGCGGCTGGTACGTCGGCCAGTACGCCCCCAGCGTGGGCCTGTCCCCTACCTCGACCCTGCGCCTGGATAGCTACCTGGGTTACAAGCGGCGCTTCGACGACAGCCTGGGCCTGGAGGCCGGCTTGATCCACTACAGTCAACCGAACCTCGCCGACAGCGACAGCTATGCGCTGTACGGCGGTGTTTCGGTATTCGGCAGCCGTTTCGGCGGCGCCCTGCGCGACAACCCCGGTAACCGCACCGGCACGCTGTTCGCCGATTTCGGCCAGTTGCCGCTGTTCGATGTCGGCCTCACCGTCAAGCTGGCCCATCATCGCCTCGGCACGCCTTTCACCATCGGCGACGGCAGCCATGTCGACACGTTCAACGACTGGTCGCTGGAGCTCTCGCGCCCCTGGCTGGGCATCGACCTCAACCTGATCTACAGCAACTCCGACCTGCGCGGTGGTGGTTGCGACGCCTATGCGGGCATCAACAGCTATTGCGAAAGCATGGTGACGCTCAAGGCCCAGCGCAGTTTCTTCTGAGGCCGCCACGGTCCATTGCGGTCCTGCTCACAGTTTGATGTGAAAAGGATGGCACTTTTCCCAGGATGGCCTACACCTGTTAGCAAGGAAGACGGTCAATGATCGACAGGAGTCGACATGCGCCATTTCTCGCCCCTTCATCTTCTCTCCTTTCTGGTCGCCCCTGCGCTCGTCGCGGGGGGCGACCGCGTTCGTCCCAGCGGCACTGCCAAGGAGGCCCACGACCCAGTCCAGCCGTGAAGCCGGCCCTGGCCGGTGCCAGGGCCCAGACCAACAACAATGATGGAAGCCCCGCATTGGTGGGCAAGGGCCCGAGCGATGCCCGGCTTGTGCGATCAAGGAGATCCGTGATGACCCCGTTCCAAGGAAAGCCTGCAGCCTTGGCCATGACGGCCGCCCTATTCAGCCTCGCGGCCCAGGCCGGCACCTACCCGGACTATGGCTATGCACCGCCCGCCAGCTACAAAGGCCCGACCTTCACCCTCAGCCAGAGCTACCCCAACACGCCGCCCCAGGGCACCTTGCCGGCGTTCTTCAAGTTGCTGCCGGCCAAGCCGGACAACAACTTCGAGACCTGGCGCGCCTACATGGATGCGGCGAAGGCCTATTGCTTGGAAGGCAACGTCGAAGCCGACTGGTACGTGCAGAACAACAAGGTGCGCAAGTGGTACCACATGCCCTGGCAGCACTACGGGCCGCTGGGTCGCGAAGGCATCCACGGCCTGACCAAGGAAGCGCAGATCCAGGCCAGGCAATTGGCGGCGGGGCAGACCGCGACCGGGCAGACCTACGCGGTGGGTATCTACAACGACATCGGCGCCTATACCCTCGGCCAGGTCTGGAAGGACCCGCAGAACCCCGACCCGAGCTTCACCTCCAAGCCCAACAGCTTTGCCAACGGCACAGTGGTGTGCAAGGCACTGTTCGCCGATATCGACCGCAGCACGGTGCCGTTCCTGGCCAACCCTGTGCTGTGGCAGGGCTATATCACCGAGACGTTCCAGTCCGCCAACCGCAAGTTGAAGGAAGTGGCGCTGATCCAGATGGACATCGCCGTGCGCGATACCCGCATGAGCGACACTGGCTGGCTGTTCGGCACCTTCCAGTACAACGGCGCCAAGACCGGCAAGGCCGGCTGGGACAACCTGGTGCCGGTGGGCATCATGTGGGGCAACGACCCGCAGGTCACCAGCAACGACTACACCAACCCGGAGCCGACCGTCACCAAGATCAACCCCGCGTTGCAGCAGACCGCGATCAACGCCGATACCCAAGAGCTGCCGCCGACCCACCTGGGCTGGAATGGCCGGCTCAACGGCCCGGTGGACAACCCCAACAGCTCCTGCCTGAGCTGCCACATGACCGCCGAGGCGCCCCAGGTGGCGATCATGAACCCGCTGTTCCAGGCGGACCCGCCAGCGGTGGGCTCGGCTGACTGGATGAAGTGGTTCCAGAACATCCCGGCCGGGGTGCCGTTCACGGCAGGCACCCAGAGCACCGACTACAGCCTGCAGATGTCGGGCGGCCTGGTGAACTTCTACCAATGGAAATGCGACATGAGCGGCATCTACGCCGATGGCGCCAACGCCTGTGCCAAGGTTGCGAGCATGAAGCTGAAGATGGCCAAGCCCGGCCATGGCGCACCGCAGCCGATGCAGCGGGTGATTCGCGACCCGAGCCTGGAGCAATTGCTGGAATGACCCCGGCATGCCTCCGGGCACGGGTTGCCCGGAGGCATGAAAGGTTAGCCGTTTCGCAGCAAAACCCGGATAATGGCAGCCATTTTGTTCTGCTTTTTATCACGGTATTCCCGCATGGAAATCAAGGTCAACTTTCTCGACAACCTTCGTCTTGAAGCCAAGTTCGATGACTTCACGGTCGTGGCCGACCAGCCCATCCGCTACAAAGGCGATGGTTCGGCCCCAGGCCCATTCGACTACTTCCTGGCGTCGTCGGCCTTGTGTGCGGCGTATTTCGTGAAGGTGTACTGCAATACGCGCAACATCCCCACCGATAACATCCGCCTGTCGCAGAATAACATCGTCGACCCGGAGAACCGCTACAACCAGGTTTTCAAGATCCAGGTCGAGCTGCCGGCCGACATTAGCGAGAAGGACCGCCAGGGCATCCTGCGCTCCATCGACCGCTGCACGGTCAAGAAAGTGGTGCAGACCGGGCCGCAGTTCATCATCGAGGAAGTCGAGAACCTGGACGCCGATGCCCAGGCGCTGCTGTTGGTGAACCCTGGCAACGATACCAGCACCTTCATCCCCGGCAAGGACCTGCCGCTGGAGCAGACCATCGCCAACATGTCGCAGATCCTCGCCGATCTGGGCATGAAGATCGAGATCGCCTCGTGGCGCAACATCGTGCCCAACGTGTGGTCGTTGCACATCCGCGACGCGCAGTCGCCGCTGTGTTTCACCAACGGCAAGGGTGCCACCAAGGAAAGTGCCCTGGCGTCGGCCCTGGGTGAGTTCATCGAGCGCCTGAACTGCAACTTCTTCTATAACGACCAGTTCTGGGGCGAGGAAATCGCCAACGCTGATTTCGTCCACTACCCGGACGAGCGCTGGTTCAAGCCGGGCCGCAAGGATGCCTTGCCGGCAGAGATCCTCGACCCGTACTGCCTGGAAATCTACGACCCCGAGGGCGAGCTGCGTGGCTCGCACCTGTATGACACCAACTCTGGCAACGTCGAGCGGGGCATCTGCTCGCTGCCGTACGTGCGCCAGTCCGATGGCGAGGTGGTGTACTTCCCGTCCAACCTGGTCGAGAACCTGTTCCTGAGCAATGGCATGAGCGCCGGCAATACCTTGGCCGAGGCGCAGGTGCAGTGCCTGTCGGAGATCTTCGAGCGGGCGGTCAAGCGCGAGATCCTCGAAGGCGAGCTGGCCCTGCCGGATGTGCCGCAGGAGGTCCTGGCCAAGTACCCTGGCATCCTGGCCGGTATCCAGGGGTTGGAAGAGCAGGGCTTCCCGGTGCTGGTCAAGGACGCTTCGCTGGGCGGCGAATTCCCAGTGATGTGCGTCACCCTGATGAACCCGCGCACCGGTGGCGTGTTCGCCTCGTTCGGCGCCCACCCAAGCTTCGAGGTGGCGCTCGAGCGCAGCCTGACCGAATTGCTCCAAGGGCGCAGCTTCGAAGGCCTGAACGATCTGCCGCAGCCTACCTTCGAAAGCCATGCGCTGACCGAGCCGAATAACTTCGTCGAACATTTCATCGACTCCAGCGGCGTGGTGTCGTGGCGGTTCTTCAGTGCCAAGGCCGATTTCGAGTTCGTCGAGTGGGACTTCTCCGGCCAGGGCGAGGACTCCAACGCCGAGGAAGCCGCCACCCTGTTCGGCATTCTCGAATCGATGGGCAAGGAAGTGTACATGGCGGTGTACGAACACCTCGGGGCGACCGCTTGCCGCATTTTGGTACCGGGCTATTCGGAAATCTACCCGGTGGAAGACCTGATCTGGGACAACACCAACAAGGCCCTGGCGTTCCGTGCCGACATCCTCAACCTGCACCGCCTCGACGACGCTGCCTTGCAGGCGCTGGTCGAGCGGCTGGAGGACAGCGAGCTGGACGACTATACCGACATCAAGACCTTGATCGGCATCGAGTTCGACGACAATACCGCCTGGGGCCAGTTGACCATCCTCGAGCTCAAGCTGCTGATCTACCTGGCCTTGCAGGAGTTCGAAGCGGCCAAGGAGCTGGTCGAGGCGTTCCTGCAGTTCAACGACAACACCGTCGAGCGCGGGCTGTTCTACCAGGCTTTGAACGTGGTGCTGGAAGTGACGCTGGACGATGAGCTGGAGCTGGCCGATTACGAGGTCAACTTCCGGCGGATGTTCGGCGATGCGCGGATGGATGCGGTGCTGGGCTCGGTGCAGGGCAGCGTGCGTTTCCATGGCCTGACGCCGACCAGCCTGAAGCTCGAAGGGCTCGACCGGCATTTGCGTTTGGTCGAAAGCTACAAGAAGCTGCACCGTGCGCGGGCCAATGCGGTGGCGTAGGTTCGCCACCAGAATCTTGTGAGAGATCAACCTTTCGACTGCGCTCCGCGCAATAAATAGCTGCCTTTGCCTTAATAATTGGGGCCGCTACGCGCCCCATCGCGGGACAAGCCCGCTCAGGATCACGCAAACCTTGCCGATGACGGGTTCCTTGTAGGAGCGGGCTTGTCCCGCGATGGTAGGTAAGATCATGCCACTGCGGGCGGGCGCCGCGCTGATCGTGCTGGCCACGGTCATGACCGTATGCCGCATGGCTTCGGCGCACTGAGGCCCCTGAGGTCCAATCGCCGGCAAGCCGGCTCCCACAGGTACGGCGGGGTCTTTGAAAACCACGCAGGCCTGGTGGGAGCCGGCTTGCCGGCGATTGGGCACGATAAAGGCGCCGGCCTCAGCCTGTCGGCATGATCACCCGGAAGCGGGTGCCCTGGGCATGGCTGGATTCCACCTCGATATGCCCACCGTGGCCTGCGACGATCTCCGATACGATGAACAGGCCCAAGCCCAGCCCGGTGGGCTTTTCCTGTTTGTCCGTATACCGGGTGTAACGTCCTTTGGGACTGAACAGTGAGGGCAGGGCGCTGGCGGGAATCGGTTCGCCGAAGTTATGCACCTCGAGGATCACCCGCTCGCCGTCGCCACTCAGTAGGACCCTGATCGGCTGACGCGCTTGGCCATGACGGACCGCATTACCGATCAGGTTCGAGAACACCTGGGACATCCGCGCCCCATCGAACGCGCCGGCAATGGTTCGCTCATCGACCTGCACGATGTCGAGCCCGGGGTTACCGGCTTTGATTTCCTCGATTACAGCCTTGCAGACCTGGTTCAGCTCCGTGTGCGCACGAACGATCGGGATGCCTGTGCCCAGGTTGCAGTGCGCAAGGTCCAGCAGGTCCTTGACCATCTGGTTCGCCCGTTGCGCGCTGGTGGCGATCTGGGTCGCGACGTCTTTCTCGCGGCTAGTCAACTGGGGGCTCTTGCTCAGCAGGGACGAGCCCATGAGCACGGCGGTCAAGGGGGAACGCAGGTCATGGCCGAGCACGCCAAGCACGGTTTTGCGCGTCGACTCGACCTCCTGCCCATAGGCACCGATCGATTCGACCAGCGCCTGGTCGATCGCCTCGTTGAAGCGGATCATGTCGTCGACCTGGTAACTATGCTCCACCGGGTCTCGCGCCAGCCACAGGCGCAGCACGCTCGACCTCAGGGCGCGGTATTCCGACACCATCTGGTCGAGGGTGAAGCCATCGATGAGGCGAAGCACGGCGTGGGTCTGGGCGGCGGTCTCCCGGCTGGACGAGGGGCCTAGGCCATGGGACTTGGCGATCTGCTGCTGTTCTGTCTGTGGCATGCGCATGTCCTGGGCCACCGTGCGCAGGATGTATTCGGCATGGTTGCGCAGGCCATTGGCGCTCAGGTCCCGGTTCGGTGTCTCTACAGACCGTGCAAATGCTTCCCACGTTTGCAGGATGCTTTCCATGTTGTCCAGGATAAACGTTGAAAGTCGCATGGCAGACCTTATGCATCAATGCGTCTGATGGGAGTGTGTTTTCTCGGTGCATGAACAGGCGCGATACCGCTCATGAGCACACACGTACTGGAAATAGAGTGTTAATGCTAGAACGGGTTTGAGCGCCGAGCCATATTGTCAAAGTGATATCGCGCTAGCCGTTCGCGCCACTCTGTTGGGCGCGATAACGGCTGGGTGCCTTCCCGGTCCAGCTGAGGAAAGCTCGGCGAAACGCCGCTTCACTGGCGAAGCCCAGGTGGCCGGCGATGCGCCCGATCGTCCAATCGGTATCGCGCAGGCAGCGCTGCGCCGACTCGCACAGGCTGAGCCGGCGCAGCGCCTGATAGCTGGAGCCTTCGGCGGCCAGGCGCCGACGCAAGGTCGGCAAGGTGGTGCCCAGGGCGGCGGCAATGGCGCTCAACGCCGGCACCTCCCGTTCATGGCTCAGCGCTGCATCGAGGAAACCGCGCACTTGCTGAGTGATCGCCACTGCGCTTGGGGGCGCTCCGATCAGGCGGAACGGAAAGTCCACCAGGAACAGCGCCAGCTCTGCAGGCGTGCGTATCACCTGACGAGACAGCAGTGCGGCATCGAAGCTGAAACCGTAGGTGCGCCTACCGACAGCGACTGGCGCATCGAACAGGCCGAGGAAGGGGGCAGCATCCTCGCGCTGGGGGTGGGCGAGAAAGACCTGGTCGGGCCGCAGTGGCTGCCCAATGAGCCAACCGAACAACTGCAGGTAGCAGAACAGCCCGGTCAGGTCCACCAGGCATGCCGCACTGCTGCGCTTGTGGCGCAACGAGTCCATGTGGAAGGTGGCCGTCGTGCCTTGGACCTCCAGGCTCAGGCTGCCTGCGCGCGGGTCGAGCATGGCGCAGAACTGCGCGGCACAGGCAATGGCTTCGTCCAGGTGCCCGCAACTGAGCAGGCAGCGGCACATCAGGTCAACCTCGGCCTTGCGCATCGGCGGTTGTCCTTCGCCTTGGGCGACTTTCGCCTCCAGTTGCTCGATGGCCTGGCGATACAGGGCGACAAAGCGCTGCGCCGAGGACTGCAAGGCCGATGGTGGCGGCTCCAGCGCGAGGTTGTTGCGTTGCAGTTCCGCCAGCAGGCGGGTGTCCAGGCCCTGGGGAACTCGAACCGGTGCTGTGGAGTGCAACGCCATCTTCAACCTCGCCTGCTGATCGTTTCGGTGGTGGTGGGTGAGCGAACCTGTAGCGGTCTGCCCCTGGCTGCTATGGCTCAATGGACGGCAAGCCCGCGCTGAAAACGCGGCGAACCCTGCAACTTTCGCGGAGTACCCGGAACATGGGCATCGCTGTCACTCGCTTGTGGAATCGCACCAGCCTGTCACCTGAACAGAGGATGGGCAAGTCATGATCCAGATCCTGGATGAAATCCTGCTCGAGCCCCAGCAGCTCCCAGCGGTGCTCGAGGCGTTGGACGCGCTCTACCTACCGCACAGCGCCGCCCGTGGGCTGACCTTGCTGCAGCGCTGGGTGTCGCCGCCGGTGGCTGTCGCTGGCGAGGCCAACCGCCTCTGGTTGCTATGGCAGGTACCCGATGTGTGGGGCTACTACGGCATGCGCCTGGGCGCCGATGCCCAAGTGCTGGCGTTCTGGAATGTCGTCGATGGCGTGTGCCAGCAGCGTGCTCGGCATGTGCTAGGAGACGCAGGCCAGCCTTTGGCCACTGCGCAGGAGTCTGACGATGTGGCATGAAACCGTGCAGCTGTACTTGGCGTCGGGCTTTGCCGCGAGCACTCTGGAGGCGCGACTGCGGTACCAATTGCAGGCTTTGCCTGGCCTGGTCTTCTTCAACTTGGGGCAAAACCTGCCCGGCAGCTGGGGGAGCGGCGATTTCACCCTGGATCTGTGCTTTGCCAGCCACGCCTTCCAAGAGAACGCCGAGGCTTGCCTGTCACAGCTGCCCGGCCTGGCCCATGTGGACCGGGTGGCCTATCAGCGTGTGGCCGGCGGCCAGCGAGCACCCGGGCTACGCGACGGTACCTGGCGCACCTTGCTGTTTCGTCTGCGTGAGGGCCGCAGCCCAGCCATCGTCGAAGCCCTGGAGCGGGACCTGCTGCGCATGCCGGCCTACATGCAAGGCATCGGCAACTGGCAATTGGGCCGGGTCCGCTGCCCGGGCCGCTGGACCCATGTCTGGCAGCAGGAGTTCGCTCGCCTCGAAGACCTCCAGGGGGAATACCTGACCCACCCCTTCCACTGGGGTTGGGTGGACCGCTGGTTCGACCCGGAATGCCCCGAGTGGGCCGTCGAGGCCATTTCCCATGCCTTCTGCCCCCTGGCCAGCAGCCTCCTGACCCGTCCGCTTTCCCCTGACCGCAAGGAACAGCCATGACTGAAACAACGCAATTGCTGGCCGGCAAGGTCGCGCTCGTCACCGGTGCCAGCCGTGGTATCGGCCGTGCCATCGCCCAACGCTTCGCTGCCGAAGGGGCCACGGTGGTGATTAGCGCGCGTACGCTCGAACCCACGTCCGGCGTGCAAGGCTCTTTGGCCGAAACGGCCGAGCTGATCACCCAAGCCGGTGGCCAGGCAATCGTCCTGACTGCGGACCTCGAAGTGGCGGCCCAGCGCGACAGCCTGGTTTCGCGGGCTGCCGAGGTGGCAGGCGGCCTGGACATCCTGGTGAACAATGCCGGGTACGCCGAATACGACAGTGTCGAACACATGCCCATGGCGGTGTACGAGCGCACCCTGGACCATTACCTGCGGATCCCGTTCGTGCTCAGCCAGGCGGCCATCCCGCTGATGCGCACCCGAGGTGCGGGTTGGATCCTCAACCTGGGCTCGGTCACGGCCTTGCCGCCCCAAAGGCCCTTCCAAGATTTCGAGCGCTTCGGCGGGATTGCCGTCTACGCGGCGGCCAAGGCAGCCATAAACCGCTTCACTCAAGGGCTGGCCGCGGAGCTCGAGGCCGACAACATCGCAGTCAATTCGGTGGGGCCGAGCACCGCTATCCGTACCCCGGGCGGGGGGCGGTATATCCCCGAGGACTATCCCACCGAGCCTGTCGAGTACCTGGTCGAAACCGCCTTGGCCCTGTGCCAGCTGCCGGCCCACAAGCGCACCGGCCTGGTAGCCCACAGCCTGCATTTTCCCCTGGCACATCAGTTGCCCGTGCACACGCTGGACGCTCGGAGCAGGCTGCCGGCCGCGACCATACCCGAATGGGCGCACCCTGCCATCGAGCCCCTGGGCATTTGATACGGCCGGTGATGCAGCCATCGCGCGGCGACCGACCTAGGTCGCCGTTGTTTTTCAAGCAAGGACACAAAGAGAGGTGTTGCGATGCGCGCTGTAGTGATTGACCAACTGGGAACCTCGCAGGTGTTGCGCCTCGCGACGCTCGACCAGCCGTTACCGGGCCCCGATGACGTACTGGTACGGGTGCAATGCGCCGGGGTCAACCCGGCCGATTGGAAGTGCCGCGAAGGCTACCTGGAGGGCTTTCTTACCTACCGTTTCCCGTTCGTCCTGGGCTTCGATCTGGCCGGGACCGTAGTGGCGGTGGGCGAGGGCGTTACAGGTTTCACTCCTGGGATGCGGGTGTTCGCGCAGAGTGATGTGGGGGCCGGCAACTGGGGTAGCTATGCCGAGTATTGCTGCGTGAGGCAGGATTCTGTCGTGCCCATCCCTGAGGGCCTGGGCTTCGCCCAGGCTGCGTCGGTACCGACCCCGGCCTTGGCGGCCTGGGCCGGGCTGTTCGACGATGGTGGGTTGCAGGCCGGGCAGAAGGTGCTCGTGCATGGCGGGGCTGGGGCTGTCGGGACCTTCGCCATCCAGTTCGCCAAGGCCGCCGGGGCGCAGGTCGTGGCGACCTGTAGTGCAGGGAACCTTGGCTATGTCGAGGCGCTGGGCTGCGACCAGGCGATCGATTACCGCAGCCAGGATATCCTGGCCGCTGTGAAGCAGTGGTCACCCGCAGGCGTGGACCTGATCCTCGATTGCGTGGGCTGCGCCAGCCTGCCGGGCGCTCTGGACATGCTGTGCCCTGGCGGGCTGCTGGTGGCGATTCTGACCCTGGCCGAAGGCGATGCCGGCCCTGACCATGCCGCAGCGGCCCAGCGCGGACTGCGCACGGCCGTTACCTACAGCAAGATGCCCAGCGGTGCCAACCTCGCCCGCATCGCTGCCTTGCTGGCCGAAGGGCAGGTGCGCACGCCGCGCATCCAAATCCTGGCATTGGCACAGGTGGCCCGCGCCCACGACCTGCTGCAGCATGGCGGCGCGAAGGCCAAGTTGGTCCTGCAGGTGGCGGACGGCGACTGACTCGCCACCAGGCTGTCGCATAAAAAGCGGCCCCGGCCGGGCGATCTTCCATCACCCGACCGGGGCCGCGTGGTTTCACTGGCCGAGCTTGCGCAGGTTGCCGGCGGAGAAGTAGCCCGCATCGAAGCGCGCATCATTGAGCCGGGCGGTGGCGCCCATGCCGTTGACCAGGCGGTCCACCAGGTACGAACCGGCGATCAGGTCGTGGAATACCGCGACCCGCGCGTGGAAGGCCTGGACTTCATAGGCATAGACCGACGTCTGCACGTTGGTGCGCCAGAGCTGGCCCTTGGCGTCGTAGTTGTCGGCGAGCGCGGCGGTCCAGCTGTCCTCGTCCAGGTACAGGCGGCGCTTGGCATATGTGTGTCGGCTGCCGGGGCGCAGCTCGGCCTCCAGCACCCAGACACGGTGCAGCTCATAGCGCACGGCATCGGGGTTGAGGTGGCCGTGCTCGGTGAGCAGCGTGTCCAGGGGCTGGTCGGGGTCATCTAGCGTGTAGTTGTTGTAGGGGATGTACATTTCCTGCTTGCCCACCAGCTTCCATTGGTAGCGGTCTGGGGCACCGTTGAACAGGCGGTCCTCGTCCATCACCCGGAAGCCTCCCACTCCATAGGGCGTGTCATAGCCGACCGTGGGCGCGCGTCGTACGCGCCGGGTACCGGGGATGTACTGCCAGCTCTGGCGGGGCTGGGCGACCGGGTTGCTGAATTCGTTGGTGAGGATGATTTCGCCTTTCTTGCGGGTCGGCTCCAGGGTGCTGATCATCGCGTAGGCTTGGATGCCGTCGTAGGCTTCGGCCTTGCCGCTGGGGTTGTCCCAGGGCGAAAGGATCTGGTAGCGGACCTTCTCGAATACTCGGTTCTGGTTGGAGAAGGTCAGCGCCATCAGGTAGGTGGCTTCTTCTTTCCAGGCGCGGCTGGGCAGGTTGTGGTTCCAGATCAGCTCATAGCCGTTTTTCGGAACCGGGAACGGCGAGGCGCCGTAGGCGTTGGTCACGCCGTAACCGTCATTGACGAGCTGCGCATTGAGGGCGTTGTAGCGGATGTTGTGTTCCACCTCCTGCGAATAGCGGAAATCCCGGTGGCTGGGGTAGACGACGATCCGATAGGTTTGCGGGTAGCGCTTGAACAAGGCTTTCTGCCCATCGGACAGGCGGCTGGCATGCTCGGCCATGTTCTGCGCGGTAATGGTGAACAGCGGCTTTTCCCCGGCGTAGGGGTCGGGACGCTTATGGCCGGTGCCGGCGAAGCTGACATGAGGTGGCGTACCGCGCCATTTGCCGCTCCAGGCCGGGATGCTGTTGTCGGCATTTCCTGCTTTCTCGGCCCCCATCGGGGTCAGGTCGTTACCCAGGCGTGCGGCTTCATCCGCGCTAACCTGGGCCAGGCTCGGGAAGCTCGCGCTGGCAAGGCCTATGGAGAGCAAAAGGGGCAGCAGGCGGGGTGTGCAAGTCATCTTGTTGTTCTCGTCTGTTGGGGGCACGAAGGCCTGCACCGGGCGCAGGCTCGCCGTCATTGAGCCATAGGGCCCCAGGGGGCACCGCCACCGCTTCGCTCAGCCATCATTACCGAAACGCTCATGGCATCCGATTGCAAGCGTCGGTGCCGGCTTGACGCGGCCTTGCCACATGCACTAGAACACACACACCTTCGCCGTCGGGCTATGCTCAAGCCCGTATGAATCGGACCCCGCCGACCTATGCCCGTTGACCTGCAAGCGCTGTACCCACGGCTGATCCACCTGATGCTGGATACGGTCTTCGTGGTCGATCGGGACAACCAGATCGTGTTCGTCAGCGATGCTTGCCAGGCGCTGCTGGGCTACCTGCCCGAGGAGTTGGTCGGCACGCCCATCACCCAGTACATGCACCCGGACGACCTGGCGGCGACCCGTGCGTCGATCATCCGTGTCATGAACGGCCAGTCCCACATCGATTTTCGCAACCGCTACATTCGCAAGGATGGCGCTATCGTGCACATTCTGTGGGCGGCCTGCTGGTCGGAGGAGGTGGGGGCACGGATCGGCGTCGCGCGCAACGTGACGGCCCTGACCCAGGCCGAGGAGGAGCTGCGGTTCCTGGCTCACCACGACCCGCTGACGAAGCTGACCAACCGCTCGGTGTTCAATGTGCGCCTGGACGCAGCCCTGCGCGCGGCGCGCCGCCACGGCAGCACCTTGGCGCTGTTGTTCCTGGATATCGATGATTTCAAGGGCATCAATGATGTTCACGGCCATGCCATCGGCGACCGGGTCCTGTGCGCGGTCGCCCGGCGCCTGGAGGGCTGCATGCGTGAGACCGACACCGTGGCGCGGATGGGCGGCGACGAATTCACCGTGTTGTTGACGGACATTGAAGCCCACGGCGCCGTCTACGAGAAGGTCGAGCAGATCCTCGCCGCCATGGCCGAGCCGCTGGGTGGCGAGCTTGGCGGATTGAAGATGCCGTCCTGCAGCATCGGCGTGGCCTGCTACCCCGGCGATGGCGAGGATGCCGATACCTTGCTCAGCCATGCCGATGGCGAGATGTACCGGGTCAAGCGGTACCGCTCGATCGCTGGGTGAGGGCGGGCCGAGGGTATCCGCGTGTCGGCAGGATCGGCACGCGGGTCCACCAGGGCGCGATCTTTACGCGCTTTTTACGGCTCAAATGATGGCGTGAAGCGATACTTAGCGCGGTTTACCGTCTGCCCAGAGAAGTCACCCGTGAGCGAAGCCGCGACTGCTGCGAATCATTCCCCCTCTTCGAAAACCACAGGCCTTGGCCTGCTCGTCGCCGCTGTCGGCGTGGTCTATGGCGATATCGGCACCAGCCCGTTGTATACGCTCAAGGAAGTGTTCGCCGGGCATTATGGCGTGCAGCCCACCCCGGAAGGCGTGCTCGGCGTGTTGTCGCTGGTGTTCTGGTCGTTGATCTGGGTGGTGTCGGTCAAGTATGTCCTGTTCATCCTGCGCGCCAGCAACCAGGGCGAGGGCGGCATCATGGCCCTGACCGCGCTGGCGCGGCGGGCTGCGGCGCCCTATCCGCAACTGAGCCGGGTGCTGGTGCTGCTGGGCCTGTTCGGTGCGGCGCTGTTCTACGGCGACAGCATGATCACCCCGGCCATCTCCGTGCTTTCGGCGGTGGAGGGGCTGGAGCTTGCCTTCGACGGGATCGGGCACTGGGTCGTGCCGCTCTCGTTGATCGTGCTGGTGGCACTGTTCCTGATCCAGAAGCACGGAACCGCGCGCATCGGCATCCTGTTCGGGCCGGTGATGGTGCTGTGGTTCGTCGTGCTGGGTGCGCTAGGTGTGCACGGGATCGTGCAGCGGCCCGAGGTGCTGCAGGCGCTCAACCCGGCCTGGGCGGTGCGTTTCTTCGTCCTGCACCCAGGCGTGGGCGTAGCTATCCTGGGAGCGGTGGTTCTGGCCCTGACCGGCGCCGAGGCGCTGTATGCGGACATGGGGCATTTCGGCCGCAGGCCCATCGCCCGGGCGTGGTTCATGCTGGTGCTGCCGGGGCTGGTGCTGAACTATTTCGGGCAGGGAGCGCTGATCCTCGGCAACCCCGAGGCGGTGCGTAACCCGTTCTACCTGCTGGCCCCTGGCTGGGCGTTGCTGCCGATGGTCGCTCTGGCCACGCTGGCCACCATCATTGCCTCCCAGGCGGTGATTTCCGGTGCCTTCTCGCTGACGCGCCAGGCCATCCAGTTGGGCTATGTGCCGCGCATGTTCATCCAGCACACCTCCAGCGAGGAGCAGGGGCAGATCTACATCGGTACGGTGAACTGGGCGTTGATGGTCGGCGTAGTGTTGCTGGTGATCGGTTTCGAGTCTTCGGGCGCACTGGCGGCGGCTTACGGTGTGGCGGTGACGGGTACCATGCTGATCACCACGCTGCTGTCGTCCGCGGTGGTGCTGCTGGCGTGGAAAACCCCGCGCTGGTTGGCCATCCCCATGCTGCTGGGCTTCCTGCTGGTCGACAGCCTGTATTTCGCCGCCAATGCACCGAAGATCCTGCAGGGCGGGGCATTCCCGGTTGTCACTGGGGTGGCGCTGTTCATCCTGATGACCACCTGGAAGCGCGGGCGCAAGATCATCGTCGAGCGCCTGGATGAAGCTGCGCTGCCGCTGGATCTGTTCATCGCCAGCCTGCAGGCCCAGCCGCCCCATCGTGTGCAGGGCACGGCCGTGTTTCTGTGTGCCCGTACCGATGCCGTGCCGCATGCGTTGTTGCATAACCTATTGCACAACCAGGTGTTGCACGAGCAGGTGGTGGTGCTGACCGTGGTGTCGGAGGACGAGCCTCGGGTCAGTGCCGACAAACGCTGTGAGGTCGAGGCCTTCGGCGAAGGGTTCTTCCGCGTCACACTGCATTTCGGCTTCATCGAGGAGCCCGACGTACCGCTGGCCTTGAGCCTGTGCCAGCGTGAAGGGCTGGACTTCAGCCCAATGCGCACCACCTACTTCCTTAGCCGCGAGACGGTGATCGCCACCCGGCGCATGGGCATGGCGCGGTGGCGCGAGCAACTGTTCGCGTTCTTGCTGAAGAATGCCAACAGCAACCTGAAGTACTTCCAGTTGCCGCTCAACCGGGTGATCGAATTGGGTACCCAGGTCGAAATGTGATTTGAGACGGTTTCGCACCCGCCCATTCACCGGCGAGCCGGCGCCCACCAGCCCTCGACGGGCGGTGTTTCAGTGGCCGGCCAATGCGCGCAGCAAAAAGTCGGCGCGTTCGGCGACAGAGGTTCTGGGAAGCAGCGATACCTGATAGCCGAGGGCAGGATAGACGCCCTGCAGTTGCTCGAATTCCTCCAGCGCAGCCTGCATGCCGTGGCGCCGTTCTGCATCCTGCACATAGATCTCAGGCCAAGGCGGCGTCAGGAATACCTGCCGGCGATAACGGCAGGACTCGGCCGCGGCCGCCAGCACAGGCTCGCCCGTGAGGCGCTCCAGGGCCGCGGCGGCATCGATCATGCCACGGTCGAAGAACACCCATTGCGCATTTTTCTGCGCAGCCGACGCGTAGTCGGCCTGGGCCATGTCCATCACCCGGTGCAGAAAACCGACCAGGTCGAGCCAGGGCAGCGCCTGGCCCTGTTCGCGCAGCTGCTGCTGTACCACACGCCGCCCGGGCTCTTCGATCACGGCATGGCCGCGTCGCTCGAGCTCAGCCAGCAGCGTGGACTTGCCGCCGCCCGAGCAGCCGGAAATGATCACGAAGTTGTCCATCGACCAAAGGCTCCAGAAAATTTCAGCCGAACCTTATACCGTTTCCTGGCGCCAGCGCCCGGCATAGTTCCGTGCGAACCGCCCGGCGAGGCGCCCGGAGCGGGAACCGCGCTGGGTGGCCCAGCAAGGCGAATGTCACCTGACCACGTGCAGGTAATGCAGGTGGCGCTCGTACTGATCGAGGATATCGCCAATCACATCGTCACGCCCCCAGCCCATGATGTCGTAGTCCTGGCCGCCTTCGCGCAGGTGCACTTCGGCGCGGAAGTACTTGCGCGCATCGGTCGCGTCCTCGGTGTCACGCATGACGAAGCTGGGTGTATTGAAGGCACGCGGGCGTACTTCATACAGGAACCGCCCTTCGCCGGCATGGGAGAGTTCCAGGGTCACACGTCCGTCGTCGCGTTCGTTCACCGTGACTTCGTAGCCTTGCTTGCGCAGCTCGACGGCCACTTCTTCGCAGGCGGGCTTGACCACCTCGGCGATGAAGCGTGTGACATGAGCCCGGCGCGGCATCATGGCGATATTGCGCAGGCGTCGTTGCCAACCCCCATGGGGTTGACGGGTGTGCCGAGGTGCCGGTAGCGCCTGGTTGCGCAGGCCGCGGCGTGTCGCATCCAGGTTCAAGGCCTTGAACAAGCCCCAGATCGCGGTGAGCAGGATGACCGCGAAGGGCAGTGCACTGGCGATGGTTGCGGTCTGCAACGCCTTGAGCCCGTTGGCCAGCAGCAGCGCGATGGCGACCGCACCAATGCTCACCGACCAGAAGATGCGTTGCCACAGCGGCGAATGGCCCTGCCCGGAAGAGGCCAGCATGTCCACGACCAGTGCCCCGGAGTCGGCCGAGGTGACGAAGAACACCACGACCATCAGCACGGCGACCAGCGAAACGATGCTGGAAAACGGGAAGTGTTCGAGAAACACGAACAGCGCCAGGGAGCTGTCCTGGCCGACCACCGTCGTCAGCTCTTTCACGCCGTCGTTGAGGATCATGTGGATCGCCGAGTCGCCGAACACGGTCATCCACAGCAGGGTGAAACCTGCCGGTACGAACAACACGCCACAGACGAACTCACGGATGGTTCGGCCTCGGGAGATGCGCGCGATGAACAGGCCGACGAAGGGCGACCAGGACAACCACCAGCCCCAATAGAGCAAGGTCCAGCCGCCGATCCAGTCGGTGGGCTCGTAGGCGTAGAGGTTGAACGTCTTGTTGACGATGTCCGAGAGGTAGGCGCCGGTGTTCTGGATGTAGGTTTGCAGCAGGAACACGGTTGGCCCGAGCAGCAGCACGAACAGCATCAGCACCACGGCCAGGCCCAGGTTGAGCTCGGAAAGGATGCGAATGCCCTTGTCCAGCCCGCTGGCCACCGACAGCGTGGCCAGGGCGCAGGTGACGGTGATCAGGATCACCTGGACCGTCGAGTTCACCGGCAGGCCGAACACATGGTGCAAGCCGCTGTTGATCTGCAGCACACCGTAGCCCAGCGAGGTCGCCACACCGAACACGGTGCCGAGAATGGCGAATACATCCACGGCGTGGCCGATCGGCCCGTGAATCCGCTCGCCGATCAACGGGTAGAGGGCCGAGCGCAAGGTCAGGGGCAGGCCGTTGCGAAAGCTGAAGTAAGCCAGGATCAGGGCGACGATGGCATAGATCGCCCAGGCATGAAGGCCCCAGTGGAAGAAGGTGATCTTCATGGCTTCGCGCGCGGCGGCTACGGTACCGGGATCGCCTACCGGAGGGTTGGTAAAATGCATGACCGGTTCGGCTACGCCGAAGAACATCAGGCCGATGCCCATGCCGGCGGAGAAAAGCATGGCGAACCAGGTGCTCTTGCGGTAGTCCGGTTCGCTGTGGTCGGGGCCCAGCTTGATGTCGCCGAAGCGGCTGACGGCGAGGAACACCACGCTGATCAATACCAGCGCCACGGTGAGGATATAGAACCAGCTGGCATTGGTGACGATCCAGGCCTGGACCTGTTCGAACAGTGTTTGGGCATGCTCCTGGAATGCCGTGGCGTACAGAACGAGCAGAAAGATAAGGATGGCGCTGCTGTAGAAGACGGGGGGGTTGAGGGTACTCCTGGGTTTTGCGGCTGCAGTCATTGCGGCAGTTTTCTCCTTTTTTAAACATTGCAAGCGCAGCTAGGCACGCAAGCATTTTCCAAGGTTAGCACCTTGAATGAACGCCGTTGCCGAGGCTGGCGAGCTCGAAGGAACCAACAACCGTACCGTCCGTGACGAAAATTCTCAAATGTGTTCCCCCAGGGCAGGGTCCGAAAATGCCCCTGCATGGGCCATTTTGGCGTTGCAGGTATTGCTGTGCCTGCTTTACTTCAAACGGGCTTCGCTTGCGTTCGAAGCTGCTTGAATGCCTTATCCGGGCGCACCGGCCTTGCCCTGTTTCTGAACGCTGGAGTAGCAGCATGTGGGCCAAGACACCTTCTGAAGTCGCCTCCTGGGGCCTATGTGCGTTGCTTGTCATCAGCCTGGCCGCCACCGCCGGCTGCACCCGAAAAGCGAGCACCATGCGTTACGCCGCCGCCACCCAAGGCTCGAACTGCTTCGCCAAGGCGCTGCCGACGGCGGGCGAAGGCGGCCTGGCCTGGGGCGCGAGCCTGGGCATCGCCCGGCAGAAATCTCTCAACAATTGCATCCGCTACGCCGGCCGATCCGGCGGTACGCCCAACACCTGCCAAGTGGTATTGGCGCGGTGCAAGCGCTAGCCGGTAGCCGCACCGCGCCTCGGCGCAATGACGTAGGCGCGACAAGTTGCCCGCTTGACTTTGCCAGGCGCGCGGTGAGTGCGTTAAACTTGACGCCAAGGTCAGTTTTTGTGGTCCCCACTCCGACCTGCTTTCGGAACGTCAATGATTCCGCCCTCCGAGCTATCAAGTACCAGAATACGTCATGGGCAGGCTCGCTCTGCCCAGAGGATGAAGCATGACCAACCGTGATATTTCCCGGCGCGCCTTCCTGCAAGGCGGCGTGATCGCTGGCGTGGGGGTGACTCTCGCGCCGCTCGGCAGCCCGGCGTTCGCCGCCCTGATGGAAAACAGTGTCACCACTTCGCCGCAGAAGTGGATGAGCCATGATGGCAAGGCGCGCTTTCGTAACGATGCGTTGTCCAAGGTGTGCGGCAACAAAGTGTTCGCCCGCGACATCCGCGCCAAGGACATGCCCGGCTGGCCCCAGCAGCAGGGCCACGCCCTGTTGCTCAAGACCACCAAGGCCGACCGCATCTATGCAGGCTACGACCTGGCGTGGCTGGGCGCCGACCTGCAGCCGGACCGTGTCGTCACCGCTGCCGACCTGGAAAAGGACGGAATTGCCTGGCCCGAGGCCCATTCGCCGGATCCTCTGCTGCCGCCTGGCAAGGTGCCAATGTTCATCGGCCACCCCGTGGCGATCCTGATCTGGCACGATTTCGAGCGTTTCCGCCAGGCCAAGCTCAAACTGCAGTTCAACGACAAGGCGATCCGCTATGGCGCCCAGGCGCCGCTGTACCAGCGTGACCCCTATGGCAGCTTCCGCTTCGTGCGGGTCGGCGGCCAGACGCCGTTCGATGAGGACATCTTCTCGAGCCTGAAGAACTCCATGCTGTTCCCCACCATCCTTGCGCGCAAACCGGTGTGGACCGCCGAGCCCAAGCAGCACGGCACCCTGACCGAGCAGGGGATGTTCTACGCCCAGCGCATGGATGAGCAGCTCAAGCAGCCGCCGCAGGATTGGCTGCTGTTCGACGAGCGCTACAAGACCCCGTCGATCGAGCCCGCAGCGCTGGAGCCGGACAACGGCAACGGCTGGTACGACCCGGCCACCGGCACCCTGCATTTCGTCGTGGCTACCCAGTGCCCGTTCGAAGTGGCGCAGGAATGCGTGCACATGATCAAGCCGTCGCGCTTCGCACTGAACAATCTGAACATGCACCCCGGCTACACCGTCGGCTACGGCTCCAAGGACAACAACATCTTCGTGTTCTATGCCGCCGTCGCTGCGTTGTATGGGGCCGGTGTGCCGATCCGCCTGGCCAACGACCGCTACGAGCAGTTCCAGAGCGGCATCAAGCGCCACCCGTTCGACATCCGCTACCAGCTGGCCGTCGACAAGAACGACATGAGCTTCAAGATCTTCCGCGCCGACATGAGCGTCGACGGGGGCGGGCGCATCAACTACAGCCCGTCGGTGGCTGCAGTGGGGGCCACCGCCGCGCAGTCGATCTACTACATGCCGCAGAGCGACCTGGCGGTGACCGTCTACCACTCACGGGGTGTCGAAGCCGGCTCCATGCGTGGCTATGGGACCCTGCAGAGCATGGCCGCCACCGAGATGATGGTCGATGAAGTCGCCAACCGCCTCGGCGTCGACGCCATCGAGCTGCGTCGCAAGAACGCGCTCAAGTCGGGCATGAAGAACACCCAGGGCGCCGTGCCCGCCGGTGCCTTGCGCCTGCACGAGATCCTCGACAAGGCCAGCGCCCACGAGGTGTGGAAGAACCGCGACGCGCACAAGAAAGCGATGGAAGCCAAGGACCCGCACAACTGGTACGGCGTCGGCTTCGCCATCTGCCAGAAAGACTTCGGCACCGGTGCCGAAGCACCCATGGCCAGCATCGAGTTCACCGCTGATGGCCGTATCAGCCTGCGCCACATCGGCACCGAGCTGGGCACTGGCATGTCGACCTCCCAGGCGTTCGTGGTCAGCGATTTCCTGGGGCGCCCGGCCGACGAGGTGACCACCGCAGAAACCGAATGGCCGGAACTGAAATTGGCCACCAGCGGCAACCCCTACCTGATGAGCCAGGCCGAGCAGGACGCCGCGCTGCGTGACCCGCGCTGGGTCGGCAAGCTGGCCTCGCCGTCATCGGCCACCAACTCGGCTTTCTACTTCAGCCATGCCACCCGTGAAGCGGCGCGTGTGCTGTTCAACCACGGCCTGTGGCCAGCGGCGCTTTCGCTCTGGCGCCAGGGCCCGTTTGGCGGCCAGGCCAACCCGCTGGTGGTACGCCGCGAGAACGCGGTATGGGTCAACGGCGAGCTTACCGGCAACGGCCTGTCGCCCATCCCGTTCGCGGAGCTGGCGAAGAAGGCCCATGAAATGGGCCTGGTCACCGGCGTCAGCGTGCATGCGTTCAACCGTTGGAGCTGGGCTGAAGCCGACTTCGTCATCGACGGCGTACGCGAGCGCCTGCCGCTCGATGCGTTGGCGGTCAAGTACGGCGACGGTGCCCCGAACGCGAAGAAGGCGCAGATGAACAGCGCCAGCTACCACCTGTTGGACCGACAGAACGCGGCCTATCCGGCCACCCAGCTGAACAATGCCATGGTGACCTACTACAGCCCGGTGGCCACGCTGGTGGAAGTGAAGGTGAACAAAGGCAGTGGCGAGGTCCAGGTGCTCAACCACCACAGCTGGGTGGAGTGCGGCCGGGTGCTGGTGCCGGAACTGGTCAAGGGCCAACTCGAAGGTGGTATCGCCATGGGCATCGGCCATGCCTTGACCGAAGAGATGCCGCTGTACGAGGGCGGCCCGGGCGAGGGGAACTGGAACTTCAACCGCTATCGCCTGCCGATGGCCAAGGACGTGGCAGTCTGGAAGCAGACCAGCGAAATCCTGCCACCACTGTCGCCCACCGACCCTTCCAAGGGTATCGCCGAAGTGGTGATGATCCCGGTGGTCGGTGCCATCGGCAACGCCGTGGCCCATGCCATCGGCAAGCGTGTTCGCGACCTACCCATCACTCCAGCCCGCGTCAAGGAGGCCCTCAATGGCTAACCGTCCGCTCCAGATGACCCTCAACGGTCAACCCGTCGGTCCGGCCGAGGTCCCCGAGGACCTGGCGATGATCGACTACCTGCACGAATACCAAAACCTCACCGGCTCGCGCCTGGGCTGCGGCCAGGGCATCTGCCACGCCTGCGTGGTCATCGTCGACAACCCCGACGGCACCAGCGAGGAAGTGCGCACCTGCATCACCGGCGCGCACTACTTCGAAGGCAAGAAAGTGCGCACCATCGAAGGCCATGCCAAGCATGACGAGGCCGGCAACCTCAGCGAACTGAACCCGATCCAGCAGAAGTTCGTCGACCGCTTCGCTTTCCAGTGCAGCTATTGCGCACCAGGCTTCGTCAACGCCGCCACCGTGCTGGTGGAGAAGGCCCAGCGCCAGCCGTTGAAGAAAAGCGAGCTGGAAGGCGCCATCGAAGCCAGCCTCGGCCATCACATCTGCCGCTGCACCGGGTACGTGCGTTACTACGACGCCACCCGCGAGGTGCTCAGCGACCTCGGCCTGGTCAAGGAGGGTTGAGCATGCTGCGAGTTCTTTCCGGCCTCGCCCTGGCCGTGGGCGCGGTTCTGTCGCTCGGTGCCCAGGCGGCTGACGAAGCCCTGGTCAAGCGCGGCGAGTACCTGGCTCGGGCGGCCGACTGCATGGCCTGCCACACCGCCAAAGGTGGGGCGCCGTTCGCCGGTGGCCTGCCGATCCATTCGCCGTTCGGCACCATCTACGGCACCAATATCACCTCGGACAAGCAGTACGGCGTCGGTGACTACAACAGCGACGAGTTCTTCGCTGCCCTCACCGAGGGCAAGCGCAAGGACGGCGCCAACCTGTACCCGGCCATGCCCTATACCTCTTACCACTTGCTCAAGCGTGAAGACGCCGATGCGATCCATGCCTACCTGATGACGGTGCCGCCGATCAACCGGCCGGCACCTGAAACCAGCCTGAGCTTCCCGTTCAACGTGCGCATGGGCCTTACCGGGTGGAACATGCTGTATGGCAAGAGCGTCCAGCTGCAGCCCACCGAGGGCAAGAGCGAGGCCTGGCAGCGCGGCCAGTACATGGTGGAAGTGCTTGGCCACTGTGGCGAGTGCCATACCCCGCGTAACAGCATCGGCGCCCTGGAGCAGGACAAGCGCCTGACCGGCGGCCTGCTCGGCGGCTACCTGGCGCCCAGCCTGCTGGCCCAGGACCTGGCCGAGCGTGGCTGGACCCAGCCGGACCTGACCACCTTCCTCAAGCACGGCATCAGTGCCCAGGGCAGCATGTTCAACGAGATGTTCCCGGTGGTGCACCACAGTACGCAGCACCTGGAGGATGCCGACCTGGCCGCGATGGCCACCTACCTGCTGGGCGACCAGCCGCCAGCGGCCAAGGTGGTGCAAGCAGTACCGGTGGACAAGCTTGGCGAAAGCGCCCTGCGTGGCCGCCAGCAGTACCTCAACGTCTGCGCCGGGTGCCACGGCGTCGAAGGCGAGGGCAAGCCGCACATCGCGGTGGCCATGCAAGGCAATACCGTGCTGCGCCAGGCCGACTCGCGCAACCTGGCCAAG
Source organism: Pseudomonas sp. NY15372 (assembly GCF_048068215.1). Lineage (NCBI taxonomy): Bacteria > Pseudomonadati > Pseudomonadota > Gammaproteobacteria > Pseudomonadales > Pseudomonadaceae > Pseudomonas > Pseudomonas sp. NY15372. Next base: position 180,213 of record NZ_JBLUPY010000001.1, read on the forward strand.
GTGATTCTCGAAGGCATCCGTGAGCAGCAGTTCACCGGCTTCGAGCGCATGCAGCCGATGCCGGGCTTTGCCGACAAGCTCGACGACCAGCAGGTCGCCGACCTGGTCAACTACCTGCGCGAAGCCTGGGGTGGCTTGCCGGGCGACCTCAGTGCGCAGCAGCTTGCGCACCTGAGCGCGGAGTGAGCCGTGCAGCATCTTGACCTGCAAGTGGTGCGCCAGGCCTTGCAATGGTCTGGCGCCGGCCAGCGTGTTTGGTTGTGCAGCGTGCTCTTCACCTACGGCTCGGCGCCCCGTGCGCCGGGCTCGCTGCTGGCGGTCAACGATCGCGGGCAGTGGGTAGGTTCGCTGTCCGGTGGTTGTGTCGAGGAAGATTTCCTCGCACGGGTCGCCGAAGGCGAGTTCGCAGCGCCTGCCACCGTGGTGCGCTACGGCGATGGCAGCGACACACGTTCGAACATCCGCCTGCCCTGCGGTGGCGTACTGGATGTGCTGGTGGAGAACCTGCCTGCCGATTGCCTGGTTCAGGCGCATTTGCGTGAGCTGGAGTCGGCGCTGCTTGGTCAGCGCCGGCTGCTTCGCCACGTGGACCTGCGCAATGGCCAGCGCCGGCTCGACGACGATCACAGCCAAGGCCCCAGGGTGGTCTACGACACCGACACCGTTCGCCTGCGGGTGGGCGCGGCCCAGCGCCTGCTGCTGGCGGGGTATTCCAGCGTCGCGCATTTCTGCGCCGAGTTCGGCAAGGGGCTGGGGTTCGAGGTCATCCTCTGCGACCCCCGCGACGAGGTGCTCGAAGGCGTGGTACTCGATGGCATCGAGGTCCGCCGCGAGCTGCCTTCGGTGTTCATCGCCAATGGCGGCTGCCATGGCGATACGGCGGTGGTGGCGTTGACCCATGACCCGAAGATCGATGACCTGGCGATGCTCGAGGCGGTGCGCACCGAGGCGTTCTATATCGGTGTGATGGGCTCGCGCACCACTTCGGACAAACGCCGTGAGCGTCTCCAACGCATCGGTGGCCTGGACGCGGGGCAGCTGGCCCGCATCCATGCGCCCATCGGGCTGAACTTGGGCAGCAAGACACCAGCGGAAATCGCCTTGGCGGTGCTCGCCGATATCCTGCGTACCCGTAGCGGCATCGCCCGCGAGGCGCTGTGACGGTCGTTGCGCTGGTCCTGGCGGCCGGGTGCAGCGCGCGCTTTGGCAGTGACAAGCGTCGTGCCGCCCTGGCAGAAGGGACCAGCGTGCTAGGGCAAAGCGTCGAGCACGCCCTGGCGGTGTTCGACGAAGTGCGGGTGGTGCTGCGTGATGGCGAGTGCGCCCAGGACCTGGGCCTGCCGCAAGGCTGTTCGGTGGTGCACAGCTCCGATGCTGCGTTGGGCATGGGCCACAGCCTGGCGGCAGGCGTTGCCTCTTTGGGCGACAGCTCTGCACAGGCGGTCGCGGTCGTGCTGGGGGACATGCCATGGATCAGCTGTGCGACCCTGCGTCGGTTGGCCGAGGCGGCCTCGGCGTCGAACATCGTATTGCCTCAGCATGCAGGGCGGCAGGGGCATCCAGTGGTGTTCGGTCGCGTATTCTGGCCAGCGCTGATGAAGCTGGTGGGTGATGAAGGGGCTCGTCGGGTGGTCCGGGCGAACCCAGCTCATTGTGTCGCCGTGGCGGTGGACGATGAGGGTGTGCTGCGCGACGTGGATACGCCAAACGCTTTGTAGAGGGGCGAGATGCTCTGCGTCTCAGGCAAGCATGGGCCACGCTTGCCCGGCATCATCGTGTGCAACCATCCAGCTAAAACCGCTATAGCTCGCATCAACAACTGGTATTACTCGCTCCACGTCCACGCTGTTTAGCATCGACTCGGTCTTTACTGTCGACGAGAACAACAACGTGAACCTCGGAAAAATAACCAGTCGAAGTGCAAGGTACTGGCCAGAGCGGTTGGCCGTGATCGATCGCGACACCCGCCTGACCTTCGCCCAGCTCGAACAGCGCACCAACCAACTGGCCTCTGCGCTGCTGGCCCAGGGCATCAACCCTGGCGAACACGTCGCTATCCTTGCCGCCAACCGGGTCGAACTGGTGGAGGCGGAGATCGCTTTCTACAAGACCGGCATGGTAAAGGTGCCGGTCAACGCGCGTCTGTCCTTGGACGAAGTCATCCAGATTCTCAACGACTCGTGCAGTGTCGCGCTGATCGCCGAACCGTCCTTCGCCCAGGCCCTCATCGAGCGACGCGCGGCGGTGCCGGCGTTGCGCCTGATCGTCGCGTTGGGCGAGCAGGGCGGTGATGTCGCTTACCCGGCACTGCTGCGTCAGGGTAGCGCCGAGCCCATTGCCTGTGACCCTGACGATGACGCATTGGCCGTGCTGCACTACACCTCGGGAAGTTCGGGCGTGCTCAAGGCAGCGATGCTCAGTGTCGGCAACCGCAAGGCGCTGATCCGCAAGAGTATTGCCAGCCCCACCCGTCGCGCAGCGCCCGGCGATGTGATGGCCCACGTCGGCCCCATTACCCATGCCAGCGGTATGCAGCTCATGCCGTTGCTGGCGGTGGGTGCCTGCAACCTGCTTCTGGAGCGCTATGACGACCAGCTGTTGCTGGAAACCATCCAGCGCGAGCGTGTCACCCGGCTGTTCCTTGTGCCGGCGATGATCAATCGGCTGGTGAACTTCCCTGGGGTCGAACGTTTCGACCTGAGCAGCCTGCGGCTGGTGATGTACGGAGCCGCGCCGATGGCCCCGGCGCTGGTCAAGCGCGCCATCGAAGTATTCGGGCCGATCCTGGCGCAGGGGTACGGCGCAGGCGAAACCTGCTCCTTGGTCACGGTGCTGACCGAACAGGACCATTTGTGCGAGGACGGTGACTTTCGTCGCCTGGCGTCATGCGGCCGCTGCTATTTCGAGACGGACCTGCGGGTCGTCAATGAGGATTTCCAGGACGTGCGACCAGGCGAGATAGGCGAAATCGTCGTCAAAGGCCCGGACATCATGCAGGGCTACTGGCGTGCTCCGCAGCTCACTGCCGAAGTGATGCGCGACGGCTATTACCTCAGCGGCGACCTGGCCACGGTCGATGAGCAGGGCTACGTGTTCATCGTCGACCGCAAGAAGGAGATGATCATTTCCGGTGGCTTCAACATCTACCCGACCGAAGTCGAGCAGGTGCTGTACGGCTTGCCGCAGGTATTCGAAGCCGCCGTGGTCGGCGTGCCGGACGAACAGTGGGGCGAGGCGGTGCGGGCGGTCGTGGTGCTCAAGCCTGGCATGGTGCTCAGCGAGCGCGACATCATCGACCACTGCGCACAGACCCTGGCCGGGTTCAAGAAACCTCGTGCCGTGGACTTCGTCAGCGAACTGCCCAAGAACCCCAACGGCAAGGTGGTGCGCCGCCTGGTCCGCGATGCGTACTGGCAACACAGCGAACGCCGCATCTGACTCGAGGAGCACATCATGTATCAGCCAAGCGAGAAGGCTAGCCAAATCATCGAGGCTATCGGTGGTTTCATCCGTGACGAGATCATACCCCTGGAACAACGTGAGGGGTTGAGCTGGGCCGAACCGCACCCCTATGGGGTGCTCAGGCAGGTCTGGCAACGTTCCTGCGAACAGGGTTTCTACAACATCATGCTGCCTGAAGCGCTGGGCGGTGCCGGGCTCAGTGCATCCGAGCTGTGTGCGGTCAAAGAGGCCACGGTGCTGACCGGCTCGATGCTGGCACCCCATGTGCTCGGCGAATTGTCCGGCCCGCCGCGCATCGGCCACCTGTTCAAAGTGGCGAGCCCCTGGCAGGTCGAGTCCTTCCTGCAACCGGTGTGTCGCGCCGAAAAAGCCGTATGCTTCGCGCTGACCGAGAGCGAGGCGGGCTCCGATGCTTCGGCGATCAAGACCGTCGCGCGCCGTGACGGGGACCATTACCTGCTCACCGGCAGCAAGCGATACATCTCCGGCGCACCTTATGCCGATGTCGCCGTGCTGCTGGCCGTCACCGGGCCGGGCCGTGGCACCCAGGGAATTTCTGCTTTCTTCGTCGATCTCAAGGCGCCAGGGGTGCGGGTCGAAAGCGATTACGCGGTGATGTCCGGCGGCGGTGCGCATGGCGATATCTTGCTGGATGACGTCCGCGTACCGGTGGCCAGCCGCATCGGCGAAGAGGGGCAAGGGTTCAAGCTGGCGATGGGGCGGATTACCCTCAACCGCCTGCTGCATTGTCCAACGCTGTTGGGGTTGGCCGGGCTGGCGCTGAACTTGTCGGTCGACTACGCCCGCACGCGCAAACAGTTCGGCCAGCCGATCGCCATGTTCCAGTCGATCAGTCACATGATCGCCGACATGGCCACTGAGCTGCATGCAGCGCGCAGCATGGTCTATGCCACGGCGGCGCTGAATGACGCAGGTGGCGATATCCGCACCCAGGCCTCGATGTGCAAGCTGTTCGTTTCCGAAGCGGCATTCCGCATCGCTGATCGCGCCGTTCAGATCCATGGGGGCGCCGGGCTGTTGCGTGGCCATCCGGTGGAATGGATTTTCCGTGCGACGCGTATGATGCGTATCCTGACCGGCACCAGCGAGATCCAGCGCAATACCATCGCCAAGGGAATACTGATGCCTGACTAGCGCGCCCCCTTGTAGGTCCGGTCATACCTGGCCGGACATCTCGATCAGAACAATAAGAGAGACGATCATGACTGATACTTCCGCGCGCCCGGGCACGGCCTGGATGATTGCGATATTGCTGGCTTTTTTGATGCTGGTGAATTTCCTCGACAAGGTGGTGATCGGCCTGGTGGCAGTGCCCATGTCCAAGGAGCTGGGTCTGACACCTACCGAGTTCGGCCTGGTGGCAGGGGCCCTGCACTGGCTATTCGCCGTTTCTGCCGTCATCGGCGGTTTCATGGCCAACCGTCGCCCTACGCGCACCCTGCTGCTGGGCATGGGAGTGTTCTGGGCATTGATTCAATTGCCGATGCTGTTCGTCAGCTCGCTCTGGGCCATTGTCGCCTGCCGGGTATTGCTGGGCATCGGCGAAGGGCCGGCATCGCCGGTGGCCACCCATGCCTTGTACAAATGGTTCGCCAATGACCGGCGCAACTTGCCGGTCGCCCTCCTGCATACCGGCAGTGCCCTGGGGCTGTTGGTGGCCGGCGCGATGATTCCCTGGATCAGCCTGCATTATGGTTGGCGCATGAACTTCATCGTCCTGGCGGTGATCGGTGCGGTGTGGTGCCTGTTGTGGTTATGGCTGGGGCGAGAGGGCACACTGGACCGCATTCGCCCCGGCCAGCTGAAGGTGGACGATGAGCATGTGCCATATGGGCGGTTACTCAGCGATCGCACCGTGCTGAGCAATTACCTGTGCCATTTCGCGGCCAACTGGTCGCTGGCGCTGACCCTGACTTGGGTGCCGAGCTACCTGGAGATTGGGCTGGGCATCGACGCGATCATGACCGGTAAGATGTTCGTACTGTTCGTGGTGGTGACGACGCCGTTGAGCCTGTTCATGGCCTGGCTGTCGCAGCGCTTGCTGCGTGGCGGGTTGGTGTCGCGTTGGTCGCGTGGCGCATTCGTGTCGGTTTGCCTGATCGTCAGTGGGTTATTGGCGGCGGCATTGTTCCTGCCAGGGCTGTCCACCACCGTACGGATCATCAGCCTGACCTTGAGCGGTGGTCTGGCACTGGTGATGTATTCGGTGGGGCCTGCGATGCTTGCCGAATTCACGCCAGGTACCCAACGTGGCGGGGTGTTGGCGATCGGCAACGGCATCGCTTCGCTGGCCGGCATGGCCGCGCCGGTAATGACGGGCTTGCTGGTGCAGGGGGCCGGTGCCGAACACCCGGCAGGATACGCGCAAGGGTTTCTGGTGTGTGGCGCGGTTCTGGTGATTGCGGGTCTGGTCGGGCTGTTCTGGATGGACCCGCAAAAGACCCTACGACGGTTGCATCGCAAAGAGCCAGGCATCCAGGTACGGGTCGACCAGCCCTATACCTGAGCGCGAGGCGCCAGCAGTGCCCACTGCATGGCAGTCAGGGCTCTACCGCCAGGCCTGATTCGTATTCGGCCTGGCGTTCGATCAAGCTGCCTTTCCACTGATCGTTGCGTACGGCTTCGATCAGCAAGCCCCTGACCAGGTCACGCATGCATGCAGCCGCGAACGACAGAGGTTTGTGTTGCGAGTGCGCCAGTGAGATGGTCCGGGTGATGCGTGGCTCCACGATCAAACGGGCGCAGGTAGGCTCCAGCAGTTCCACCAGCGGAGGCCAGTTGCTGATGGTCGCCGCCAGGCCCGCGCGTACCAGGCTGCTGATCCCTGGCGCGGACTGCTGCTCATAACTGGAGTCCAGGACGACGCCGGCCTCCATCGCTGCTTGCTCGACCCGTCGACGCAGGTGCAGGGCACGGGGTGGCATCACCAGTTGCGTTGCCGCGGCCTCGGCCAGGGTGATCGGCGAAGCGTCGCCGCAATGCCCGGGTGTACCTACCCAGTAAAGGTCTTCGGTAAACACCGGCTCGGCAATCACATGGTCGAGTTCCTCGGCATTGGGCACGACACCGAAATCCACTTTGCCCAGCTCGATCGCCTGGCCACCTTCGCGGCTGAGCCCATCCCAGACCGTCAGCTTGATGCCGGGAAATTTCGACTGCCCATGGGTAATGATCGCTGGCAGCAACAACGCCGACGCGGTGGCGGGAATGGAGATCGCCACATGGCCCATGGGGTTGCCCCGGCTGGACTTGAGCTCGTCTTTGACCGAATCGAGCTTCTGGATCACCGACCGGGCGACTTCGTACAACTGGCGCCCGGCATCGGTCAGCGCTATGCCGTCGTGCTGGCGCGCCAGCAATTGCATTTCCAGCTCGTTCTCCAGCAACCCGATCTGCCGGCTCAGGGCGGGTTGAGCGATGAACGCGCGACGTGCGGCATTGGAGAAACTGCCAGCCTCGACAATGGCAATGAGATAACGCAGCTGTTTCAAGGTCATGGGCAGTCTCTGGCTATGCCGAAGTGATATGGCAACTATCCGAACACGCTATTTGTGGTGCCCAGGTAGCGTACTTAGTATCCATTAATACCGCATCCGGAGGATATCTGGCCAACCCATTGAACCGATGTTTATCTGCGTGACCTGCTCTGGGGCGAGCCTTCTGGGTGTTTCAAGCTCCCGTTCGAGTCCCGTGCCTGCAAAACATCTCACTCTCTAATAAACACAATAAGAGGTCAGGAGTGATGGCACCCTTTATTCGCGGTCTTTGCCGGCCGTCTGTATTTGTAGTGTCTTGTTGTTTCCCTTTTTGCGTATCCCATGCCATGCAATTCCAATGGGGAGACGTCGAGGGACAGTTCGATTCCTCGCTGTCGTTTGGTGTGAGCCTGTCTACGTCAAACCCCGATCCTGATCTGCATACCAGTGCCAACAGTGACGATGGCCGTTTGAACTTCGGCTCGGGCGATGTGTTTTCGGCGCCGCTCAAAGGGACTCATGATCTGGAGCTCAAGCACGATAACGTCGGTGTTTTCCTGCGCGGAACCTATTGGTACGACACGGCCCTGCGTGACCACGACCAACGCTTCAAGAACGTCGAGGACAATAATCGCAAGCGTTCGGCCAAGACCGCGGGCGCGCAGTTGCTCGATGCCTTCGGTTACTACCTCTATGACATCCAGGGGCAACCCGGCTCGGTACGCTTGGGCAAGCAGGTGGTGAACTGGGGAGAAAGTACCTTCATCCAAGGTGGCCTCAATGTGATCAATCCTTTCAACCTCTCGGCCTTGCGTCGACCTGGTTCGGAGGTGAAGGATGCGCTGGTGCCGGTGAACCTGTTCTACGTTACCCAGAACCTGACCGAGGCGCTGTCGTTCGATGCGTTCTACCAGTTGGATTGGGAACAGACCCAGCTGGACAACTGTGGGACCTATTTTTCCAATAACGACTTTTTGCCCGATGGCTGCGATGGCCTGGATGTCGGGGCGAAGTTGCTCGGTAATGCTGCTGCCGTGGCCGGGCTGACGCCGTTTGGGGTCAACCTGACCGAAGAGGGCGTCCGCATTCCCCGGGCCAGTGACCAGGATGCACGCAATACGGGCCAGTGGGGCGTCTCCCTGCGCTGGTACGTGAGCGCGCTGGATACCGAATTCGGCGTCTATGCGGCCAACTACCACAGTCGAACGCCGTACATGGGGACCATTAGCAGCCCGTATTTCAACAATACCGGCTTCGCGTCGCAATTGTGCGGCAACCTGGGCATCGGGCCGGCCGGTTGTGGTGCGTTCCTGAATTCTTCGTCAGGGCAATCGCTAGCGGGGGCGCTACGGCTGGGTACGGCCCAGTACATGGTGCAGTATCCGGAGGATATCCGCCTCTATGGCCTGTCGTTCGCCACCACTCTGCGCAGTGGCACGGCACTGCAAGGCGAACTGAGCTATCGGCCGAACATGCCGATGCAACTGAACGGCACCGACATCATCCAGTCGCTGCTCAATGTCGATGCGCGTTCGCCTCTCGTCGGCGACGGGCTGCGACCCGACCAGGCAGGCGCTGCATTCGATGGCTATCGGCGCAAGGAAATGACCCAGCTGCAAGTCAGCGCGGTGCATTCTTTCAACCAGGTGATGGGGGCCAGTCAGCTGTTCCTGGTGGGCGAAGCGGGTGCGACCTATGTCGGTGGGCTGGAAGGCCGCTACGGGCCGCGCTACGGCCGATCCGGCACGTTCAATAGCGGCGAGCTGGCCGATAACAGCGTTTGCCAGGCCATCTCCAAGACGCCGCAGCACTGTAATGACGAAGGCTTTCTCACGCCGTTTTCCTGGGGCTATCGGCTGCGGGCGACCTGGGTCTATCCAAACCTGATCGCAGGCTTCGACCTGCGCCCGAACCTCTCCTGGTCCCATGACGTGCATGGCACAGGGCCGGTGGAAGGTTCTGCATTCAGTGAAGGCTCCAAGGCGATCAGCATCGGCCTGGATGCCACGTTGGCCAGTACCTATAGCCTGAGCCTGGCGTACACCGACTATATCGATGGCGACTATGGCACCCGTGGCGATCGCGACTTTGTCTCGATCGGCCTGGGCATCACCTTCTGAGGAGGTAGCGATGAGAACATGCATGGTAATGCTTGGCATGCTGGTGGTGATGGGCGCGCAGGCGGCCGGCCAACTGCCCGAAGAATTGACCCCCGTAGGTGCCGAGCGTGGCGCCAGCGCCGACGGGCGTATTCCCGCCTGGCAAGGCGGACTGGCGAGCTCCCAGCAACGCTTGGGAAGCAACGGCACGCCGCTGGATCCTTATGCCGACGAACAACCCCTCTACCGGATCACGGCGCATAACTACCCGCAGTACCAGGACCAGCTGTCTGCCGGCCAGATCGCCTTGCTCAAGCGCTTTCCCGACAGCCTCGATCTACCGGTGTATCCCACCCACCGCAGTGTCGCGGTACCTCGTGAGGTCGCCGTTTCCGCCGCGCACAATGCAGGTAGGGTGCGCTTGAGCGACGACGGTAACGGGTTGCAAGGGTTCAGTGGGGTGATCGCCTTCCCCCAGCCCAGCAACGGTCTGGAGGTGATCTGGAACCATTTGACCCGCAGCCGCAACGCCAGCTACAGCTTGGTCTGCGACAGTGTCACTCCGCAGAAGAACGGGCGCTTCGTACTGATGAGCGCCCGCCAGGATTTCGCCCGCCCCGAGAGCCTACAGGGCAAGGCTGCGGACAACATCCTTTATTACTTTACCTATCGCATGACCGCTCCGTCCCGGCTCGCCGGTGACGCGATGGTGGTGCATGAGACACTCGACCAAGTGGCCGAGCCACGCCTGTCCTGGGTCTACAGCGCCAGTCAGCGACGGGTGAGGCGGGCCCCGGCACTGGCCTATGACACCACCGGCCCAGGCACGGCAGGCCTGCGTACGGCAGACAGCCGCGACATGTTCAACGGCGCGCCGGACCGCTACGACTGGACGCTGGTGGGCAAGAAGGCACTGCATGTGCCGTACAACAGTTATCGCCTGGCCTCGCCGAGCCTGCGCTACCGTGAGCTGATCCAGCCTGGCCATGTCAATCCGCAACCCACCCGTTACGAGTTGCACAGGGTGTGGGTCGTCGAGGCGACCCTCAAGCCTGGAGCTCAACATGTCTATGCCAAGCGGCGGTATTACATCGACGAAGATACGTGGGCGATCCTCGAGGCGGATCTGTACGACCGCAATGGAACGCTCTGGCGCACATCCCAGGCCCACAGCTTCTATCATCCCGTTGGCGAGGCCGTGGTCAATGCCATGGAGGTGACCTACGACCTGAAAAGTGGTCGCTACCATGTCTCAGGGCTGACCAACGAGCAGCGTCAACCCTTCGTCTTCAACCTGCGTACCAGTGTGTCTTTCTTTTCCCCTGGTGCCTTGCGCAGCTTTGGTGTGCGCTGATGGCCTCCCATGAACCGCGTCCGATGGGGTTGCAAATCTTGCTTGGCGGTGGCGAAGCGCCCGACCCCCGCTTCACCCTGGCGAACGAGCGCACTTTCCTGGCCTGGATTCGCACGGCGTTGGCCTTGCTCGGGGGTGGGGTCGCCATCGAAGCCTTCGGCGCACAGGCTTTCGAACCCCGTCTGAGAATAGCCATGGCGATGAGCCTTGTGGTGCTCAGCCTGTTGCTGAGCGCCGGTGCATGCCTGCGCTGGCTCCAGGTGGAACGGGCGCTGCGCCAGCGCCGGCCGCTACCTTTGCCCGCGCTGGTACCGGTATTGGCCATGGGTAGTGCATTGGCCGCCGTGTTGGCTGGCAGCATGTTCTGGTGGTGCTGGGGTGGCTGACCCGGGTTTGCAGGCCGAGCGAACCGAGCTGGCCTGGCGACGCACCGCGTTGGCGTTGACGATCATCGTTTGCCTGGCCTGGCGTGCCGAGGCACCGCTGCTGGCGAGCCTGGCCCTGGTGGCCGTGCTGGTGCTGCTAGGGAGGCAAGGGCGCCGGTATCGGCAAGGGCTGCAGATGCTCGAGAGCGAATGCGCGCACGCTGTGCCAGGGATGATCCTGGGGCTCGGCGGGACGGTTTGCGTGCTGGCGATGGCGGCGCTGTGGGGGCTTGCGAGCGGCGTTTGAACAGGGGCTGGCAGCGTGTCGGCTGCCAGCCTGCCAGCATTCAGGGCGTCACTATGTTGAAGCGGGCATCGGCTTCTTCCAGCCCACCCATCAAGCGCAGGAACTTCAGGCGCTCACCTTTGATCGTGATGTCGCCCAGCGTCGCCTCCTTGAGAAAACCGGTCTGCTTCAACGCAACCCGGTCCAGCGTGGCCTTGCTCATGGTGACTTCGACATCTGCCTGGGCGTGTCGGGCCAGGTCTCGGTGAGTGAGCACGCCATTGCGCAGGGTCAGGGCGTAATCCTCGTCCAGGTCGGTGAATCGCCAGTTGATGGTCAGGTCATTGTCCGCCGCGCTCAGGGCATTCACACGCACCCCCAAATAATCGAAGAACAGCGTTGGCGTCAGGGCGCGCACCATGTCATCGGCGTTGCCACGACCACCGGTAGTGGCGGCAACGCCGCCACGCAGCTCCTGGGCACCGCTGAGGTAAGCGTTGCGCCAGGTGGCATTCTCGCTCTGGTAGCCCAACTGTTCCAGGGCGTCGGCTTGGAGTTCACGGGCCTCGCTGTTGTCGGGCTCGGCGAAGACCAGGTGATTGGTCAACTGGGCAACCCAGCGATAGTCGCCCTCACCGAAGGCCTTGCGCGCCTGACGCAGTACCTGCTCGCTACCGCCCATTGCCGCGACATAGCGAGCTCCGGCCGCTTGTGGGGGCAAGGGGTTCAGGTTCGCCGGGTTGCCATCGTAGAAGCCCATGTAGCGCTGATAGACGGCGCGCACGTTATGACTGAGCGAGCCGTAGTAGTCGCGGCTGTACCATTTGGCGGCCAGCCGTGGTGGCAAGGAGGTCAATGTGTCGGCGATCTCCATGGGCGTCAGGCCCTGGTTGATCAGGCGCAGGGTCTGGCTGTCGATGAAGGCGTACATGTCGCGCTGGTCGGCCAGGTATTCGCGGATGGCCGGACCACCCCAGGTAGGCCAATGGTGCTGGGCGAAGACGACCTCGGCCTTGTCGCCATAGCGCACCAGTGACTGGTCCAGGTAGTGCGCCCAGATCTTTGGGTCGCGCACCAGAGCGCCGCGCAGGGTGAGCACATTGTGCTGCACATGGGTGGCATTCTCGGCCATGCACAGGGCCTTGAAGCGCGGGAAATAGAGGTTCATCTCCGCCGGCGCCTCGGTACCGGGGGTGAGCTGGAATTCGACCTCGACACCGTCGAGGGTCAGGTGTTCCAGCGGTTGGCTGATCTCCCGGGTCGGGGCGATCAGGCTGACCGTGGCATTGGCCGGTACACCCTTGCCCAGACCTGCATCCACCTGGCCGCGCTCGCCTCGCGGGAGCCCTGCGCCGTACATGTATTGGGCGCGGCGCTTCATGGCCGGGCCCGCCAGGACGTTCTCGCCGATGGCATGCTCGAAGAAACCTTGTGGGGCGATCACCTGGACTTTGCCTGCCTTGACGTCCGCCTCGTCGATCACCCCGCGCACACCACCGAAGTGATCCACGTGCGGGTGGGTGTAGATCACGGTCGTGACCGGCTTGCGCGGGCGGTGCTTGAAGTACAGCGCCATGCCGGCCTTGGCGGTCTCCACCGACAGCAGCGGATCGAGCACGATCAGGCCGGTGTTGCCCTCGATGATGGTCATGTTGGCCAAATCCAGGCCGCGGATCTGGTAGATGCCTTCGGTGACCTGGAACAAGCCGGCGATGCGATTGAGCTGGGCCATGCGCCACAGGCTGGGGTTGACGGTCGCGGGCGCAGCGCCCGGGTTCAGGAACGCGTACTGGCCCATATCCCAGACCGTCTTGCCTTCGGCATTGCCGATGACGCCGTCATAGCGCTCCACCAGGCCGCGTTCGGCGGACTCGAAGTCTCCCCGGTCGGCGAACGGCAAGCGCTGCAACCACTGCTGGTTGTTCTGCAAAGTAAAGGCCGTGGCATCCTTGGCGGGCGTGGTGGCGAAGCTTGCCAGCGGTGTCATCAGGGCAAGCGCAAGCAAAGACGGAGGGAGGCGCATCGGGGAGTCCTTTTTCTTGTTGGAGTGACCGTCGTCACCCGGTTCGTCGACCCGGGCGGCGTCCCACTGTAGGGAGCCGATCAAGCCACAGCCAATACCAGAGCGGCATGGCGACCATCGTGCTTTGCGATGGATCAGCCCGGTGCGATCGCAAGGATCTGCTCCACCAGCCAGGCCAGGGCCGGGTCATGCTGACGGTGGGTGAGGTGGACCAGCTCGAGGGCGAAAGGCTCCAGCGCGAACGGTAAGTCATACAACGCCAAGGGCAACAGCGTGGCGAACTGCCGTGCCAGTTGGGTCGGCAGCACGACGCAAAGGTCGGTGCTGGCCGCCAGGTGCGCGGCTTGCAGATAGTTGGGCGTGGTATAGACGATCCGCCGGGCCAGGCCCTGTTCGGCCAGCCATTGGTCAACCATGCCACGCGTCTGGCCGCCATGCACCCATAGGTGGCGCAGGTCAAGGAAGCGCTCGAGGTCAAGGGGCCCGTCGAGCATCGGATGTGCCTGGCGTACCGCCACTTGCAAGGTCTCGCTGCGCCAATGGTGGCGGCTGAAACGGGCCGGCACTTCGTCGAAGCGGCCCAATACCAGATCCAGTTCACCTCGATCCAGCGCTTCGGCCGGCAGGTGTGGAGCCAGGTGCAGGACGTCGATGCGCACATGCGGTGCCAGCGTCTGCAGACGGGCGAGCAATGTGGGCATGCACAACTGCTCGACGAAGTCCGTGAGGGCGATGCGCAACTGCTGGTGGCTGCGCAAGGGGTCGAACGCCTCCGCGGTCGAGAGCGTTTGTTCGATCTGCTGCAGGGCTGCCCGTATCGGTGCTTCCAACGCCAATGCCCGAGGTGTCGGGCGCATACGCCGGCCGACGCGCACCAACAGCGGGTCGCCCAGCAGCGTGCGCAGGCGGGCCAGAGCGTTGCTCACCGTAGGCTGGGTCAGCGCCAGGCGCTCGGCCGCGCGCGACACATTCTGCTCACGCAGCAACATGTCGAAGATACGAAGCAGGTTCAGATCGAAGTTCATATTATTCATATGGAAAATATATGGCATATGAAAATGAAATTTCAAAAATACTTACGACCTGCATAGGGTGACGGCTGTCCCTTTGAGCAGCAGGAGCAGCGCGCGTGAGTACCCCCTTCGACATCCAGCAAGTCGCCGTAATCGGTGCTGGCACCATGGGTCGCGGCATCGTCGTCAGCCTCGCCAGTGCGGGGCTGCCCGTGCTGTGGCTGGAAAGCAATGCTGCGACACTGGAGGCTGGCCTGGCGATGGTCAGCCAGACTTGGGCTCGGCAGGTCGACCGCCAGCGCATCACCCAGGCCCAGGCCGATGCCAACCTTGCACGGGTGCAGGCAGTAGACGGTTACGCAGCCTTGTCCCACGCCGACCTGGTGATCGAGGCCGTGTACGAGAGCCTTGCGCTCAAACAGGAGATCTTCCGCGCGCTGGACGCTCATCTCAAGCCACAGGCGATTCTGGCCAGCAATACATCGGCGCTGGACATCGACGCCATCGCTGCCGTCACGGCCCGCGCTTCCCAGGTGCTTGGGCTGCATTTCTTCAGCCCGGCGCACGTCATGAAACTGCTGGAAATCGTGCGTGGCGAACAGACCGCCAACGAGGTGCTGGAGGTGAGCCAGGCACTGGCAGCACGCCTTGGCAAGGTGGCGGTGGTAGCGGGCAATTGCCCGGGTTTCATCGGCAACCGTATGTTGCGCACCTATGTCGCCGAAGCGCGCAAGTTGCTGCTTGAAGGCGCCTTGGCGCACCAGATCGATGAAGCCCTTCAGAGGTTCGGCTTCGCCATGGGACCGTTCCGGATGTACGACGTGGTCGGCATCGACCTTGAGTGGCGTGCTCGCCAACTGGCAGGGCAGGGCATGGAGTCGCCGTTGGTGCAGGTGGACAACGCACTGTGCGCGCTTGGCCGTCTGGGCCAGAAAGCCGGGAAAGGTTATTACCGTTATGCCCCCGGCAGCCGCGAGGCCGAACACGATCCTCAGGTCGATGCCTTGGTGCTCAAGGTTTCACACGAGCTCGGCTACCGCCGCCGAGACATCGATGAGCAGGAGATTCTGGAGCGCTGCCTGTTGGCGCTGGTCAACGAGGGGGCGAAGATCCTCGAGGAAACCATCGCCACCAACGCCAATGACATCGACCAGGTCTGGCTCAATGGCTACGGGTTCCCCGCCCAGGCCGGCGGGCCGATGAGCTGGGCGGATGCGCAAGGTGTCGCGAGTATCCTCGGGCGCCTGGAGCGCTTGCAAGGTGTGTTGGGCGAGCATTGGCGACCCGCGGCGTTGTTCTACCCGTTGGTGGCCGGTGGCAAGCGCTTGGCCGATGTGCAGGAGGGCCGGGTATGAATTATCGGGCGCCTTTGCGCGAGATGCGTTTCGTGCTGCACGAACTGTTCGATGTCACCCAGCACTGCCAATTCCTGGGCACCGGGCTGGATCGCGATACCCTCGATGACGTGCTGGAAGAGGCCGCGCGTTTTGCCGGTGAGGTGGTCGCCCCGCTCAATCGCGACAGCGACGAGCAAGGGTGCAGCCTGCAGGACGGCCAGGTCCGCACGCCGGATGGCTTCCGGGAAGCCTACCGACAATACGTGGATAACGGCTGGGCGGGCATGACCGGGCCACAAGCATACGGTGGCCAGGCCTTGCCGCAGATGGTCGCGGCCTGCTTCCACGAGATGCTGATGGCCGCGTCGCTGTCCTTTCGCATCTATTCGGGGCTGACCGAAGGCGCTGTGTTGGCGTTGCATCGCCATGGCAGCGAAGCACTGAAGCACACATGGTTGGGCAAGCTGGTCAGCGGTGAATGGACCGGCACCATGTGTCTGACCGAACCCCAGGCCGGCACCGATCTGGCTTTGTTGCGCACCCGGGCAGAGCCACGGGCCGATGGCAGTTACAGCATCATCGGCAGCAAGATTTTCATCAGCGGCGGCGACCAGGACCTGACGGACAACATCGTCCATCTGGTCCTGGCCCGCCTGCCCGATGCGCCGGCCGGGGTGAAGGGCATAAGCCTGTTCCTGGTGCCCAAGGTCTTGCCCGACACTGGCCTTGGCAATGCCCTGGGTTGCGGTGCTCTTGAGCACAAGATGGGCATCAAGGGCGCTTCGACCTGTGTGATGAATTTCGACGGTGCCCAAGGCTGGTTGGTGGGGGAAGCCAACCAAGGGTTGGCCTGCATGTTCACGATGATGAACGATGCGCGTTTCCAGGTTGGCCTGCAGGGTCTTGGTATCGCCGAAGCGGCCTTCCAGGGAGGCTTGGCCTACGCGCGCGAGCGTTTGCAATCGCGATCGCTGAGCGGTGCCGTGGCGCCTGAAAAGGCTGCTGATCCGATCATTGTCCACCCCGATGTGCGGCGCATGCTGCTGACCCAGAAGACGCTGACCGAAGGTTGCCGCATGTTGGCAACCTATACCGCACGCCAGTTGGACCTGGAACAGGGTGCGCCGCACCCCCATGAGCGCCACCAGGCCGGTCGCCGTGCTGCCTTGCTCATTCCTGTCGTCAAGGCATTCTTCACCGATGTCGGCCAGGAAGTGGCAAGCCTGGGTGTACAGATACATGGCGGGCACGGGTATATCCGTGAGTGGGGCATGGAGCAGTTGATGCGCGACAGTCGCATCACCCAACTCTATGAAGGCACCAACGGTATCCAGGCACTGGACCTGGTGCGGCGCAAACTGATCGGTGATGGCGGTGCCGAGCTCAACGGGTTGATCGACGAGCTTGCCCTGCACGCCGATGCAGCGGGAGCCCAGGCCTCGTTGCAGGCCATGGGCGCCGCAGTCAGCCAGCGCCTCGATGAATGGCGTGTGCTGGGCGAGCGCGTCATCGAACGCTGCCAGCACGACCCCGAGGAAATCGGCGCCGTCTCGGTGGACTTCCTCGCCTACTCGGGCTACGTCCTGCTGGCGGCCTTCTGGCTGCAAGCGGCCAGGCATGCCGATACCGCGTTGACGCAGGGTAGCGACGAAGCTGCGTTCTACCAGGCCAAGCTGCAGGCTGCCGAGTTCTATTGGCGCCGGATATTGCCTCGTGCCACTGCCCACCGAGAAGCGTTGTTGGGCGGCGCGGGCTGCCTGATGACGATCCCCGAGAGCGATTTCGCTTTCTGAGCACCCCTGCCTCTACTGGAACAAGGAGCAACCGACATGCAGCCGTTCAGTTTTGCTACCGCTGGCCAGATTCTCAGCGAGGCCGGGGCCGTGCGACGTCTGGCCAGCCTGTGCCGTGAGCGCGGCGCGCGCCGCGTGCTGATCGTCACCGACCCGGGCATTGCCCGCCTGGGCATGCTCGACGACCTGTTGCCTGGCTTCACGGCCGCGCAGGTGGGTGTAGCGATTTTCACGGAAGTCGCGGCCGACCCCGGCCAGGCTTGCGTGCTCGCCGCGGTGAAGCGTGCACGGCATATCGGTGCCGACCTGATCGTTGGCTTCGGCGGCGGCAGCTCCATGGATGTCGCCAAGCTGGTCGCCCTGCTGGCGCATCCCGAGAGCCGTCAGCCGCTCGAAGCGCTGTACGGTGTCGATCAGGCCAAGGGCCAACGCTTGCCGCTGATACAAATACCCACCACAGCCGGTACTGGCTCGGAGGTGACACCGATCGCCATCGTGACCACCGCTGGCAATGTCAAGATGGGCGTGGTTTCGCCGTTGCTGTTGCCGGACCTGGCGTTGCTCGATGCCGACTGCACCTTGGGCCTGCCCGCCGCCGTAACGGCGGCGACGGGGATCGACGCCATGGTCCATGCGATCGAGGCCTACACCAGCAAGCTCAAGCGCAACCCGCTGTCCAGCCTGCTGGCCCGTGAGGCGCTGCGGTTGTTGGCTAGCAATCTCGACCAGGCGGTGTACAACGGCGGTAACCTTCAGGCGCGTCAGGCCATGCTGCTGGGGGCCTGCCTGGCCGGGCAGGCGTTCGCCAATGCACCGGTGGCAGCCGTGCACGCGTTGGCCTACCCGCTGGGCGGGCATTTCCATATTCCCCATGGTCTGTCCAATGCCTTGGTACTGCCACATGTGCTGCGTTTCAACTTGCCGGTGGCGGCAGCTGACTATGCCGAGTTGGCGCCGGCCCTGTTGGGGGAACGCCTGCGTGCTGGTGACCGCCATTGTCAGAGCGAGCAGTTCGTCGCGGAGCTGGCTGAGCTTGGGCCACGGTGCGGGCTGCCCGGGCGCTTGCGGGATGTCGCGGTCCCCAGGCACAGCCTCGGTCAATTGGCCGAGGATGCCATGCGCCAACAACGGCTGCTGGTGAATAACCCACGTGAAGTCACCGCCGCCGATGCTCTGACCATCTACGAGGCGGCTTACTGATGGATGAAACCAGGCAGCGTCAGCGCTATCGGCACTTCACCACCATCACCACCCGTTGGCACGACAACGACGTCTATGGCCATGTGAACAACGTTATTTATTACGGTTTCTTCGACAGTGCGGTGAACCGCCTGCTGGTCGAGCATGCAGGCCTGGACATCCACGCCGGGCCGGTGATTGCCCTGGTGGTCAGCTCCAACTGCCAATACCACGCCTCGGTCGCGTTCCCCCAGTCCATCGAGGTCGGCCTGGCGATCAGCCGGTTGGGTAACAGCTCGGTGCATTACCAGCTTGCGGTGTTCCGCGAGGCGCATGAGCAAGCCTGTGCCACCGGCAATTTCGTGCATGTCTTCGTCGACCGCGATAGCCGTCGCCCCACGCCGATACCCAGCCGTTTACGCCAGGTATTGAGCGATCTGCTGCAGGATTGATGCTTATTTCACGAGGAAGCCGAACCATGAAAGATGCGGTTATCGTTTCAACTGCTCGCACACCGATCGCCAAGGCCATGCGAGGCGCATTCAATACCCTCAAGACACCCAGCATGACTGCCATCGCCATCCGTGCCGCCGTCGAGCGGGCTGGTATCGAAGCCCAGCAGATCGAGGACCTGGTGCTGGGCACCGCGATGCAGAGCGGTACCGCTGCGATCAACCCGGCGCGCCTTTCGGCCCTGGCGGCGGGCTTGCCGGTGTCGGTGAGCGGGCAGACCATCGACCGTCAATGTGCGTCGGGTTTGATGGCCATCGCCATCGCTGCCAAGCAGATCATGGTCGATGGCATGGAAGTGGTCATTGGTGCGGGGCAGGAGCAGATCAGCCTGGTCCAGGAGGCCCACAATCGACTGGCGAGCCAAGCCCAGGATGGCAATGTATTGCGCATGAGCGAACATGCCTACATGCCCATGCTGCAGACCGCCGAGCTTGTCGCACGCCGTTATGGCATCAGCCGCGATGCGCAGGATGCCTATGCCGTGCAATCCCAGCAGCGAACATCGGCTGCCCAGGTGGCTGGCCTGTTCGATGAGGAAATCGTGCCGGTCACCACGCGCTGCAAGGTGGTCGACAAAGCGAGCGGGGCGGTCAGCTATCAGGACGTGTGCCTTGCACGGGATGAAGGTAACAGGCCCACCACTACGTTCGCTGACCTACAGGCCCTCAAGCCGGTACTCGAAGGCGGCTGCGTGACGGCCGGCAACGCCAGCCAGCTTTCCGATGGTGCCAGCGCCTGTGTATTGATGGAGGGCGCTGCCGCTGCGCGCCGGGCGCAGGCGCCATTGGGTCTTTATCGCGGGATTGCAGTGGCAGGGCTGGCGCCGGAGGAAATGGGGATCGGGCCTGTGCTGGCGGTGCCCAAGCTGCTCCGCCAACACGGCCTCACGGTGGACGATATTGGCTTGTGGGAGCTCAATGAAGCTTTTGCCTGTCAGGTCTTGTACTGCGCCCAGCGCTTGGGGATCGACCCGGCGAAGTTGAACGTCAACGGCGGCGCCATCGCCATTGGGCATCCCTATGGCATGAGTGGGGCGCGGATGGTGGGGCATGCACTGCTGGAAGGAAAGCGGCGCGGGGTCAAGTTCGTCGTGGTGACGATGTGCGTGGGCGGCGGGATGGGGGCTGCGGGATTGTTCGAAGTGTTGTGACAGGGATATTGCCCGTTCAGGCCCAGAAGGGTTCAGGGCAGGGGCGCAGCTACGCCCGGGACGTGCCGTGAAAGCTGGCATGGAAAGGCTGCCCGGCTGTTGGCCGGGCAGCTGGGACAGGCTCAGCGCACCAGGCAGGGGCGCTTGTTGTCGAAGGTCCAGCCGGGGATGAGGAACTGCATGGCGACGCTGTCGTCGCGCGCGCCCAGGCCCATCTGGCGATAGCATTCATGGGCCTTGGCCAACTGGTCTTCATCCAGTTCGATGCCCAGCCCCGGACGCTGTGGCACCTTGACGAAACCATCGACGATCTTCAGTGGCTCACGGGTCAGGCGTTGGCCGTCTTGCCAGATCCAGTGGGTATCGATGGCGGTGATGTCACCTGGAGCGGCAGCGGCCACCTGGGTGAACATCGCCAGCGAGATGTCGAAGTGGTTGTTCGAATGCGAACCCCAGGTCAGGCCCCAGTCATGGCACATCTGGGCGACCCGTACCGAGCCCTGCAGCGTCCAGAAGTGCGGGTCGGCCAGGGGAATGTCCACCGATTGCAACTGGAAGGCGTGGCCCATCTCACGCCAGTCCGTGGCGATCATGTTGGTGGCGGTGGGCAGGCCGGTGGCGCGGCGGAACTCGGCCATCACTTCGCGGCCTGAGTAGCCATTCTCGGCGCCGCACGGATCCTCGGCGTACGCCAGCACCTGATGCTTGTCACGGCACAGGGCAATGGCCTGCTTGAGTGACCAGGCGCCATTGGGGTCCAGGGTGATGCGTGCGTCGGGGAAGCGTTCGGCCAGGGCGGTCACCGCTTCCATTTCCTCCTCGCCGCGCAGTACGCCGCCCTTGAGCTTGAAGTCGCTGAAACCGTAGCGGGCGTGGGCGGCCTCGGCCAGGCGAACCACGGCCTCGGGCGTCAAGGCGCGTTCGTGGCGCACGGCGAACCATTCATTGTCGGCATCTGGTTCGCTGCGGTAGGCCAAGGTGGTGTCGTTGCGATCGCCGATATAGAAAAGGTAGCCGAGCATCTTCACGGCATCGCGCTGCTGGCCTTCGCCGAGCAGGGCGGCCATGGGCACGCCCAGGTGTTGGCCGAGCAGGTCGAGCAAGGCCGACTCCATGGCCGTCACGGCGTGCACCGTGATGCGCAGGTCGAAGGTCTGCAGGCCACGGCCGGCGGCGTCGCGGCTGGCGAACGTCTGGCGCATGGCGTTGAGCACGCGCTGGTAGTGGCCGATAGGCTGGCCGATCACCAGGGCGCGGGCGTCTTCGAGGGTCTGGCGGATGCGTTCGCCGCCGGGCACTTCACCCAGGCCGGTGTTGCCGGCGCTGTCGCGCAGCACCACCACGTTGCGGGTGAAGTACGGCCCGTGGGCGCCGCTGAGGTTGAGCAGCATGCTGTCATGGCCAGCCACCGGGATGACGCGCAGCTCGGTGACCACCGGCGTGCCCTTGTCGAGCGACTGTGTGGCGTGATGCGGGGAAGTCTGGATGTTCATCTAAGCGTACCTGCAGGTTTCAGTGGCTTTGGCTCAGGGCCGAGTGGGAGTTGGGGGCGTCTGCGCTTTTAGGGCGGGTCCGTACGAAGAAGACCAGGATCGCTGCCAGGATCGACGTCGCCGCCAGGGCATAGAGACCTCCTTGGATCGAGCCGGTCTGCTGTTCCAGGGCGCCGAAGGTGGCCGGTGCAACGAACCCGCCGAGGTTGCCCAGGGAGTTGATCAGGGCGATCACTGCTGCGGCGATGCGGGCATCCAGGTAGGCCTGCGGGATCGGCCAGAACAGCGAGGAGGCCGACTTGAAACCGATGGCGGCAAAGCACACGGCGATGAAGGCGAATACCGGTCCGGCGGTGGTGGACAGGAACATGCCGAGGCCTGCGATCAGCAACGCTGCTGCGACCCAGGCTTGCTGGAACTTCCAGCGCGCGGCCATGGCGGCGAAGGCGTACATGGCGATGATCGCGATCAGCCAGGGGATCGAATTGAGAAGCCCCACCTGCATGTCGCTCAGGCCACCCATGGCCTTGATGATGCTCGGCAGCCAGAAGGTGGCGGCGTAGATGGTCAGCTGGATGCAGAAGTAGATCACGCAGAACAGCACGATCTGGCGGTCACGCAGCAGGTTCCACAGCGACGGCCGTGGGCCGCTCATGGCTTCGCGCTCCTGTTGCTCGCGTTCGATGGCCTGTGTGAGCGCGTGCTTTTCCTCGGTGCTCAGCCATTTCGCATCGGCAGGGGTGGAATCCAGCCAGAACCATACGGCAAAGCACAGCAACACCGAGACCATGCCTTCGATGAACAGCATCCATTGCCAACCGTGCAGACCAAGGCCTTGGATTTGCATCAAGGCACCGGCCAGTGGACCGGAGATCAGCGACGCGGCGGCCGAGCCACTGAGGAAGATGGCGATGGCCTTGCCGCGTTCACCTGCCGGCAGCCAGCGCGTGAAGTAATAGATGACGCCAGGGAAGAAGCCGGCCTCGGCGACCCCCAGCAAGAAGCGCAGGATGTAGAACTGGGTTTCGTTCTGCATGAAGGCGGTGGCGCTGGCCACCAGACCCCAGGTCAGCATGATGCGGGTCAGCCACAGGCGTGCGCCGACCCGCTGCAGCAGGATGTTGGACGGCACTTCGAACAAGGCGTAGCCGATGAAGAACAGGCCGGCACCCAGACCATAGGCCGCCGCGCCGATTCCCAGGTCACTTTCGATGTGTGGGCGGACGAAGCCGATGTTCACCCGGTCGATGTAGTTGACGATGAACATGATGACGAACAGGGGCAGCACATGGCGCTTGACCTTGGCTACCGCACGGCCGAGAACGTCGTCCTCGGCGGCCGGCTCTACGAGCTGGTGCATGACCGATCTCCCACTAGTTGTTTTTGTGCGGGGTTGGATTTGAATGGCTTGTATGACATGTCGAGGTCAATCATAGGAGCGGACCTTGTTGTACGACAAGTAGAATTTTTACGGAAAAAATCAAAATACAACTGACAGAAAGGAGATAATTACGCCAATTATGTGGCTATATTCGCTTAACTGGTAATTTTATAAGCGCTGCAAAAAGACCAGTTAGAACCAGAAATACACTGTTGTCATACAAGTTGACTTGTTAGACTTCGCACTATCGACATTCCCTCGTGCGGAGATACACATGGCATCACAGCCACGCAAGCGCAGCCATACGCGCGCCCATGACTTGGTTTCCGACTTAACCCAACGCATCCTCCTGGGCACCTTCAGGCCGGGCGACAAGCTGCCTTCGGAAAGCAGCATCGTGCGTGAGCAGGGTGTCAGTCGTACGGTGGTACGCGAGGCGCTGTCCAAGCTGCAGGCCTCAGGCCTGGTGGAGACGCGCCATGGCGTGGGGACCTTCGTCCTCGAGCGGCAGCGCCAGGCAGGCCTGCACCTGGGAATCGAGACCGCTGTGGGAGTGCGCCAGGTGCTGGAGTTGAGGATCGGCATCGAAGGCCAGGCCGCCGCCTTGGCGGCGTTGCGCCGTACCGATGAGCAGATGCGGCGCATGCGTCAGGCGCTGGATGACTACCAGGACCTGGCGGCCGCGGGCGACAGCTGCATCGAGGCCGACCGGCGTTTTCACCTGTTGATCGCCGAGGCCACGGGAAATGTCTACTTCACCGAGGTGATGAACCAGCTGGGACGGGCGATGATCCCGCGCGATCGCATCGATCCGGCCGAACGAGCCGGCGCCAACCTGGCCCGGCATGCCTATCTTGCCAACCTGGAGCACGAGGCGATCCTCAATGCGATTCGCCGGCAAGACCCCGATGCCGCGAGGGCCGCCATCTGGCTGCACCTGGCCAACAGTCGGGACCGGTTGCTGCCTGATATCGGCAGTGTCGCGCACGCGAGGTGAACGCGCGGGGTTACAGGTACCGCGGCCCGATGTAGGAGCGGCCTTGTGCCGCGATGGGGCGCGAAGCGGCCCCAGGTTGCTTATGGGATCAGTCCCAGGCCGGCGCCAGGCCGTCAGGGCTGACTTCGCGGCCATTGCGCTCGAGGGTGGCGATACGTGCCATGTCTTCGTCGTCCAGGCGCAGGTCGCGGGCGAGCAGGTTGCTGGCCAGGTTCTCGGGCTTGGTGGAGGAGGGGATGACTGCATAGCCCAGCTGCATCGCCCAGGCCAGGGCGACTTGCGCCACGGTGGCTTTGTGCTTGGCGGCGATTTGTGCCAGCACGGGGTCTTTGAGCACCTTGCCGTACGCCAGGGTCATATAGGACGTCACCGTGATGCCTTGCGTCTTCAGGAAGTCGGTCAGCTTGGCATTCTGCAGGTACGGGCTGAGTTCGATCTGGTTGGTGGCGATCTCGCCTTTGCCGACCACCTCGATGGCCTGGCGGGTCAGCTCGATGTTGAAGTTGGATACGCCGATCTGGCGGGTCAGGCCTTGCTGCTTGGCTTCGGCCAGTGCACTCATGTACTCGCCAAGTTCGACGCCATTGCCCGGGGCCGGCCAGTGGATCAGCAGCAGGTCGACATGGTCGGTGCGCAGCTTGGCCAGGCTTTCGCGCAGGCTCGGGATCAGTTTGTCGGCCGCATAGTTGTCGACCCAGATCTTGGTGGTGATGAACAGTTCGCTACGTGGCACGCCGCTCTGGGCGATGGCTTGCCCAATGTCGGCTTCGTTGCCGTAGATCTGCGCCGTGTCGATAACGCGGTAGCCCAGCTCGAGCGCGGACTTGACCGAGTCGATGACGGCCTGGCCGGTGAGGCGGAAAGTGCCGAGGCCGAAGGAAGGGATGCTCATTGATCTGCTCCTGGTGAGTATGACAGGGATCGAATCCAGGGCCCTGAGGGATGGAATCGGTCGAATTGAGAGCAGTGTGCGGGTTTGTCGTGGATTGATTAAGACGCCGAGGGGTCAAGGTCATTTGAGCTGGAGTCACGAATGATGCCGTGGCTCGTGAGTGAAACCTGTGCAATGGGTCTGCACGATGCAGAAACGACACGGCCCGCCTGAGGGCGGGCCGGTCGATGCAGCGGGTGGCGATCAGCGACGACGGAACAGCGGCAGCGGCTCGTCCGTGGCGCCCTGGTAGGTCACCGAGAAGTCCTTCAGGCCTTGCAGCGCGTCTTCCGGGTCCTTGTCGGCACGGATGGCGAAGGCGTCGAAGCCGCAGCGGGCCATGTAGAACAACTGGTCGCGCAGCACGTCGCCGATGGCGCGCAGCTCGCCCTTGAACTTGTAGCGGTCACGCAGCAGGCGCGCATTGGAGTAGTTGCGCCCGTCGGTGAATGCCGGGAAATTCAGGGCGATGACCTGGAAGTGCTGCACGTCGTCACCGATTTCCTCGGCTTCCTCGTCGCTGTCCAGCCACACGCCCAGGCCGCCGTCTCGGGCCTTGAGCGCGTGGGCATGGTCACGCCACATCTGCAGCGGGACGATGTAGTCGTCGCAGTTGGTCAACTCGTCGAACGACGTTTGCTTGGGCAGAAGGTGCCAGGTTTCGTCGACCAGTTGGTTGTTCTTAATGATTCGCTGCATAGACGCGTTCCTTGAAAGGGTCGATACCGATGCGCTGGTAGGTGTCGATGAAGCGTTCTTCCTCGGTACGCTGTTCCACGTACACGTCGATCAGCTTCTCGATCACGTCGGCCATTTCGTCCTGGGCGAAGGACGGGCCGAGGATCTTGCCCAGGCTCGCATCGCGCGCGGCATTGCCGCCCAGGGAAACCTGGTAGAACTCCTCGCCCTTCTTGTCCACGCCAAGGATGCCGATGTGGCCGACGTGGTGGTGGCCGCAGGCGTTCATGCAACCGGAGATGTTCAGGTCGATTTCGCCGATGTCGAACAGGTAGTCCAGATCGTCGAAGCGGCGCTGGATGGATTCGGCGATCGGAATCGACTTGGCGTTGGCCAGGGAGCAGTAGTCGCCGCCCGGGCAGCAGATGATGTCGGTCAGAAGGCCCACGTTCGGGGTGGCGAAGCCCAGCTCGCGCAACTCCAGCCACAGGGCGTGCAGCTGGCGCTGCTCGACGTCGGCAAGGATGATGTTCTGCTCGTGGGAAGTGCGCAGGAAGCCGAAGCTGTAACGCTCGGCCAGGTCGGCCACGGCGTCGAGCTGCTTGTCGCTGATGTCCCCCGGGGCGACGCCGGTAGGCTTGAGCGACAGGGTGACGGCGACGTAGCCAGGCTTCTTGTGGGCGCGGGTGTTGCGCGCGCGCCAGCGGGCGAAGCCAGGGTAGTCCTGGTCCAGCGGGGCGTAGTCGACGTTGTCGAGGGCCAGGTAGGCCGGGTCGACGAAGTGGCGCGAGACGCGCTGCAGTTCCGCTTCGGTGAGGGTGGTCGGGCCGCCGCGCAGGTGGACCATTTCGGCCTCGACCTTCTCGGCGAACACTTCCGGGGTCAGGGCCTTGACCAGGATCTTGATCCGCGCCTTGTACTTGTTGTCACGACGGCCGTAACGGTTGTACACGCGCAGGATGGCATCGAGGTAGCTGATCAGGTCCTGCCAGGGCAGGAATTCATTGATGAACGAGCCCACCACCGGGGTACGGCCCAGGCCGCCGCCGACCAGGACGCGGAAGCCCAGCTCGCCGGCCTCGTTGTACACAGGCTCCAGGCCGATGTCGTGCACTTCGATGGCCGCGCGGTCTTCCTTCGAGCCGTTGATGGCGATCTTGAACTTGCGCGGCAGGTAGGCGAATTCCGGGTGGAAGGTGGTCCATTGGCGGACGATCTCGCACCATGGGCGCGGGTCGATCACTTCGTCGGCGGCAACGCCGGCGAACTGGTCGGTGGTGGTGTTGCGCAGGCAGTTGCCGCTGGTCTGGATCGCGTGCATCTGCACGGTGGCGAGCTCTGCCAGGATATCCGGGATGTCTTCCAGCGCCGGCCAGTTGTACTGCACGTTCTGGCGGGTACTGATGTGGGCGTAGCCCTTGTCGTAGTCGCGGGCGATCCTGGCCAGCACGCGGACCTGGCGGGCGTTGAGCTGGCCGTACGGCACGGCGACCCGCAGCATCGGGGCGAAACGCTGGATATAAAGGCCGTTCTGCAGACGCAGAGGGCGGAATTCTTCTTCGCTCAGCTCACCGGCCAGGTAGCGGCGGGTCTGATCCCGGAACTGCTTGACGCGGTCCTCGATGATCCGCTGGTCGTACTCGTCGTATACGTACATATAAGTCCTGTCTCAGGCTGCAGGCAGCTATTCGCGCGCACGGCCGCGCACTCCGCATCGGAGCCGAGGCACGATATCAGGTTGTGTTTATGCGCTAAAGTGATGTTTTTGCATATGAAAAGAACCAATCGGACTAAGTGAGACTGACTGCCATTTCCTCCCGTCCTTGCTGGGTCTGTTTATAATCCCAGGTTTGCTTCGCAGGGATGTATTCGCATGCTCAAGGCCTTGTGCCGGAGCCTGTGCCTGAGCCTGCCCCTGGCAGCGGCGAGCGCACAGGCGGCCTCCGTGGTGTTCCTCAACCCGGGCTATTCCAACGAAACGTTCTGGGTGGGTTATTCGCGCTTCATGCAGGCGGCGGCCGACGAGTTGGGCATGGAGCTGCAGATCGAATACAGCGAGCGGCGCACGGACCTGGCCTTGACCCAGGCCAAGACCGCGCTGGCCGGGCCTCGGCGACCGGATTACCTGGTGCTGGTCAACGAGCAGTATCTGGCCCCGGAAATCATCCGCCTGTCCCAAGGCCTGGGCGTCAAGCTGTTCCTGGTCAACAACGGCCTGACCGAGGCCCAGGCGCAGAGCATCCAGGCCCAGCCGGGCAGGTTCGCGCCCTTGCTCGGCACGTTGACCGGCAATGACGAGCAGGCCGGGTACCAGATGCTGCGCGAAATGGTCGCGTTGTTGCCGCCTGGCACCGGCCCGGTGGACCTGGTGGCGTTCTCCGGGGTCAAGAACACGCCGGCATCGCAGTTGCGCGAGCAGGGCATGCGCCGCGCCTTGGCCGATTTCCCCCAGGTACGCCTGCGCCAGGTGGTCTATGGGGGTTGGAATCGCCAGCGTGCCTATGAGCAGGCCCAGGTGCTGCAGGCGCGTTATCCGCACACGCAGTTGGTGTGGGCGGCCAACGACGAGATGGCCTTCGGTGCCATGAAGGCGTTCGAGGAGGCGGGGCGGATTCCTGGTCGGGACGTGATCTTCAGCGCCATCAACGGCTCGCCCGAGGCCCTGCGCGCGCGTATCGAAGGGCGCCTGGGGGTGCTGATGGGCGGGCATTTCACCTTGGGCGGCTGGGCCATGGTCATGCTCCACGACGATGCCCAGGGTCTGCCGATCAACCGTGACGGGATGAGCGAGCATCGGATCCCGGTGTTGCAATCGATCGACCAGGACAAGGCGCGGCGTTGGCTCGACTTGCTACAGCAGGACGACCTAGGCATCGATTTTCGCCGTTACAGCGCCCAGGGCCGCCCGGCCGACTTTCGCTACCCATTTTTGGCGTCGCCCGTCGAGTATTGAAAACCCTGCTTGAGGGAAGGGCATTGCTGGTCTTAACTGCTGGTTGAAGTGCATTCCCATAACCACTACAAGAGGCAATGCAATGGGAAATTCGACCAAGTTGCGCAAAGCTGACAGCAGTGTCGACGCCTGGGCGATCCTCTGCCTGATCATCCTCGTCGTTGTGGCCGCCGTGTATTGGGTCAGCCACCAGTAACGCCGTTTTCTTCAGACCGTGAGTGAAACCCAGAACCGCCTGCGGAAGGGACATCCGCGGGCGGCTTGCGTTTCAGCGGGCGGTGAGGTGTAGGGCCAACTGCACCAGGCCGATCAGAATCAGGATGAACACCAGCGTGAACAACGTGCCGAGCGCGATGAAATGGCTAGCCTTGCCATGGGTGAAGTCGCGGGCGCGGTTCTTGCCACTTTGCACGCCGAAGGCGGCGGCGAGGATGCTGTGCAGCATCTGCCAGAAGGTGGGGGCTTTGCCTGGGTCTTTGTCGTCCATGAAGGGCTCCTGGAAACAGAGGCAATCAGGGACAGTGTAGACCGGTGTTTGGAAGGGCTCGCTGAGCCCCAATCGCGGGACAAGCCCGCTCCCACAAGGACCTGCAAAATCAAAAAGTTATGCGTTGTTCTATGGGAGATCACCCAGCCCTTCCGGGCTGCGCTGTCGCGCAAAGAACAAGCGGCTAGCGCTGGTCCCCCTGTGGGAGCGGGCTTGTCCCGCGATTGGGCTGCGAAGCAGCCCCGTGTGCGATCAGCTGTCGTAACCCAGATTCGGTGCCAGCCAGCGCTCGCTGACGCTGACGTCCTGCCCCTTGCGCGCGCTGTAGCGCTCGATCTGGTCCTTGTCGACCTTGCCCACGGCGAAGTACTGGGCCTGTGGGTGGGCGAAGTACCAGCCGCTGACCGCCGCTGCGGGGAACATGGCGAAATGCTCGGTCAGGTACACGCCGCTTGGGCCGGTCTGGCCGATGGCCGTGCCATCGAGCAGGCGGAACAACGTGGCCTTCTCGGTGTGGTCCGGGCAGGCCGGGTAACCCGGGGCAGGGCGGATGCCGCTGTACTGCTCCTTGATCAGCGCCTCGTTGTCCAGCTGCTCGTCCTTGGCATAGCCCCAGTACTGCTTGCGCACCTGCTCGTGCAGCCATTCGGCGCAGGCTTCGGCGAGGCGGTCGGCCAGGGCCTTGACCATGATCGAGTTGTAGTCGTCGCCTTTCTCCTGGTAGGCCTTGGCCACTTCCTCGGCGCCGATGCCAGCGGTGGTGATGAAGCCACCGACGTAGTCGGTCAGGCCGCTGTCCTTGGGTGCGACGAAGTCGGCCAGGGAGAAGTTGGGCTTGCCGTCCGGCTTGATGGTCTGCTGGCGCAGGTGGTGCAGAGTGGCCAGCTTCTCGCCGCTGTCGCCGTACACCTCGATGTCATCATGGGCGACCTGGTTGGCTGGCCAGAAGCCGAACACCGCCCGGGCGCTGATCAGCTTCTCGTCGATCAGCTTGTCGAGCATCTCGCGGGCGTCCCTGTACAGCGCCGTGGCGGCCTCGCCGACCACTTCGTCGGTGAGGATGCGCGGAAACTTGCCGGCCAGGTCCCAGGATATGAAGAATGGCGTCCAGTCGATGTATTCGGCCAACACGCGCAGGTCGATGTCGTCCAGCACCTTGACGCCGGTGAAGGAGGGCACCGCCGGGGTGTAGCCGGCCCAGTCGTATTGCGGCTTGGCGGCGATGGCCTGGTCGTAGCCCAGGCGTTCGGTGCGGGCACTGCGGTTGGCGGTGCGCTCGCGCACTTCCACGTATTCCTGGCGGGTCTTCTCGACGAAGGCCGGCTTGAGTTCCTTGGACAGCAGTTGGGTGGCTACGCCTACCGCGCGCGAGGCATCGGTGACGTAGACCACGGCATCGTTGCTGTACTTGGGCTCGATCTTCACGGCGGTGTGCGCCTTGGAGGTGGTAGCGCCGCCGATCATCAGCGGCAGGTCGAAGCCTTGGCGCTGCATCTCGCGGGCAACGTGGACCATCTCGTCCAGCGACGGGGTGATCAGGCCGGACAGGCCGATGATGTCGCAGTTCTGCTCGCGGGCGGTCTGCAGGATCTTTTCCGCCGGCACCATCACACCCAGGTCGACGATGTCATAGCCGTTGCAACCGAGCACCACGCCGACGATGTTCTTGCCGATGTCGTGCACATCACCCTTGACCGTGGCCATGAGGATCTTGCCCTTGGCCTCGGGGGTGTCGCCTTTCTCGGCCTCGATGAAGGGGATCAGGTGGGCCACGGCCTGCTTCATCACCCGGGCGGACTTGACCACCTGGGGCAGGAACATCTTGCCTGCGCCGAACAGGTCGCCGACCACGTTCATGCCGCTCATCAGCGGGCCCTCGATGACCTCGATGGGGCGCGCGCATTGCAGGCGGCACTCCTCGGTGTCCTCGACGATGAAGGCGGTGATGCCCTTGACCAGCGCGTGCTCAAGGCGCTTTTCAACCGGCAGGGCACGCCATTCTTCGTTTTCCACTTCCTTGGCCGCGCCGCCGCCCTTGTAGTCGTCGGCGATGGCGAGCAAGGCGTCGGTGCCGTGCGGGGTGCGGTTGAGCACCACGTCCTCGACCTTTTCGCGCAGCGCGGCGGGGATCTCGTCGTAGATCTCCAGCTGGCCGGCGTTGACGATGCCCATGGTCAGGCCGTTCTTGATGGCGTGGTAGAGGAACACCGAGTGGATCGCCTCGCGCACCGGGTTGTTGCCACGGAAGGAGAACGACACGTTGGACACACCGCCGCTCGACAAGGCGAACGGCAGATGCTCGCGGATGTAGGCGCAGGCTTCGATGAAGTCCACGGCGTAGTTGTTGTGTTCCTCGATCCCGGTGGCCACGGCGAAGATGTTCGGGTCGAAGATGATGTCTTCTGGCGGGAAGCCCACTTCATTTACCAGAATGTCGTAGCTGCGCTGGCAGATTTCCTTCTTGCGCGCGGCGGTGTCGGCCTGGCCGACCTCGTCGAACGCCATCACCACCACTGCGGCGCCGTAGCGCTTGCACAGGCGGGCATGATGCTTGAACTGCTCGACGCCTTCCTTCATGGAGATCGAGTTGACGATGCCCTTGCCCTGGATGCACTTGAGGCCCGCCTCGATCACTTCCCACTTGGAGGAGTCGATCATGATCGGCACGCGTGAGATGTCCGGCTCGCCGGCGATCAGGTTGAGGAAGCGGACCATGGCAGCCTGCGAGTCGAGCATGCCTTCGTCCATGTTGATGTCGATCACCTGGGCGCCGGCCTCGACCTGTTGCAGGGCGACTTCCAGGGCTTCGGTGTAGTTCTCCTCGCGGATCAGCCTGGCGAACTTGGCGGAGCCTGTGATGTTGGTGCGCTCACCGACGTTGACGAACAGCGACTGGCGATCGATGGTGAACGGCTCCAGGCCCGACAGGCGGCAGGCCTTGGGAATGTCCGGGATCTGACGGGGCTTGTACTTGGCCACGGCCTCGGCGATGGCCTGGATGTGCGGCGGCGTGGTGCCGCAGCAGCCGCCGATGATGTTGAGGAAGCCGCTGGCGGCGAACTCCTCGACCACCGCGGCCATTTCCGCCGGGGTTTCGTCGTATTCGCCGAAGGCGTTGGGCAGGCCGGCGTTGGGGTGGGCCGAGACGTGGGTGTCGGCCTTGGTGGCCAGCTCTTCCAGGTACGGGCGCAGGTCCTTGGCGCCGAGAGCGCAGTTCAGGCCCACCGAGATTGGCTTGGCGTGGCGCACCGAGTTCCAGAACGCCTCGGTGGTCTGCCCGGACAAGGTGCGACCGGAGGCGTCGGTGATGGTGCCGGAGATCATGATCGGCAGCTCGACGTCGTCTTCCTCGAACACCTGCTGCACGGCGAAGATCGCCGCCTTGGCGTTGAGGGTGTCGAAGATGGTCTCGATCAGCAGCAGGTCGGCGCCGCCTTCGATCAGGCCACGGGTGGCCTCGGTGTAGTTCTTCACCAGTTCGTCGAAGGTGACGTTACGATAGCCCGGGTCGTTGACGTCCGGCGAGATCGAGCAGGTGCGGCTGGTCGGGCCGAGCACGCCGGCGACGAAGCGGGGTTTGTCCGGGGTTTCCAGGGTCTTGGCGTCGGCGACCTGGCGGGCGATGCGTGCACCTTCGACGTTGAGCTCGTACACCAGCGCTTCCATGCCGTAGTCGGCCTGGGAGATTTGCGTGGCGTTGAAGGTGTTGGTCTCGAGGATATCGGCACCGGCGTCGAGGTAGGCCTTCTCGATCGAGGCGATGACATCGGGGCGGGTGAGCAACAGCAAATCGTTGTTGCCCTTGACGTCGCTTGGCCAATCGGCGAAGCGCGTGCCACGATAGTCGTGTTCCTCCAGACGGTAGCTTTGGATCATAGTACCCATGCCGCCGTCGAGGATCAGTATGCGCTCCTTGAGTGCGTGCTGGAGTGCTTGTAAACGAGCGCTGCGGTCGGACATAGGAACTACCTGGTCGGGCAAAATTCAGAAGGTGCTGAATAATAACAAAGCTGCACGGATTTTAGACGTGTTGGCCATTTGCATGAATTTCGTTCATGTTGACGGGCACGTAGCAAGCACCCAGGGACCGGACAGGCAAATCGTGATGGCTTTCAAGAACCAGGACATTCGGCACATGGTGCATCGTTTACTTGCTGGCGCCTTCGCCCTGCTGATCAGCGGCGTGGCGTCCGGGCAAGCTTCCCAATCGAGCCCGGCGATTTCATACACCCGGGACATCCAACCGATCTTCACCGAGAAATGCGTGGCTTGCCACGCTTGCAATGACGCCGCCTGCCAGCTCAAGCTGGAAGCGCCCGAGGGCGCGGTGCGCGGGGCCTCCAAAACCCCGGTGTACCAAGGCGAGCGCAGCAAGGCCGTGCCTACCACGCGCCTGTTCTACGATGCCCACAGCGAGGAGGCCTGGCGCAAGAAGGGCTTCTATTCGGTACTCGACAGCCAGGGCAGCCAGGCGGCGCTGATGGCGCGCATGCTCGAACTGGGCCACAAGACCCCGCTCACGCCCAATGCCAAGCTGCCCGAGGACATCGTCCTGGGGCTCAACCGCAACAACATGTGCCCCTTGCCCCATGAGTTCGATGCCTATGCCGGCGCCCACCCGAAGGAAGGCATGCCGCTGGCGGTCACCGGCCTGACCGACGCCGAGTACCAAACCATGCAGCGCTGGCTGGCCGCCGGCGCGCCGGTCGAATACCAGCCGGTCCAACCCAGCCCGGTCGAAGCCAGGCAAATCGCCGAATGGGAAGAGCTGTTCAACCGCCCCGGCTCTACCGAGGCGCTCGTCGGCCGTTGGCTGTACGAGCACCTGTTCCTGGCGCACATCCATTTCGTCGGCGGTGAGCCGGGCCACTTCTTCCAATGGGTGCGTTCGCGCACGCCCAGCGGCCAGCCGGTCGACCTGATCGCCACGCGTCGCCCCAACGACCCTCCGGGCACCGACTTCTACTATCGCCTGGTCCCGGTGCAGGGCGTGATCGTGCACAAGACCCACATCACCTACCCAATGGGCCCGCAGAAGCTCAAGCGGGTCAAGCAGCTGTTCTACAGCGGCGACTGGCACGCTACGGCCTTGCCCGGTTATGGCCCGCGCCACCGCTCCAACCCCTTCGAGACCTTCGAGGCGATCCCAGCGGTGGCCCGCTACCAGTTCATGTTGGATAACGCCGAGTACTTCGTGCGCACTTTCATCCGCGGCCCGGTGTGCCGTGGGCAGATCGCCACCGATGTGATCCGCGACAACTTCTGGGCACTGTTCCAGGAGCCGGCGCACGATCGCTATGTCACCGATGCCCAGTACCGCGGCGAGGCCACGCCGCTGCTGGCCATGCCCGGGCAGATCGACGATGTGGGGAGCGTGCTGAGCCTCTGGCACGCCTACCGCGACAAGCGCAACGAGTACGAGAAGCTGCGCCGCGAGGCCTACGCCGAAATGCCGGCACCGAGCTGGTCCACCTTGTGGGCCGGCAACGACAATGCGTTGCTGACCATCTTCCGTCATTTCGACAGCGCTGCGGTGAGCAAGGGCCTGATCGGTGACGTGCCGCTGACCATCTGGCTGTTCGACTACCCGTTGTTCGAGCGCACCTATTACCAACTGGCGGTGAACTTCGACGTGTTCGGCAACGTTTCGCACCAATTGCAGACACGCCTGTACTTCGACCTGATCCGCAATGGCGCCGAGGTCAATTTCCTGCGCCTGATGCCGGCCGACCAGCGTGGCGAGATCCTCGGCGACTGGTACCAGAACAGCGGCAAGGTAAAGATGTGGCTCGACTACGAAGACATCGACACCAGCACCCCGAGCGGTCTCGCCCTGGATGCCAGGCATCCCAAGCGAGACTTCGGCCTCAAGCTGCTGCAGCGTACCGGCAGCCTCAATGCCGCCCCTGACCCGATCAACCGTTGCCAGGGCGCCCATTGCTCGCGTGCGCAGATGACCGCCGAGTTCCAGGATGCCGAGCAAAGCCTCAGCCGCTTGGTATCGCGCCCGGCCGCAGGGCTCAAGGTGATCGGCCAGTTGCCCGAGGCGACCATGCTGCGCATCGAAGGGCAGGGCGGCCAGCGCCAGGTCTACAGCCTGCTGCGCAACCGCGCCCACAGCAATGTGGCCTTCCTGCTGGGCGAGGCCTACCGCTACCAGCCGGGGCTGGATACTTTGACTC
Source organism: Pseudomonas sp. NY15372 (assembly GCF_048068215.1). Classification (NCBI taxonomy): domain Bacteria; kingdom Pseudomonadati; phylum Pseudomonadota; class Gammaproteobacteria; order Pseudomonadales; family Pseudomonadaceae; genus Pseudomonas; species Pseudomonas sp. NY15372. The sequence continues at coordinate 215,386 of NZ_JBLUPY010000001.1, forward strand.
TGTACCCAGGCGTGCTCAGCAGCTACCCGAACTTCATCTTCAACATCCCTGCCCGGGACGTGCCGGAGTTCGTCGAAGACATGGAAGCTGCCCGCGACGACACCGCCAAGTTCGAACGGATCGTCCAGCGCTGGGGCGTGCGCCGCAGCCACCCGCAGTTCTGGCGCTACTTCCATGACCTGAACACCTTCATCAAGGAGACCGAGCCGGTGGAGGCGGGGGTGCTGGACATGAACCGCTACGAGAACCTTTGATCGATTGCCGGGGAAGGCGCCTGACCTTTCCCGGTTTGCCGCGGTCCGACCCCTGGGTGGTTCCGGTTGCAACCCAATCGCGAGGCAAGCCCGTTCCTACAAGGCTGTGGGGGCGAGCTTGCCCCGCGATCGAGCGAGCATGCGCCAGAACCTCAATGCACCAGGACCGCAGGAACCGACATGCTGTATTCGCTTCAGGCTCTCCGGGCGTTCGCCGCCTGGGTGGTTGTGTGCCACCACTTCATGCAGATTTTCTTCGACTTCCACGCCACTGGCCCTGTCGGCCAACTGCTTGCCGAACGCGGCGCCGTTGGCGTGGACATCTTCTTCGTCATCAGTGGCCTGGTGATCTATCTTTCGACCCGCGACAAACCTATGGCGCCCGGGCAGTTTCTGCTGAACCGGGTGTTGCGCATCGTACCAGCCTACTGGTTCTACACCCTGCTCATGGGCGCGCTGATGCTGGTGGCCAGCCGCTGGATGCCGCACCAGGTGTTCGACTGGCAGCACCTGGTGCTGTCGCTGCTGTTCATTCCGGCGGAGAACCCCGGTGGCTACGGCTTGTACCCGACCCTCAACGTCGGCTGGACGCTGAACTTCGAAATGTTCTTCTATCTGCTGTTCGGCCTGGCCTTCCTGGTGCGTCGGCGCCACCACTTGCTGCTGGTGACCGGTGCGCTGTTGCTGGTCAGCGAAGTGCTGGGGCGGGTCGGGGTGCTCAGCCGCTTCTACAACAACGGCATCATCTATGAATTCCTACTGGGCATCGGCATTGGCGTGCTGTATCGCCGGGGCCTGGTACGCGAAGGGTTGTGGCTGCCGCTGGTGGTACTGGGCCTGGCCGGCTTCGCCCTCTACCACCTGGATGCCTCGGTGCGCCTGCTTCATTGGGGCCTGCCTAGTGCGCTGGTGGTGCTGGCCTTCGTCGCGCTCGAGCCGTATTTCCATGGCAACCGGGCGCTCAAGGCCTTGGGCGACTGCTCCTATTCGGTGTATCTGATGCATGTGCTGGTGCTCTATGGCGGCTGGTTCGCCAGCCAACGCCTGAACCTGGACCCCTACGGCGTGTTCGCCGTCTGCGTGCTGTCCATTGGCCTCATGTCGTGGCTCAGCTACCAGTGGCTCGAGCGTGGTCTGCACCGTCGCCTGCAGGCTTGGCTGCAGGCACGCGGGGACCAGCGGCAGGCGTTTGCGCTTTCCCGAGTCAAATACTAGGACTTTGTTCGAAGGCCAGGTTGGCGTACACTTGGCCGCAAGTCTGTGAGGAACTTCCATGAGCGCTATAACCATTACCGACGCCGCCCATGATTACCTGGCCGATCTGCTCTCCAAGCAGAACACTCCGGGTATCGGCATTCGTATTTTCATCACCCAGCCGGGTACCCAGTACGCCGAAACCTGTATCGCCTACTGCAAGCCGGGCGAAGAGAAGCCCGACGACACCGCCGTCGGCCTGAAGAGCTTCACCGCCTACATCGACGCGGTCAGCGAGCCGTTTCTCGAGGATGCGCTGGTCGACTACGCCACCGACCGCATGGGTGGCCAGCTGACCATCAAGGCGCCGAACGCCAAGGTGCCGATGGTCAATGAGGACAGCCCGCTCAACGAGCGCATCAATTATTACCTGCAGACCGAGATCAACCCGGGCCTGGCCAGCCACGGCGGCGCCGTGAGCCTGGTGGATGTGGTCGACGACGGCATCGCCGTGCTGCAGTTCGGTGGCGGTTGCCAGGGCTGCGGCCAGGCTGACGTTACCCTCAAGGACGGTATCGAGCGCACCTTGCTCGAGCGCATCCCGGAGCTCAAGGGCGTGCGCGACGTGACCGACCACAGCAACAAGGAAAACGCGTACTACTGATCCTGTTCGCAGGTCAACATCCTGGGGCTGCTGTGCAGCCCTTTCGCGGCACAAGGCCGCTCCTGCAGAAGCGGCTTCGCGCCTGGGCCGGACGGGGCTCCGATCTTGTAGGAGATTACCCAGCACTTTGGGCTGCGCTGTCGCGCAGAGAACAAGCGGCTAGCGCCGCCCCTCTGTGGGAGCGGGCTTGTCCCGCGATGGGGTTGGCGCCGATATCAAGCACGTTGCGCCAGCGCGCCCATGGCCATGAACAGAGCGGCGATGGCCCGGGCTTCGTGCAGTTCACCGCGGGCTACCAGGGCCGGCACCTCAGCCAAGGGTACCGTCACACACTCCAGTGGCTCGGGCTCGTCACCACCGTCGTTGTTGCAGGGGCTGAGCTGCTCGGCCAGCACCACCCGGCAGCGGTGGCACAAATGGCCGGGCGCCAAGGTCAGCTCACCCAGCTCGGTCAGGCGGGCGGCACGTAGGCCCACTTCTTCCCCCAGTTCCCGCTGCGCCGCCTCCAGGTAGCTTTCCCCGGTGTCGGCTCCGCCCTTGGGCAGGCCGAGGATAGTCCCTTCGACGCCCACGGCGTATTCGCGAACCATCAGCACATGCGCAGGGTCAGGCATGGCCACCAGCAGCACCGAGCGATAACCGGTGCCGCGCAAGCGCTCGTACACCCGTCGCTGCCCATTGCTGAACTGCAAGTGCAGGGCTTCGATCTGGAAGTGGCTGCTTTCGGCCAGCAGTTCGGTCTTGAGGATGGTAGGGCTCTGGCGCATGGCGGGGCCTCTGCAAGCGGTAGGCGTCAGCGCTACTGTGCGCCGCCTGCCGGTACCTGCCATCGTCCGAGCGGACGATGGCGGCCAGGCCATGTCAGCCGAGGGTAGCGACGCTGCGCAGGATCAACCGCACGAGCATGGTCTGGCGGGTGACGCCGGTCTTGGAGAAGGTCGAGCGCAGGTGCGCCCGCGAGGTATTGCGGCTGATGCCCAGCTCCTCCGAGGCTTCGTCCAGGGTCAGGCCGTTGGCCAACAGCATGGCCAGCTGGGTTTCGGCAGGGGTGAAGTCGAACAGTGCGCGGACGATTTCCTGAGGCGCCGTGGACTGCTGCTCCGGGTCGCTGATGAAGATCACCACCGTTGGGCACTGCTTGCCTTCGCTCCACGCCGCCAGGGGCACCGAGCGCACGATGATGCCCAAGTCGGCGCGCCCGGACGGGCGCTTGACGCGCATGGCCTCGACCACTGAGGCCTGGTTGCCCTTCTGCGAGACCATGGCCTGGCGCACCAGGCGGCGGAATTCCTGGGTGTCGCGGGCGCTGCCGACTTGCAGGCCGTCATTGACCTGCTTGATGCCGTCCTTCTCCTGCAGCAGCCGTTCGGCCACCTGGTTGGTCTGCAGGACCTTACCGGTCTCGTCGAGGATGATGGTGCCCACGGCCATTTGGTCGACGGCACCGGCATACAGGTTGCGTTCGGTCTCGATGCGGTTGAGCTGCATGTGCACCTTGACCGAGCGTTCCAGGTGCGGGATGAAGCGCGCCAACAGGTGTTTTTCGGTGTCGACGAAGGCCGGGTCGTCGCGCCCACGGCTGATGCGCAGGCGGCACTGGGCGCCGTCGCTGGTGTTGATGTCCACGCCCAGGATATGGAACACGTCCACTGGCTCCAGGAAGTTGCGGAAGAACTCCGACTGCTTGAGCTCGGCCTCCGGCAGGTAGTCGGCCAGGGCGACCACCTCGCGGTTGGGCAGGCCCACGAACGGGTCCAGGGCGTAGAAATGCTTATTGTAGGAGGTGGTGGCTTCCGTGGATGTGCCGTTGGTGCTGACCATCAGGCCATCGACCTGGCTGCTGGGCGGGCGCAGGATGAACGTTACGTGCTTGCTGTGCAGAAGGCTGTTGAGCTGCGTGAGGAAGGTCACCCAGGGGATATTCTCCAAGGGGCCCTGGTAGAGCTGGCCGACCAGCTCGCTGAAGTCTTCGAGCGTGAGACTCTGCATGGGTGGGTACCGATTTTCTTGTTATTAGCATTGGCGTCGGCGAGCATAAACGGCGTCCTTGTCCGCGCGCAATGTCATGTTGCAAGGCCCGGCCAACGGTCGAAGCAGACCGTGCCGGGCTGTGCCAGGGGTGTCGCTGTCAAGCGCGTTCGCCGCTGCGTACGACGAACTGCTTGCTGTCACGGGTATCATCGGCCAGCAGCTCGACATCGGTATAGAACTGCTCGTACCAGCGGCGCAGCTGATACACCGGGCCGTCGCCATCGCACAGCAGCGGGTTGTCTACGCGGGTCTTGGTGTGCCAGATGGCCACGTCCTCATAGAACGCCTCCTGGGCCTGTTGCACATAAGCCTTGGCGATGGCCTGGTTTTCTTCCTCGCTCAGCCCCGGGATCTTCTTCACCAGCACGCCATAGCGCAGGGTGAAGCTGTCCAGGTCAATCGGCACGTGGCAGTTGAGCAAGATCGAGTGGATCGGCTGGCCGCCCATGGCGCCGGTCATCTCGGTGATCTGGTAGGCCGGGCCGTAGTAGGTGGCCACGGTGTTCAGCTCGCTGTCGCCGGACAGCCGTTCACTGCGCGCCCGCATGATCTGGGAGGCGGTGTGGCCCTCGAAGACGTTGCTGAACTCATCGACCGGCGCGCCATGCACGGTGCCGAAGTGCGCCATGTCGGCCACATTGTCGATCAGCTCGCGGCAGTTGGTATCGATCTTCAGCTCGGCAATTTCCCAGTGCGCCCAGGCTTCGTCGTAGCAGGCGTCGATGCGCGGGATGGCCTGTTCGGCGATCGGCGGGTTGCCTTGCGGGTCGTTCCAGACGAACAGCAGGTGGTTCTGCTCCATGATCGGCCAGCGCTTGATTTTGGCCCGCGGCGGAATGCGCTTGGCGTAGGGAATATCGTCGCATACGCCGTCGGCGTTCCAGCGCCAGCTGTGGAAGGGGCAGCGGATGGCGTTGCCTTCGATGCAGCCGGTACTCAGGTCGGCGCCCATGTGCGGGCAGTAGCCGTCGAGGATGTTCAGCTGGCCGTCCTCGCCCTGGAAGGCCACCAGGCGGGTGCCGAACACATCCAGGCGATGGGCCTTGCCATCGCGGTACTGGGCGGCCAGGCCCAGGCAGTGCCAACCGCGCGCATAGCGGTCTTCCAGCAATTTGGCTTCGATACGGTGCAGCGTGCTCATCTTGTTGTTCTCCGTGCTGTATTGGGGCCGCCGACGGTTTCGCACCATTGCGGGCACTGGCGACAGGTCTGGCTGTACCAAGGCGATTCTGCCGCCCGTGACGCAGCGGTCATCGTCTGAACGGACGATGGCCGGCGTCAGCCGGGCCGATCTACTGGCAGCCATCAGCCACGGGCAGGAGAACAAGATGGCGGGACAGGTAGCAGTGATCACCGGCGCGGCCAGCGGTATTGGCCGGGGCCTTGCCGAGCATGCGGCGCAGCTGGGCCTGCGCCTGGTGCTGGCGGATGTCGATGAGCGCAGCCTCGTGGCCCTGGCCGCATCGCTGCAGGGGCAGGGGGCCGATGTGCTGGCCTGCGTCACCGACGTGGGCGACGTCGAACAGGTCGCGCAGTTGCGCGACGCGGCGGTGGCGCGCTTCGGCGGGGTCGATCTGCTGTTCAACAACGCTGGCGTGATGCAGACCGGCTACAGCTGGGAGATCGATGCCGCACAGTGGCAGCGCATGCTCGACATCAACCTGCGCGGGGTGATCAACGGTGTGCGCTGCTTCATGCCGTTGTTGTTGGCGCAAGGGCGCCCGGCCCATGTGGTCAACACCGCTTCGCTGGCCGGCTTGATCAGCAGCCCGATGCTCGGCCCGTACAACGTGACCAAGCAAGCGGTGGTGGCATTGTCCGAGACCCTGCACTACGAGCTGTTGCAAGTGGGGGCATCGGTGTCGGTCTCGGTGCTGTGCCCGGGGCCGGTGGCCAGTGCCATCATGGCCTCGGATTCGGCAGGCGAGGGCGCGGCGGCGTCGCTGAACGCCATGCTCGATTCCAGCATCCGCGCCGGCATGGCCCCGCGCGAACTGGCCGCCCTGGTGTTCGAGGCAATCGCCCAGCAGCGTTTCTGGATCCTCCCGCACAAAGACTTCAAACCCGCCCTGGAGCTGCGTCTGCGTAGCATCCTCGAAGAAACCAACCCACGCTTTGCCATGCTCGACGTACAAGGAGAGACCCATGCCGCTCGATAGCCAGCTTGCCGCCGTATTGCAGGGCTTCACTGCCCAGGGCGAGCCCGACTATGCCACCCTCGATGCTCGCCAGTACCGCCTGCATGCCGACAACCTGATGCCACCGTTGCCGGGCGCTGACATGGCGGAGGTCCGCGAGCTGCAGGTCGCAGGTGCTGCAGGCGCGCTGGCAGCGCGCCTGTATCGCCCGGTGGCGCGGGATGCTTTGCCGCTGTTGGTGTTTTTCCATGGAGGGGGCTTCGTCATCGGTAACCTGGACACCCACGACAACCTGTGCCGCACCCTGGCCCTGGAAACCAGCGCAGTGGTGGTGTCGGTGGCCTACCGCCTGGCGCCGGAGGCACGCTTCCCGGCGGCTCCCGAGGACTGCTACGCGGCGACCCGCTGGCTGGTGGAGCATGCCCAGGCCCTTGGCGTGGACGGCAGCCGCGTGGCCGTCGCCGGTGACAGCGCCGGGGGCAACCTGGCCATCGCGGTCAGCCGCCTCGCCCGTGAGCGGCAGGGGCCGGCCATTCGTCACCAATGCCTGTTCTACCCGGTCACGGACGCCGCCTGCGACAGCGCTTCTTATGCCGACTTCGCCGAAGGCTACCTGTTGTCCCGGGCCATGATGGGCTGGTTCTGGGCGCAATACCTGGAGCACGCGGGGCAGGGGGACGACCCCCTGGCTTCGCCCCTGCGTGACGAACGCCTGCAAGGGTTGCCGCCCACCACCTTGCTGACCGCCGAGTACGATCCCCTGCGCGATGAAGGCGAAGCCTTCGCCGAACGCTTGCAGGCCGCGGGTGTTGCGGTGCGCCTGGCGCGTTGCGAAGGCATGGTGCATGGGTTCGTCAGCATGGCGCCGTTCGTCGAGGCGGCGGCCCGTGCCCTGCAGGGCGCCTGCGCCGATATCCGCCGGGCACTGTGCTGAGCGTTGCTTGCCTCGTCCATTTGGACGAGGCGGGCGGTGCGCGGCAATTCTAGTCTGGCTTCATACATCCCCCTCCTGTGTAGAGGAATGGTCATGAAAACAACAACAAGATTTTGCCTGACCCTGATCGTGTGTGCCTTCGCTGCTGCCTATGTGGCCGCGTTGACACGCCCCCTGCCCATGCCATTGAGCCTGGCCTATTACTGTCAGCCCAACTACCAGCCTTGCTACATGCCGGTGCCCAGCGCGATGCGCCTGTTGCCCTGAGCGGTCAGGCGCCCAGGTGGCGCAACAGGCGTACCTGCTTGCGGATCTGCACCTCATCGGCGGGCACCAGGCAATAGGCCAGGCATAGCCGGCTGACCAGGGCAATACAGTCGGCCAGGTTGGCAGCACCGCCATGGCGGGCGGCACAGGCCTCGAACGGGCCGGCCAGCACCTGCTGCCATAGCGGCGCGATGTCCTCGAGGATGTAAGCGAACACCTCAGGGCTGGCCGCCTTGGCCAGGTAGCCCTGGTGAAAACCACCCCGATGCTGGTCGCGGTAGCGCACGGCGAAGCACAGGCATTCCTCCAGGTAGCGCTCGAAGTCGTCTTCGAAAGCGCTCAATTGCTCCTGCATGGCGCTGAAGAAAGCGGCGTTCTCGCTGCTGATCACCGCCTGGACCAGCTCGTTCTTGGTTGCGAAGTAACGGTACAGCGTGCGCCGGGAAATATTGGCGCGGCGGGCCACGTCATCGATGGCGAAACCGTCCGGGCCCAGTTCGATCATCGCGGCCAGTGCGCATTCCAGGATTTGCTGGCGCCCTTGCTCGGCGCTGTCCATTCGGCTGGCGTCACCCCAGCGCAGTTGTCGGGTCATGGCGACACACCTTCATTCGTTTGTTCTCGAGCGACCGCGATTGTCGCAGCAAATGGCACGGCTGCAAATTTTTGTGACACACAATGACTCAAAATATAAAAGATGTGACATAGTGATTTTCCATGGAATGCCATGCGGCCTATGGCCGCCAACGGGGGAGGTGCATCGATGAACAATGACAATACCCATGCCGTGCACTGGGATGCCGTGTACGACGTGGTCGTGGTCGGCTCCGGGGCCGGAGCCATGACCGCGGCGTTACGGGCCCATGACCAGGGCCTGTCGGTCCTGATGGTGGAAAAGGCGGCCGAATATGGGGGCACCACGGCGATTTCCGGCGGGGGTATCTGGATCCCGTGCAACGACCAGATCGAAGGGCTCGGCGGCAGCGATTCACGGGAAGAGGCCCAGGCCTACCTGCGCGCGACTGTCGGTGAGGAGTACGACCCGGCGCGCATGGATGCCTACCTGGAGCAGGGGCCCAGGATGGTCGGCTACCTGGCCGCGCAGGCCCAGACCTACTTCCGTGCAGTGCCGCGCTACCCTGACTACTACCCCGAGCGCGAGGGCGGCAAGCCTGGCTATCGCACCATGGAGCCGGCCAGCTTCGATGCGGCGCGCCTGGGCGAGGAGTTCCAGCGCCTGCGTGCGCCGTCGCCTGCGACGCTCATCGCCGGGCGCATTGCCATGACTCAGGTGCAAGCCCATACCATTCTGGCCAAGGAGCCAGGCTGGCTCTGGCTCACCGCGCGCCTGGGCCTTGGCTACATGGCTGACCTGCGTTGGCGCCGGCGCACGCCCCGGGATCGACGCCTGACCTTGGGCAATGCGTTGGTCGCCAGCCTGCGCGCGGCAATGTTGGCGCGGGGCATCGAGCTGTGGTTGCAGGCACCGATGCGCGCCCTGCACAGCCATGACGGCAAGGTCAGCGGCGTGCTGGTCGAACGCCAGGGCCGCCCGTTGAACGTGCGTGCCGCATTCGGCGTCATCCTGGGGTGTGGCGGTTTCGAGGCCAACCAGCTCATGCGTGAGCAGTACCTGCCCAGCCCGACCCGTGCCCAGTGGTCCGCCGCACCACCGATCAACAATGGCGATGGGATCCGGGTGGGCCTGGAGCAGGGCGCCGGGGTGGCGTTGATGAGCCACACCTGGGGCGCACCCACCGTGCACGTGCCGGGCGAGGAGAAGCAACGCGCGCTGTTCGTCGAGCGGGCGTTCCCCCGCTGCATCATGGTCAACGGTAACGGCCAGCGTTTCGTCAACGAGGCCGCCCCTTATCCGGACATCATCTACGCGATGTACGCCGACCAGCAGCGCAGCGGTGCCAACGTGCCGGCATGGCTGATCTTCGATGCCGAATACCGCAAGCGCTACCCCTGCGGTGTGCTGTTGCCAGGCTCGGTGCAGCCGGACAGCAAGATTCCCGAAGGCTGGCTGGACAAGGTGATCTACCGCGCCGACAGCCTGGCGGCATTGGCGGGCAAGATCGGGGTGGATGCAGCAGGGTTGGAGCAGAGTGTGCGCCGCCTCAATCAACAGGCCGCCCAGGGTGTCGACGAGGACTTCGGCAAAGGCGCCAGCCTGTTCGACCGTTACTACGGTGACAGCAACTGCCGACCCAACCCTTGCCTGGGGCCGCTGGAGCGGGCGCCTTACTATGCGCTGCGTATCGATGCCGGTGAGCTGGGCACCAAGGGCGGCCTGTGCACCGATGCCGATGCCCGTGTATTGCGCCCTGACGGCTCGGTGATCGAGGGCCTGTACGCCATCGGCAACACCAGTGCGGCATTGATGGGCAAGACCTACCCGGGCCCAGGTTCGACCATCGGCCCGGCGATGACCTTCGGCTATATCGCGGCGAACCACCTGGCGCGCCAGGTGCCCATCGAACAGCCCGAAAGAGTGGCTGAGGGCGCCACCCATTGACGCTGCTGGGTCGGTTCTTGCCATAGGCAGGGCCGACCCAATCGCGGGGCAAGCCCGTTCCCACAAGCACCGCGCGGCTGTGGGAGCGGGCTTGTCCCGCGATCAAGGCCACCGTGATGGGGGCAGCGGCCCCCCTGCGCCTCAACCGAACGCGGTCCCCGCCAGCATGCCGCCGTCGATGATGAACTCCGAGCCCGTGCAATAGCTGGACTCGTCGCTGGCCAGGAACAGCACCAGATTGGCCACTTCCGCCGGCTGGCCGATACGCGGGATGGGCAAGCCCTTGTAGACCTGCGCCGGGTCGAAGTCGGCCATTTCCGGCGGTCGCGCCATCGCCGTATCGATCCCTCCTGGGTGCACCGAATTGACGCGGATCCCGCTGGCACCGAGCTCCAGCGCTGCCGACTTGGTCATGCCACGCACGGCGAACTTGCTTGCCGAATAGGCCGTGCCATACGCCACGCCCTCCATGCCGGCGGTCGACGACACATTGACGATCGAGCCGCCGCCCGCCTGGCGCATGGCCGCCAGCACCGACTTCATGCCCAGCCAGCAGCCGACCTGGTTGACCTCGATCACCCGCCGGTAATCCTCCAGCGAACAATGCTCCAGCGGCGCCATGCGCAGGATCGCGGCGTTGTTGACCAGCACATCCAGCTTGCCGAACCGGGCCTGGATCACCTCGACCGCAGCCTGCCACTGTTCGGCGCAGGTCACATCAAGAGGCTGGAAACACGCGGCTTCGCCCAGCTCGGCGGCCAACGCCTGGCCTTCGGGTTCCAACACATCGGCGATCATCACCTTCGCGCCTTCGGCAACGAACCGCCGTGCTTCTGCTGCACCCTGGCCGCGCGCAGCACCGGTGATCAGCGCGACCTTGCCTGCCAATCGACTCATCGTATAGCTCCTCTCTACTGCCTTGAAATAGCCCGGGCGGTATGCCGCGGGCATTGGATAAATGCTCAGGCGGCGACGACCCGGATCGGCTGTTCGCCATCCCAGTCGCGTGCCTGGGCGATGCCGTGGTCGATCATCTGGCGCAGGCCTGCGCCTTCGATGACTTCGAACAGCACGCCTGGTTCGGCGGGGTTTTCCAGGTAGCACACGCGGGTGGCTGCATTGCCGGCTTGGAACACCGGCTGCAAGCCGCGTTGGCACAAGCCGGCAACGGCGCTGTCCAGTTCGCTGACCACCCAGGCCATGTGGTGCATGCCCCGGGCATCGCGGTAGGGGGAAGGGCCGTCGCCAAGGGGCTGGATCAGCTCGATCTGCAGGTCGCCGCGGTAGGCCAGGGCTACGTGCATTCGCACCTGGACCGGTTGCTCGCGGTAGTGGCCCTGCAGCTCGATATCGCGAAACAGGGTCCAGGGCCCGACGCCCAGGTGTTGCAGCCAGTGCTGGATGCTCTGGTCGAGGTTGTCGACGACGAAACCGATCTGGTCGAAGGCGTTTGGGGAGCTGTCTTGCATGGCGCAGGCCTCGCTATGGCACGTATTTATTCTTGTACGGCCTATAATGGCACAAAAAAACGTAAGTGTGTCATTGTGGTTCGATGCATCAGAAGGCCCTTGCGCTTGCTACAACCGGTGGTTCTTGGCACCCTTTGCCGGCCATTTCATATCGCCCCCTACAGCGAAAGAAGGAACCGCCAAGGTGAGCTGGGAAAAAGTCGGGAAAGCCCTCGTGGGTGTGCTGGTGGTCGCGACCTCCGTCGCAGCGCTGTATACGCTGCTCAAGGACGACAGCGGACTCGAGGCTCGCCTGACCTACGCGTACCTGACTTACCCGAGCCAGTTCAGCGAACGCATCAGCACCACCAACGACCTGCTCAAGTACGAGCGCCTGCACGAGCAGGTCAGCGCTATCGGCAAGGGGGCGCTCAGTCACCAGCAGGTCGACAGGCTGGTCGAACTGGCCCAGGCACCCTACCTGCAGCTGTTCGCCAAACCTTTCGAGGCAGGGCTTGTGGACCATCGCACCGGGTTGCTCATCGAGCTGCGCAACAAGGGCCAGGCACCGCTAAAGGACGTGCACATCCGCCTGCCAGCCAAGGGGCTGGTGCAGATTCGTGACGAGGCGGGCAACGACACCATCGTCCAGGCCCCCACCGGCACCGTCGAGATCGGCGGGATCGGGCGGGAAGGGACGTGCAAGGTGTGGGTCTATTTCGACTCGGACTATTCACTGATCCGTCAAGGCGGGATCAGCATCCGGCATGCGGGTGGAGCGGCTGATGTGCAGGTCTACCGCGAGCTGGTCGGTTTCCCCGCCTGGATGGGCCGGTACAGTCGGGAGATCGTGGGGCTGCTGACGGCGTTGGCGATCGCAGTGCTGGGGTTGGGCTATGTATGCCTGCGGCAGCGGCGCAGACTTGCGCATCCTTGAACGCCGATTGATTCAATGGGGCTGCCATGCACCCCATCGCGGGGCAAGCCCGCTCCTCAGGTGTGGGAGCGGGCTTGCCCGCGATGGGGTGCGTAGCGGCCCCAATTGCTTGACCAACTCATATGTAGCCGATCAACAACAGCACCAGCAGCACGACCAGCACCACACCGACGATGCCGGAGGGGCCATAGCCCCATGAGCGGGAGTGGGGGAACACTGGCAAGCCACCAATCAGCAGCAGGATCAGAATGATGATGAGGATCGTGGTCATGGTTGAGTCCTTGCGTCAGTCGAGGAAAAGGGGCTCGGCAATGCTGGCCTCTTGCTAATCTCGACTCTTGGCCTGGTCCAAAGATTCCATTCGATCGTGCCGGTCGGCCCGGCAGTCTGCGACCCCGTTACCCCAGACACCCCTGCAACGCCTCGATGAACGCCTCTTCGGCGCGGCTCATGCGTTGATCACGGTTCCACAGCAAGTGGATATCGACATCGGCGATCCCTTCCAAGGGCGGCAGCTTCCACAACAGCCCGGCCTCCACATCCGGTGCCACCACATGTTCGGGCAGGCAACCGATGCCGAACCCGGCGATCACCAGGCGGCGGACTTCTTCAAGGCTCGGCGAGGAGGCGACGATGCGCCCGGCGAAGCCCTGCTGGTCGCGGAAAATAGTCAGCGGCGAAAGCATGCCGCCGATCTGGTCGCTGCTGAAGCTGACGAAGCTTTCTTGCTGCAGGTCGCCCTCCAGCTGGCCGAACAGGCGGTGGTGCTTGCCGCAGAAGAAAGCGTAGCGCTGGCGATGGAACAACCGCTGTTCCAGACGTGGCTGAGGGCGGCGGTTGAGGCTCAGGCCGGCGGTGGCGGTCTTCTCCTGCAGCGCGGCGACGATATCGGCACTGCGCATCACCTCGATCTCGAACTCCACCCGTGGGTACTGGCGGTGGAAGCCGGCGAGGCATTCGTCGAAGCCGGCATCGACCACGCGGCTGACCATCAGTAGGCGCACCTTGCCCACCAACTCGGTGGCAGGTCGTTCCAACAGGCTGCCGATCTGTGCCATCTGGCCGTACACCTCGCTGGCCAACTGGAACAGTTGCTCGCCCATCTCGGTGAGCTCGAAGCGCGGCCCGCGGCGGGCGATGAGCTGGCGCCCGAGCTGCTCCTCGAGGCGCTTGAGTGCCTGGCTCACGGCAGGTTGGGTCAGGTGCAGGCGCGCGGCGGCGCGGCTGATGGACAGCTCCTGTCCGATCACCCGGAAGGTGCGCAGCAGGTTCCAGTCGAGGCGGTCGGTGAGCAGGCGGTTGGGCATGGCGTTATGATAAACAAAGCTGATAGTTGGAGTTGTAAATAGAAAGCTTGTTAATCATAAGCCACGCAGATGATCAGTGCGAAGCTGAATGTGATTGGGGTAAAACGCAGCGCGCTACGCGCACGGCCCACGGCATGAACGCCGTAGGGCCTGGTCCGCTATTTCTATTGACAGATATAGTGAAACTCGGTGTCTGGCAGGTCGCTGGAGCTAGCCCCCGTTTCTGGATTAAAGGCTTGATCTACCCCGCTGCGCCAATATAGTCCTCTTTCGAAGGTGCCTGCATAGTGGGTCAAGTCGCCCCACTCCCCCCACAGGCTGCCAATCTGTCGCACACCCGCACCGCTGGTTATACCGCTGGTCGGGAGTATCATGCCGTTGTCAACGCACGATGCCTCGGCCTTGGCGAGCGTAAGTGTATTTCCGGAGGGGTGGACGAACGCTGGGTTGAATTTATAACTTAGCGTTTCCTTGCCTCGTTTTCGGGTGAGCGTGATGGTGGTTTCGCTGGAGGTTTCCCCTTTAAACCCTATTTTCAAGCCCGTGCTGGTTGATGTAACCGAAACTGCAAACGGGGGAGTTTTAATATCATAGTCATCGATATTGGTTTCCTTCAGGGCCAGCTCAAATTCAGCGCCTGTAAATGCAACGCTGGGGAACCCTGCGTCTATATCGAACGATTTTCCGTTCGCGATGACTTCCGTGAACGCGTTAGTAGGATTGAGCTCCACCTCGTTCGTCAGTCCGAAATCATTGTCTTCGAATAATGAAACTACCGTATATCTATCAGGCAGCGTTCCAGTGAGTGTTGCGGTATAAGTCCCCTCGCTTTTTTCGGTTATTGCATCGATCGTCACGTCGCCTGCAATTAGCTCTTGTCCATCAGAATCTTCCGTGACGACAAACTTCAGTTTTCCAGCGAGACCCGTGACAGGCCGGCCGTGCTCGTCCTTCGCTTCGAATGTGAGTGTGATCGGGGTCGAGCCATCGGCATCGACCTTTTTCGGGTTCGCGGTGAATGTAGAGTTCACGGCCACCGGCGGCAGGGCTATCAGTTCGACCGCTTGTTTCAGGCTGTCGAATGTCTGCTTGTCGTGTGTGGGTGTTACGCTCCACGTATCGATCTTCGTGCCGTGTAGCTGCGCAGTGTAGATGCCTGGCGAGGTCTCGCTGACAGCCCCGAGGGTCACGTCTGTGCCTGCTGCTTCACCTTTGTCGTTCTTGATATCGAACGCCAGCTCGTTGGCGATCCCGGTCACCGGGTTATCGTGAGCGTCCTTGGCAGTGAACGTCAGGTCACTTGTGGTGCGCCCATCGGCAGGGATACGGCTTGGGTCCAGCGTGAACGCCGAATGCCCTTCATCTGGCGTGGTGGCGGCCAGGAGCTTCACCGTTTCAGCCAAACCGGACATGACCCTGCCATTATGCCGTGGCATGACACTGTAGCTGCCTGCAAGGGTGCCGCGGAGCCTGGCTTCATAGGTGCCTGGCGAGGCCGTTTCTGTCAATGCGCTGACACTCACCCGTTTAGGATCGGGTGTACCGCCGCTATCATCGGTGAGAGCGATGTCCAACAGGTTGGCGATGCCGGTGATCAGGTTGCCATGCTTGTCCTTGGCGATGAAGCTCAGGGTACTGCCAGCCATCCCATCGGCGGGTATTTCGGTGGGCCTTGCATCGAAGGCTGATTGGCCTTCGTCGGGTGTGGTATCGGCGATCAGTTTCACTGATTTCGCCAGAGCGTTCATGGCGGTGCCCTTGTAGACGGGCATCACGGTGTAGTCGCCAGCAAGCGTGCCGTTCAGGGACGCCTCGTAGATCCCTTTCGCCGTTTCCGTGAGTGAAGACACAACGACTTTGTCCGAAGGGGGCACGGCGCCACCATCGGCCTTCAGATCGATATCCAGTTGCTCGGCGAGCCCGGATACCAGGTTGCCCTGGGCATCCTTGGCGGTGAATTTCAGCGCCGCTTTCTCGGTGCCATTGGCCACGATGGACCCAGGGTTGGCCTGGAACTCGGACACGCGTCCATCCAGTGCACCCGTCACCAGCGTTACCGTTTCGCTCAGGCTGGTAAGCGCAGCACGATTGTGCCGGGGCGTTATCGTCCAGTCATCGGCTTTCCTGCCCTTGAGCTTGGCGGTATAGGTGCCTGGCGTGGCACTTTCGGTGACCGCGGTGAAGTTGATTTCGTCCGTGCCAGCCGGATCTGCGCTGCTGTTCATCGCACTGAAATCCAGTTCGTTGGCGATGTTGGTTACTGGGTTGCCATGGGTATCCTTGGCAACGATGGTCAGTTCGGCTGTGGCGTTGTTGTCGGCTGCAATCGACTTCGGGTTGGCGGTGAATAGGGTCTGGCTCGCATCCAGTGCGCTGGCCACCAGGGTTACGCGCTTGCCGTGGCTGCCGATGGCCAGTTTCCTGTGCAGCGGTGTCACCGTCCAGGTGCCGGCTTTCTTGCCTCGCAGCTTGGCGGTGTAGTGGCCGGGTACGCCGCTTGCGGTCACCTTGTCGACCTGGATGTCATCCGTGCCGGGGGGGCTGCCGTCGCTGTCCTGGATGTCGAAGCCCAATTCATCGGCGATGCCGATCAGCGGGTTGCCGTGAATGTCCTCTGCGATGATGGTCAAGTCGGAGGCGGCGATATTGTCCGCCACGATCGTGGTCGGGTTCGCCTGGAAGTCGGAAGCCCCGGCGTCCAGGTCACCGGCAAGCAAGGTCACTTGCCGGTCGAGGCGCCCCAGGAGCGTGCCATTGTACTGGGGTGTCACCGTCCAGGGCGCTGCTTTTTTGCCCTTGAGCAAGGCGGTGTAGCTGCCCGGGGTACTTTCGCTCAGGCCGTACACCGTCACCTCACCCTCGTCAGCACTGGCGCCTTCGTTGGTCACGGTGAACTTCAACTGGCCGGCGATGCCGGTAACCGGGTTGCCGTGCTCGTCCCGGGCCTGGAATGTCAGTTTCGATGTGGCGGTATCGTTCGCCACAAGGGTGGCGGGTTCTGCCAGGAAGGTCGAGTTGCCTTCGGTCGGTGCACCCGAGGTGATCGAGACGTTCGCCGAAGCCAGGGTGGCGCCCTGGTGGGAGGACGACAATGTGAGGGTCTGGGCCAGGGTGCCTGCGGTCACGGTCGCTTCGTAGATGCCCGGCGATTTGCGGCTGAGGTCCGACAGCGTGGCACCTTCGCCAGTGTGGCCTTGGGCCGACATGGACAACTCGCTGACCGGTACATCCACCAGACCGTCCTGGGTGTCGCGCAGGGTAAGGGTCAGGACCTGGGTGCTCTTGCCGTCTGCCGGCAGGCTGCTATTCGCTGGGGTCAGGGTACTGCGCCCGGCGTCCACCACAGGTGCATTGACGATGACGCGCGTTTCACTGCGGTTGGAGCGGTTGCCTTGTCTGTCCACGGCCACGCCATGGACGGTATAGACGTTGAGTGCGGGTGCATCGGCGCGGTAGGCAGGCAAGGTCATCTGGTAATCGCCGTTGCCATGCGCCTCGATCTTGCCGCCCGCCTGCAGCAGAGCCGCAGCGTTCCAGTCTATGCGGTCTACGCCATACTTGCTGTCGACCGATACCTGCAAGGATTTCTGTTCGCCGCCGGCACCAGTGATCTGGGGCGCCACATTCAGGCGGATGACTTCTTTCTTGCGGTACTCAAGCACGATGTTGTTGTTGCGCTCCACCAAGTCATGACGACTGCCGGCCAGCGTGCGCATCGCAGCTACCGCATCCGGGTCGGTCTGTTTGCGCCACGGCTCGCCGATACGCCAGTTCAACTGCATGCCGAACTGTGTGTCGTTGGCGCCGGCGCTGCCCTGGCGCTGCTCGGCGTTGAAGGTCAACAGCGGAATCGGGGTGTAGGTCAGGCCGGCGGTGATGGCATGGGGGTTGTGCTGGCGGTTGTCCTTGCCGAACAGTGCTACTTCGTCGCCGTAATACTGCTCGAAGGTCAACTTGCCGCCCAGTTGCGGCATGGAGGGCAGCCAGCCTTCGGCGCGCACATCCCAGCCATTGGCCGGCCGCTCCTGGTAGTCCTCGACATCCGGCGAGTCGCGCCAGCTACTGAGGCGGTGATAGCTGTTGGCACCGAACTTGAGGTAGTTACGCCAGTACTCCACGCCGAACCCCAAGCGTGCATGCTGGCGAGACAGGTCATAATCCAGGAAGCTGTTGGCCCCGAGCATCCAGTCAGCATCGAAACGGCGAATGCCCAACCCGATGTTGGCCTGGTTACGGTCATCGGTGCGATGAAGGCTGCCCTGGGTGAAAAGCAGGTGCTTGCCTTGGTCGTGCAGTGGAAGTAACAGATCGAGTTGCGAGTTCTTCAGGGACAGTGTTTCGTCCACATCCAGTTGCACCCGGGCGGTACCGAATTGGCTGAGCCATTGTTGTGCCTGGTCGCTGGCCTCGCTGGTCGCCATGCTCCGGGCCATGGATGCCACGGTATCGCTGGTGGCATCCGAGGAGAGGAAGTTGCCGGTGCTGCTGGCCAGTTGGGCAAGCTTGCGCGCCTGTTCGTCTTTCTGTTCATCGGACGACAGGCGTGTGTTCGCGGTGGAGCCGAGCTCCGGCAATGCCTGCGGTGACTTCGTATTTTTGCGGGGCTCACCAGGCGTAATGACCTGTGCAGCAATGGCACCTGCCTGGGCAGGGCGCGGTGGCAGTTCGCTGTCGGCTCCCGCCTGACTTGGCGTGGCAGTGATCGCCAGCGGCAAGGCGGCCTGCACGACAATATTCGTCCAGGCCAGCAAGCGAGTCGGACGTGATAGCTTCGAACGATGTTTCTTACACATGCGGTTCTTCTCTGGTTCCAGAACCGCAACGGCAGCACAGCGGTCACGATGCCCGGAGCAGAGGGCAGGTGCTCCTAACGTCTTGCGCGCATGAAAGCGCCGCGCGCTCATACGTAATAGGGCAAGCGTTCAAGCGAGTGCTATATCGGTTCTGGAGGATGTTGAAGGGCTTGCGCGAATTTCGAGGGGCCGGGGAATTAGCGTACGCAGTAGCAGGTCAATGCACCTATCGGGCTACAGGTACGCTTCAGAGGGGCAGCCGTTGTAGTTGTTTTTCGCTCAAAACAAGCGCTTGGTCTTTCTAGCTCTTTAGCAACCCAACATGCAGGGTTAAGGGTGTATAGGTTGCTTGGCGGGCTGATTTTAAGAGCGTTAAGGGAAAGGATCTGTAGGATAATTCTGGGTGTTCGAGAAATCAGCGTCCGTATCGAAAAACGGGCAAAGGCCATGCGGTCCGACGCACCTTGACGCTACAGGCCAATCTTTCGTACATGTTTGACCAATACTTTTTCCAGCAACGCCCACATCGCCGGATCAGTACTGAACGCCACATTGAAGCGCATCCACCCCGTGGGCTGGGCATCGACCATGAACAGCTGCCCGGGCCCGAGCATGATGCCTTGCTCCAGTGCATCGTCCAGCAATGCCGCGCTGTCGGGCAGGGCAGGGTGGCGGGTCCAGATGTACATGCCTTCGTCCGACTCGATGAACAGCTCGAAGCCCAGCCGGTGCAGGTGCCGGCCCACTTCCTGGTGCGCCTCGGCCAGGCGTTGGCGCAGACGCTTGAGGTGCTTGCGCCAGCGGCCGTCGATGACCGCGGCATACACCACGCGTTCCATCACCTGTGAAGTGGTCAGGCCCGAGCGCATCTTCAGATGCAGCAACTGCTGCATCAGGTCGGGGTTGGCCAGCAGGTAGCCGACCCGCACGTTGGGCGAGATGCTCTTCGAATAGCTGCCCACGTACACCACCTGGTGCAGGTGGTCGAGGCTGGCCAGGCAAGGCTGTGGTTCGGCGACCATGTCGGCATAGAGGTTGTTTTCCACCAGGCGGAAACCGTGACGGCTGGCCAGTTGCAGCAGGCGATGCAATTGCGCCAAGGGGGTGCGCGAGCAGGTCGGGCTGTGCAGGTGGGGCTGGGTGAAGAATACCGTGGGGCGATGGTGGGCCAGCAGTCGCTCGAGCTGGTCCAGGTCGTATCCGTTCGGGGTGCGCGGCACGCCCACCAAGGTGGCACCCTGGGTGCGCAGGATGCTCATCAGGTTGGGGTAGCCGGGGTCGTCCACCAGCACCACATCGCCCGGGCGCACCAGCGTGCGCACGGCCAAATCCAGGGCCTGGCTGGCACCATGGGTGAGCATCAGTTGCGCTGGGTTGGCAACGATCGACAGCTCTTGCTGCAGGTTCTGTGCGGTCAGCGCGCGCAGTTCAGGCAGGCCCATCGGGTCGCCATAGCCGGAGAGCTCCAGGGGGCTGCCGGCCACCTGGCGCAGGCCGCGGCGCAGGCCGTCTTCGTACATCCAGTCGTTGGGCAGCCAGCCACAGCCGGGTTTGTAGGGCAACTGGCGAGTTTCGAAGATTTGTTGCAGGTACCACTCGGAGTTGAACGTCGGTCGGCTGGTGTCGGCCTCCTGATGCTGGCTTTCGAGCAGCTCGCTCGCCGCACGATTGACGAAAAAGCCCGCATTGCCGCGGCTGACCAGCAGGCCCTGGGCGACCAGGCGATCGTAGGCCTCGACCACGGTGAAGGTGCTCACCGAGTAGGTCGCGGCAAAGGCGCGGATCGACGGCACCTTGGCGCCGGGCTTGAGGGTCTGGTTGTCGATCGCCTCGCGCAGCCCTTCGATGATCTGGTTGACCAGCGGGGTGGAGGAGTCCGGATGTAGCTGGAGCATTCGAGTGCCTTCAGGTGTGCGTAACGCCAAGCGCCTGCAGGGTGTCGCGGGTGTATTGCATTGGCGGCCTGTACAGTGCAGTGCGTTTTTCATGCCACTGTGCATGGCTCTGCGTGTCAGACATTTTTACATTACGTGTCAGATATCGCCACAGCATACCTGTCAGCGCCATGCACAATCATAAATTCGCTGCTTTGCCGTCGAGGTTCGCCTCGCACCTTCATTGCGCCGCGCCGAACCGCCGTCCGGCCCGCACAATTTTCAGTTCGTCCGCAGGGCACGCTTCGGACGCGTAAGCAGGCCGCCATGGAAGGCCTGCGTGTGCCTGGCGCACACCTCCTGCCCGCCTAAGTACTGATGTCAGGTGAGACCGATAGCCATCGGGGTTTCACAGTTTTTCCTTGGATAAAAAGAAGCACGGGGTACACAACTGATGGACGCAACATCCACATCCACCACCGCGAAAGACGAGCACGAGAGTAAGCTCAGTGCCTCGCTCAAGTCGCGCCACCTGACGATGATGTCGATCGCCGGGGTCATCGGCGGCGCCTTGTTCGTCGGTTCCGGCAGCGTGATCCACAGCGCAGGCCCGGCTGCGGTCCTGGCGTACCTGGCCGGCGGCATCCTGGTGGTGCTGATCATGCGCATGCTGGGCGAGATGGCGACTTCCTCGCCGGACACCGGCTCGTTCTCCACCTACGCCGACCGCGCCATCGGCCGCTGGGCCGGCTTCACCATCGGCTGGCTGTACTGGTGGTACTGGGTCATCCTCATGGCCTGGGAAGCCTACGTGGCGGGCAAGATCCTGCATGGCTGGTTCCCGGGTGTCAGCGTCAACGTGTTCGTGCTGGCCACGACCTTGCTGCTGATCACGGTCAACTTCTTCAACGTCAAGCATTACGGCGAGTTCGAGTTCTGGTTCGCCTTGATCAAGGTAGTGGCCATCGTCTGCTTCCTGATCGTGTGCACCGCGGCGGTGTTCAATGTCTGGCAGTTCGGTGAGGTGCGTGGCATCAGCCATCTGACCGCCGAAGGCTTCATGCCCAATGGCATCACCACGGTGGTCGGTGCGTTGCTGGGGGTGATGTTCGCCTTCCTCGGTGCCGAGATCGTCACCATCGCCGCCTCGGAGTCCAAGGATCCGTCCACCCAGATCGTCAAGGCCACCAACTCGGTGGTATGGCGTGTATGCCTGTTCTATGTGGGCTCGATCTTCCTGATCGTCTGCCTGGTACCGTGGAACGACCCGCACCTGGGCGAGTCGGGCTATGGTGCCTACCGCCGTACCCTCGAGTTGCTGGGCGTGCCATACGCCGAGCTGCTGATGAACTTCGTGGTGCTGACCTCGGTGAGCAGTTGCCTGATCTCCGGTCACTACACCGCCTCGCGCATGCTGTTCTCCCTGGGCCAGCGTGGCGATGCACCGTCGTTCTTCAAGATCACCCGGGCCGGCACCGGCGTACCGGTGTACGCGATCATGGGGTCGTGCGCGGTGGCGATCTTCTGCGCGCTGATCAACTTCAGCGAAACCCTGCGCCCGAAGGATGTGCTGGAAACCCTGATGAACACCACTGGCATGATCGCACTGCTGGTGTACCTGGTGATCGCCTTCTCGCAGCTGCGCATGCGCCGCAAGCTGCAGGCCGAGGGCAAGGAGATCCGCCTGCAGATGTGGCTGTTCCCCTGGCTGACCTACCTGGTGATCGCCTTCATCGTGGTCTGCCTGGTGGTGATGGCGTTCATGCCTGACTACCAGATCCTGGTGATCTCCACCGGTATCGCCGCAGCCATCGTGGTGGCCATGGGCGTGGTGCACCAGATCCGTACCAGCAAGCGCCACTGAGGCCTCTTGCAGCACAGCGCGGCCGGCTCCCCATGGGGACCCGGCCGCGTTTCATTCCAGGTCACGTCACTGCGGTAGCAGGGCCGGCGCTAAACGACTGCCAGCCGGTTTCAATGCACGGTCTTGCGCTGTTTCACGCAGGCCTGTGCCTGCAAGGTCAGTGCATCCAGGCGCTCATCGCGCTGTTTTTCCGCTTCAAGCATGGCCTCTTCGCCGTGCTGCTTGAGCAGGTAGGCGTGGATCTGCCGTACCTCGGTGGTGCGGTAGATCGGTGCGATGTCCAGGCGGCCGATCAAGGCGCCGCTGGCCTGCCCGGTGCTGCTCATCAATACCTGGGGCCCGGCGGTGGCGACGACCTGCAGGCCCATCGCCTCGAACCAGGGCACCTGGCCTGCGAAGGCATTGAGTTCGATACAGGCATGGCGTGCCTGGACGTCGGCCAGCAGCGCACGGGCGATACCGTGGCGGCGGTGGCTGGGCAACACGGCGAGAAAGGCCAGGGCGCAAGCCTGGGCATCGTCCTGAGCGGGCAGGGCGAGGGCGAAGCCGAGCAACTGGTCGGGCGCATCGGCATCCAGGGCGAGCGTCAGCTCCACCGCCAGGCCGCGTGTGCCGTCCAGCGCCTGCAGGTACTGATGCACTTCCAGGCCGACGCCATATTGGTACAGGGGATACAGCGGGTTGTCCGCGGTAATGGCCACGCTGCTCAGCTCGCCGACATGATCGATCACCAACTGACGGATCTGGTTCTGGAAGGAGTCGGGAGGTACACCGTCGAGACGGCTGAGGATGAACATCGGGCAAGCTCCAGCTAGGGTCGAATCGTGCCGCGCGGTAAAGCGCAGGGTGCACAGTCTAACCCAGGCCGGCGCGCATCCGTGCGAGGTCATGCGGCGCAATACCGGGTACGTCCTCGCGCGGCCCCGGCGCCTGGCCGAATCTTCATGGAGGGCTATGCTTTTCGCTGCGTCGAGCCGTCCAGGCGCTGGCCAGAAGTCCGGTTCTTCTAAAGGAGAAGGCTCCATGAAATCCATGACACTGCTGCTGATCGCGTCCGTATTAAGCTTTGCCGCCCACGCCGAATCCGGCCCCGAAACCAACTGCGCCGCCAAGATCAAGGAACTCGAGGACATCCACAAGGCCGATGGCCAGGCCTTGCATGGTGGCATGGCCCAGGACTATCAGAAGTTGCTCACCCAGGCCAAGGATGCCCAGGCCGCTGGCGACATGACCAAATGCCAGGCCTCGGCCGACCGCGCCAAGACCATCTACAACAAGGCGCGGGGCAGATAGCGCATCCCTCTGGTTTCGTCGGCCCTCATTCGCGCTGGTGCAGTTGCGGGGCTGGCGAAACCGGGCGCCAGGGCGTTCCGGTACGGGCCTGGTCTCGGGTAAGCTCTGCGCTATAGCGATAGCTCATGAGATTGCGCATGCCCCAGACCACCCTTGCCCTCGACTGCCTGCTCACCGGACACGCCCAGCCCTTCACGCGACCTGGCTCACGCAGCGCCATCGACAAGCAGCCCCGGCAGGGCCCGCTCAAGGTCACCTTCCTGGGCCTTGAAGGCGACGAGCAGGGCGACCTGCGGGTACACGGCGGTATCGAAAAGGCAATTCATCATTACCCTCGTGAACATTATCTCGACTGGGCCGCCGAACTCGGCGAGCACCCATTGCTGGCGCAGCCAGGGGCGTTCGGCGAGAACTTCAGCACCACTGGCTGGCGCGAGACGGACGTCTGCCTGGCAGACCGGATCCGCGTGGGCTCGGCGCTGCTGGAAGTCTCCCAGGGGCGCATACCCTGCTGGAAGCTCAATGATCGCTTCGAGGTGGCCCAGATGGCCCTGCGCGTGCAGCAGAGCGGGCGCACCGGTTGGTACTACCGGGTGCTCGAAGAAGGCGTGGTGCGGCCGGGCGATCGCTTGCAGCTGGTCGAGCGCCCGCATGGCGAGTGGTCGGTGGCGAGGCTGTCGGCGGTATTGTTCGACAGGCACCTCGAACCGGAGTTGCTGGCGCAATGCCTGGCCTTGCCACTGGTGCCGTCGTGGCGCAGGACCTTGCAGCGGCGCCTGGAGCAGCGCAAGGTCGAAGACTGGGCCTCGCGCCTGGAAGGAGCACCTGCCAGTGGCGTATGACGTGGACGCCCGCCTGGTGATCGGCGTGGCCTCGAGCGCGGTGTTCGACCTCAGCGAGTCCGATGCGGTGTTCCGCCGCGAAGGCGAGGCGCAATACCGCAAGTACCAGGAGCAGCACCTGCACACCCCGCTGGGCAAGGGCATCGCTTATCCCTTCATCAAGCGTCTGCTGGCGCTGAACGACCTGCGCGAAGACCCCAACGACCCGTTGGTGGAGGTCGTGCTGCTGTCGCAGAACGACCCGGACACCGGCCTGCGCGTGATGAAGACCATCGAGCATTACGGCCTGAACATGACTCGGGCAATCTTCATGCAGGGCCGGTCGCCCTATGAATATATCCCGGCGTTGAACATCGCCCTGTTCCTCTCTGCCGACAAGAAACACGTGGACGCGGCGATCCAGGCCGGCCATCCGGCGGGCCAGGTGCTCGATTCGCAGTTCGACGATGACGAAAGCGACGACAGCCTGCGCATTGCCTTCGACTTCGATGGCGTGCTGGCCGGTGACGAGTCGGAAGCCGTGATGCAGCGCGATGGCCTGGTGGGTTTTCATGCCCATGAGGTGACCAATGTCACCCAGCCTCACAACCCAGGGCCGCTCAAGGAGTTCTTCGTGCGGATCGCGAGGATCCAGGCGATCGAAGAGCAATACAAGCTCAAGCACGAAGGCTACGAGAACCGCCTGCGGGTCTCCATCGTCACCGCCCGCAATGCACCGTCCCATGAGCGTGCGCTGAATACGCTCAAGAGCTGGGGCGTCATGGCCAATGATGCGTTCTTCCTGGGCGGCATCGAAAAGCGCCGAGTGCTGCAGGTGCTCAAGCCGCACATCTTCTTCGACGACCAGTCGGGGCACCTGAAGAGCACCCGTACCGTGGTGCCCTCGGTGCACATCCCGTTCGGCGTCACCAACCAGACGGGTTAGGCGGCGGTCGGTACCCTGTAGGAGCGGGCTAGTCCCGCGGACACCGACAAAGCCGGAGCCATCCCACAGGTTGGCGCTGCCCGTACGGGCTCTTAGAACCAGCGGTCGTTGCGCTTGCGCCCACGGGTCAGGGCCGGCAGGATCAGGCCCGCCAGCAGGCCGGCACCGGCAATGCTGCCGCCATACACCATGTAGCGCATCATCACCTGCTTGTTCTCGTCACCCAGACGTGCCTGGGTATCGCGCAGGGATGACTGTGCCTGATCGAGCTGCTCGTTGAGCGACTTGTTACGAGCCTCCAGCTCGTCGATCAGCGCCTTGCGTGAGTCGAGGGTCTCCTGCATGCCTTGAACGCGGTTCTTCCAGCTGTCGTCGATGGTCTTGAGCTGATCGGACAGCTGCGCCACCTTCGCATCCAGCGCTGGCAGGCGCTCGGCCTGGCCAGGCACCGATTGCAGGTCGCTGTTGAGGATCCACACCAGGTCGCCGTTCTGGCCGCGTACCTGGCTGTAGTTGCCCTGGGTGTCGACCAGGGTGACTTTCTGCCCGGCCTTGACCGAGCCTACGATGCGGTGACCGTTGGTCGGCCCGCTGCGCACATAGGTGCTCAGGCTGTCGCTGACCCAACGCGCATCGCTGGCCGGCTCTTCGGCATGGGCAGGGCCGGCGAGGGCGACCAGGGCGGCGGCGAACAGGGTGGCAAGGGCAGGGGAGGCAGGGCGGAAGTCGGGCATGGTGGTCTTCGCTGAAACAGGACAAAAGAAGGCCCGGTGACTGGGCCGATGAACCGGTCGGTGGTTTGACCGTCAGCGAAAGACCGTTTTTATCGAGGCAGGTTCACTGCTTGGCGTAGGAAATGTCTGCAGGATGTTGCAAACCCTCCATCGCGGGACAAGCCCGCTCCCACAGAGGTCAGCGCTTGCCACCAGTTCTTTGCGCCACAGGTCAGGCTTGTGGCACTGCGCCTGTAGGAGCGGCCTCGTGCCGCGAAAGGGCCGCAAAGCGGCCCCAAAGACCTCAAGTCACGACTTGGTAGCACGGCACATACGCCGCCCCCCCAGGCAACTTCATCCGGTGCTGGTCGACGAACGCCTGCAGCAACCGCCCCAGCGGATCCAGCACGGCGCTGTCACCGCGAATCTGGTACGGCCCGTGCTCTTCGATCAGGCGAATGCCCTTGTCCTTGACGTTGCCGGCCACCACTCCGGAAAACGCCCGGCGCAGGTTGGCCGCCAACTCGTGAGGCGGCAGTTCCCGACGCAGGTCCAGGTTGGCCATGTTCTCGTGGGTCGGGTCGAACGGGCGCTGGAAGCCTTCCTCGATCTTGAGCAGCCAGTTGAAGTGGAAGGCGTCGTTTCGCTCGCGGCGGAACTGCTTGACCGCCAGCAGCCCTTCGACCATATGTCGGGCCACCTCGGCCGGGTCGTCGATGATGATCTTGTAATGGCGCTGGGCTGTTTCGCCCAGGGTGGCGCCAACAAAGGCGTGCAGCTGCTGCAGATAGGCCTCGGCGCTGCGCGGGCCGGTGAGGATGACCGGGAAAGGCAGGTCCTGGTTGTCCGGGTGCATGAGGATGCCCAGCAGGTACAGGAACTCCTCGGCGGTACCCGCGCCACCGGGGAAGATGATGATGCCGTGGCCGACCCGCACGAAGGCTTCCAGGCGCTTCTCGATGTCCGGCAGGATCACCAGTTCGTTGACGATCGGGTTGGGCGCTTCGGCGGCGATGATGCCCGGCTCGGTCAGGCCGAGGTAGCGGCTGCCGTGCATGCGCTGCTTGGCGTGGGCGATGGTCGCTCCCTTCATCGGGCCTTTCATCACGCCTGGGCCGCAACCGGTGCAGACATCCAGCTTGCGCAGGCCCAATTCGTGGCCGACCTTCTTGGTGTACTGGTACTCCTCGTTGCTGATCGAATGGCCGCCCCAGCACACCACCATCTTCGGCTCGACGCCCGGGCGTAGGGTGCGGGCGTTGCGCAGCAGGTGGAAGACGTAGTCGGTGATGCCTTGGGAACTCTCCAGGTCGATACGCTGGCTGGCCAATTCGCTTTCGGTGTAGACGATATCGCGCAGGGCGCTGAAGAGCATCTCGCGGGTGCTGGCGATCATCTCGCCATCGACGAAGGCGTCGGCGGGGGCGTTGAGCAGCTCCAGGCGCACGCCGCGATCTTGCTGGTGGATGCGCACCTCGAAGTCCTGGTAGGCCTCGAGGATGGTCTTGGCGTTGTCGACATGGGCCCCGGTATTGAGGATGGCCAGGGCGCACTGGCGGAACAGGGTGTACAGACTACCGGTACCGACTTCACTCAGTTGCTGGACTTCACGTTGCGACAGCGTCTCCAGGCTGCCTTTGGGGCTGACGGATGCGTTGATGACATTGCGTTGGGGCATCTAAGTCTTTCCTGTGCGTGTAAAACTCCTACTTGGACACCACCATACCGACAAATGCGCACGGCAACGAGGGGGGCGCCGAAAAAGCCTAGCCGAGCAGACGTTGTACACCCAGGGTGATCGCCAGCCCGCCGCCGATCAACCACAGGTTCAGCAATGTCCCGGTGAGCAAGGCGCGCGGGCCTGCCTGGCGGATCTGGCTGAAGCGGGTTTCCATGCCCAGGGCTGTCATGGCCATGGTCAGGGCAAAGGTGTCCAGGTTGTTGATCGAGGTGACCAGCGGTGCAGGCAATACCTGCAGCGAATTGACCAGCACCAACAGCAGAAAGCCAAAGGCGAACCATGGCACCGCGATGCGACCGCCACCCTGGGCCTGGCCCGGCGCGCGCGAGCGGCTGATCCACAGGCCGACCACCAGCAGCACCGGCACCAGCAGCAGGACCCGGGTCATCTTGACGATGGTGGCGATGTGCGTGGCTTGCGGGCTCACGTTGCTGGCCGCGCCTACCACCTGGGCCACCTCGTGCAGGGTACCGCCGAAGAACAGACCCACGCCCAAGGTATCGAGTTGTACCCACCCGGCGCTCACCATCAGCGGATAGAGGAACATCGACAGCGTACCGAACAGCACCACGCTGCCCACGGCCATGGCGGCCTTGTGTGGCTGCGAGCGCAGCGCCGACTCGAACGCCAGCACCGCCGCCGCACCGCAGATCGCGCTGCCGGCGGCCGTGAGCAGGGCGGTGTCGCGGTCCAGCTTCATCACCTTCATGCCGACCCACAGGCCGACCAGCAGCGTGCTGACGACCACCAACAACGAGACGGTGAGCCCCGACCAACCCACTTGGGCGATTTCCTGCAGGCTGACGCGCAGGCCGAAGAAGGCCACCGCCAGGCGCAGCAGGTTGCGCGCGGAAAAGTTCACACCTGCTGCCCAGCTCTCCGGCAGGCCATGGCGCAAGGCATTGCCATACAGGGCACCGGCGACGATACCGACGATGAGTGGGCTGATGCCCAGCCCGGCGATGGCGGGCAAGGCTGACACTTGGGTGACAGCGAAGGCGAACAGGGCAACGAACAGGATGCCATTGAGCCGCCCACGCGTGGAGTGGGTGGGCGCGAGGGCCGGAGTAGCAGGGGCCGTGGTCATGGTAGGACCTCCGAACGGTGACGAGATGAGGTCTACGTTAATTCAGTTATAAGCTTATAAAAAATCGTACTTTGAGATGTAAAATATCCGTTTAGCTGATATTTTTGCCAAATGACCCCAGAACAACTGATAACGTTCGCCACGGTTGCCGAGCATGGCAATATCAGCCACGCCGCGAACGCACTGCATTTGTCCCAGCCAGCCGTCTCGGGCCAGCTCAAGCTGTTGCAAGAAGCGTTCGGCGAGCCGTTGTACCAACGCGCAGGCCGTGGCGTGCGCCTGACCGCGGCCGGCGAGCAGTTGCTTGGGCATGCCGAGCGCCTGCGCGAAACCTTTCGCCAGGCCCAGGCACTGCGTGATGCCATGCGCGGCCTTGAGCGCGGCACGTTGCGCATCGGTGCGAGCACTACGCCGGCCAGCTATCTATTGCCTTATCTGCTGGCGGATTTTCATGGGCGTTACCCGGATGTAGTCGTCACCACGACCAATGGCAACACCTCGGAAATCGTTGCGGCGCTGGAAACCCTCGATATCGCCCTGATCGAAGGGCCGCCCGGCCAGGAGCTGGCGTTGGGCACCGAAGTCACGGCCTGGCGCGAAGATGAAATCGTCGCCATCGTCCCGGGCAACCACCCTTTGGCGAGCGGCAGCCAGACGCAACCCCTCGCCGTGTTGGGGGCTTACCCATTGGTGCTGCGCGAAAGTGGTTCAGGCGTGCGGCAATTGGTGGAGCGCGCCTTCGCCCGTGAGGGCGTGGCGATGCGTGTAGCGCTGGAGATCGCCGGAGTGGAAGGGGTGAAGGAGGCAGTCAGGGCAGGGATGGGCATCGGCTTCGTGTCAGCGATGTCGATTCGTCATGAAGACAATGCCCTGCACCGCCTGGGCATTGCGCCACAGCCCCTGACACGCCATTTCTCGATCCTGATGCCCCATGCCGCGACACCTTCGCGGGCGGCTGCTCGGTTCATGGCGCTGTGCCTGGGCCAATAGGGGGTCATGGTCGGTATTGAATTACGCTGCTGCTGATTCCTCTATCGGGCCCGCCCGGCACTGTTCTCGCGCAACGCCTTGGCCACCTGTGCTTCGATCTGGTAGGCCGGCCTCTCGAGCTCGTCATAGTTACGCGTATACCGCCGGGCGAATTCCTCGACTCCCAGTTCCTGGTATTGCTGCACGTGCTTGAGCTCATGGGCCCAGAGCGCGACATTGTCCTCGGCATCCTGCGCCCGGCGGAAGATGATCGTGTCGATCAACGTCACCGCGTTCACATCCGGGTTTTGCAATATGGCATTGGCCGCGCTCATCTGCTTTTCGTTGCCTACCCGATAACGCGCTGCATCGAGCACGGCGAAGTCGTACCACGGCTCGAGCTGGACACGGATGTGCAGAGGGATCGGCTGGGTGCCGGCTGCGCTCGCCTCGTCACGGGCCTGGTGCAACGCGAAAGCCAGGCTGCCGGAGGCCATGGTTTCCACGTCCTTGAATATCTGGCCCGCCTGGCCGGGGTCGATCGGCGCGCAGAAGCAGCCCATCAGGCACACCTCGTACTGGCCGGGCGGGCAGGCGGTTTGCGCGTGTACAGGAAGGGTGAACAAGAGGCCGAACAGAAGATTAGCGCGTTTCATTCAAGGTCCTGTCGACAAAACCACGACTGCCTCCAGCACCTGGGCTTGAACATCCTCACCGGCCAACATGCTGACCCCTGTGGGAGCGGGCTTGTCCCGCGATCAAGGGCGAAGCCCTTGCCAGGCGACGGTGATATCGGGCCTCGCCCAATCGCGGGACAAGCCCGCTCCCACAAGAGACCCGTAAAATCAAATAGTTATGGGTTGTTCTATGAGGGCGGCTCGTCCCGCGCTTGCGCTGCGAAATGGCCCAGGTACGGATCAGAAGTTGGCCGGGGTATTGGCGCTGATGATCTCGGCTTCGTCGGGGCCGATGTTCTTGAAGCTGTGCGGCAGGGTGGTGGGGATGTAATACCCGTCGCCGGAGTTGAGAATGCTCACATGCCCATCGACCCACAATTCGACGGTGCCGCGGGTGACCAGGCCGCATTCTTCGCCTTCGGAGTGCACGATCGGCTCGCCGGAGTCGGCGCCTGGGGCATAGAGCTCGCGCAACATGCGCATCTGACGACCTTCCACACTGGCACCGACCAGCAGCATGCGCAGGCCGTTACGGCCCAGGTCCGGCTGCTCGCCAGCGCGGAATACGTAGCGCTCTTCGCGCACCGGTTCGTCGAAACTGAAGAACTCGGCCAGGGACATGGGAATCCCTTCGAGCAGCTTTTTCAGGGAACTGACCGAAGGGCTGACACGGTTCTGTTCGATCTGCGAGATCGTCGAGTTGGTCAGGCCACTGCGGCGGGCCAGTTCCCGCTGGGAGAGGTTGTTGCGTTCACGCACCAGTTTGAGTCGTGTCCCCGTGTCCATAGCCGCCTTGTTAGATAGAGAGGTGTCAAAAATAATGGGCGACGCATTAAAGCATACTCTGGGCGGCAGCGCGCTGTGCTCGTCAGTGGCGTTGGTCGGCGGGCGTCGGCCACAGCCCGACCACCAGCAACAGCACGGCCACCGCCAGGAACGGCAGGCGTGGGTCCAGGGCATAGACCAGGGTGCCGGCCAACGGCCCGATCACCGCCCCCATGCCTTGGGCGGCGCCGACGGAGCCGGCGGTGGCGCCTTGTTCCGAGGCGTGCATGGCATTGGCCGCCAACGCCGAGAAGGCCGGAAAGACAAAGCCCATGCCGCCAGCCGCGACGAAGAACGCGGCCCACAGCCAGGGCGCGCTGGCGGCCAGCGCGGCGCAGGCGAAGCCCAGGGCCGAGACACTGGCACCGATGCGGATCATCTTCAGCGGTGGCCACTCCAAACGACGCAGCAGCACCTGCACCAGTATCAGCGCAACGCCCACGGTGGTCAGGGCGATGCCGGCAGCCTGGGCGGCATCGGCCGGGCCCAGTTGCAGGCGATCAAGGGCGAAGAAACCCACGGTGATCTGCGACACCGTCACGCTGAGCATGGCGCTGAAGGCGACCAACAAGGGGCGACGCAGGCGTCGGTCACCTAGCCGGACCGGGCTTGGTGCATGGCTGTGTGCCAGTGGTTGCGGCTTGAGCTTGAACAGCAGCACGAGGAAGGCGCTCGCCGGCAGCAGCGACATCACATAGAAGGGCATGCTCAGGCTGTGGCGCGCCAGCAGCGCCGCCAATGCTGGGCCCAGCACCAGGCCCACGGCGTTGGCCGCGCCCAGCGAGGCCATGGCTCGCACCCGGCGTTGCGGCTCGACATGGTCGGCGATCAGGGCATTGGCGCTGACCGGCAAGGCGGCGTAGAAGGCGCCGATCAGCCCGCGGGTGAGCATCAGGCCGACGAACGCCAGGGTCGCGCCAGGCAGCCAATGCAAGGCACCGTCGATGAACAGGCACAGCAACCAGTAGGACACGGTGAAGCCCGCACTGCCCAGCAGCAGGATGCGCCTGCGCCCGTGAAGGTCGGCGGCGCGTCCCCAGGGGCGTGCCAGCAGCACCCAGACCACGCCGGCCACGGTCACCGCCGCACCGGCCTGCCAGGTCGCCATGCCGAGCAGGCGGGCGATCGGGCCCACCAGGGAGACGAACGCCATCATCGACATGGTGCAGGCCATGCTGACCAGCAGCAGGGGGCGTAGGTCCAGGGTGGGCGCGGCAGGGGCCTTCGCGAGGGTCATGGGCAGTCCAGGCAGTTCGGAACAGAAGGGCAGATGGTAGTGACGATTGCCCGTATCTGTCGACTCGGCTGCCCATCACCGTGTCATTCGCCTCGGCGCAAAGGGCCAGGCCACATGGCACGCAGCACGCCATCCCGACGCACCAGAGCATGCATCAGCGCCGCGCCCAGGTGCACCAGCACCGTGGCGAACAACACGTAGCCGGCCCAGCCATGGGCCTGGCGCAGGACGGCGTACAGCTGCAGGTCATGGGGCACGATGGCTGGCAGTTGCAGGGGCCGCGGATAGCCACCGGCTGACAGCATCGCCCAGCCGAGCAGGGGCATGGCCAGCATCAGCGCATAGAGCAGCAGGTGCGAGGCGCCGGCCGCCATGCGTTGCAGCGGCGGCAGGTCGCGCGGCAACGGTGGGTGCGCCAAGGTCAGGCGCAGGCCGATGCGCACGATCACCAGGGCGAGCAGGGCAAGGCCGGTGGCTTTGTGCAGCTCGACCAGCAACGGATGACGGGGCGACAGGTCGCCCACCATGCTCACGCCGATGAACAGCATGGCTAGGATCAGCACGGCCATCAGCCAATGCACCAGGCGGACGAGGGGGTGGAAGGCGGTGGCGCTCATGGGCGTGCTCCGGTGGCGAGGGACTCGCGGCTACGGCGGTTGAAGGATTCCGAATAGGCTGCCGAACGCGCAGCGAGGATCGGGTCGTCGGACGGCTCGATGCCGTGAGGCAATATCAGTGGGTCGAAGTTGATATCGCGGCAGGCGCCTTGCTCGGGGGCGTCGACCTGCTCGACCACCAGCGTCCCGGCGTCGATGCTGCGCCGCCCAGCTGGCCACGGTTGGGACGGATCATTCACGGGGTCGCCTGGCTCGGCCAGCACCAGGCGCAAGGTCCAGCGCAACGGGCCCTGGGCCAGACGCTGTCGAAGGTCGTGCTGCAGGTACAGGTTGTCCTCGACGTGCCCCGGCAAGGGCGCGAATGCCGTTTGCGGCTCCAGTTGCCAGCGCACCGGGTGGGTCTGGCCGCCACCGTCTTTGAGCACGAAGGCGTTGATGCTGTGATACTGGGTGCTGGCGAAACTGTCGCTGGGCTTGTAGGCGGACGCCCATTGGCGGAAGGCCGCGCTTTCTGGGTGCGCAGCGAAGAATGCCTGCATCTTGGACGGGTCGGGCTTTTTCGTGGTGGGGTCTGGCGTCATGGCCAGGACCTGTTGATAGAACGCCTGCGGCGTGGCGACCGCCAGCACCGGTGGGTTGTTCATGCCGGTGCGCCAGACTTGCCCGTCGTCGGTACTGAACTGCAAGGCCAGGCTGCGCACCGGGATGCTGGTGTCGGGGCTGAACGGGTTGGCGCCGCCGATGGCGAAACGCCCGATCACCGGCACGCGCGGTTGGCTGAAGACCCGGGCGCGGGAGAGCGGTTCTGCCAGTCCGCTGCTTTGGAAATAGCCGCTGACACACAATCCCTTGGCGTGGTTCTTGCGATAACCGGGGTAATGCCCGGCCTGGGCCTCGAAGGTGTCGATGATGCGCTGGGGCGTCAACGCTGGTGTACCTATCCAGCCGGCGGCGTAGGCAAAGCCTGCCCCCAGGGCCGCCATGGCGGCGCCGATGGCGGCCAGACGCAGGGCTTTGGCAGGGCCGTGCAAAGGTGTGTTCATGATCAGGATCCGCGCATTGAGTGAGCCGGTACGACGTAATCGGGAGGCTTTTATTCCCAGGCGAGGAATAAATTTCAGCCCCAGGCGTCTGCTCATTAGACTGACAGCCTTCAAGGACCGGGACCTGAACATGCATGACCTGGATGAACAACAGTGGCGCGAGCTGCTTCAACGGCTACGCCGTTTCGCCTTGTGGCTGTGCCATGAGTCGGGCAATGCCGACGACCTGGTGCAGGCCACGGTCGAGCGCGCCCTGAGCCGTGGTGGGCAACCCCGTGAGGCGGACAGCCTGCGGGCCTGGTTGTTCACCATCCTGTACCGGCTGTTCCTCGATGGTAAGCGCCGCGAGCGCCTGCATGCGCGCTGGCTGGCCTGGTTCGGACGTGCCCAGGAGGAGGCCATTGGCGGCGAGACCGAACGCATCGTCCTGGCGCACGCCGACCTGCGGGCCTTCGCCCAGCTGTCTACCGAACAGCGGGCATTGCTGTTGTTGGTCACCGTCGAGGGCTTGAGCTACAAGGAGGCGGCCCAGGCCTTGGATATTCCCATCGGCACGGTGATGTCGCGCCTGTCGCGCGCCCGTGCCGCCCTGCGTGAGCTGACCGAGGGCAACCCTACACCCCCGGCTTTGCGGAGACTGAAATGACCCGGCTGATTCCTTCCGAGGACGAATTGCACGCCTACGTCGATGACCGGTTGCCCCCGGCGCGGCGCGGCGAAGTGCAGGCGTGGCTGGCGGCCAACCCGCACGAACAGGCGAGGGTCGAGGCTTGGCGCAGCGATGCCAGGCGTTTGCGGGCGGCCTTGGCGGGCTTCCCCGACATGGCAGGCCAGGCTCGGCTGGATCTTGAGCATCTGCGGCAACGGCTGCACCAACGCCGACGGCGGCTCTGGGCGTCGGCGGCGGCGTTGTTGCTGGCGTTGGGAGTGGGTGGGCTCGGAGGCTGGCAGGCGCGTGAGGCAACCCTGTTTACAGGCGTGCAGCCCATGGAGGATGCGGTCCAGGCCCATCGCCTATTCGCTGGCGGTACGGCATTGGACATGCAGGCCACCGACCCTGCGCGGCTCCAGGACTGGCTACGGCGCCACTTCGAGCAGGTCGGGCAGTTGCCTGACCTTGCCGGCTATGGTTTCCAGCCGGTGGGCGCTCGGTTGCTCAGCAACGAGGAGGGCGCAGCGGCCTTGCTGGTCTTCCAGGATCGACAAGGGGAGCGCATCAGTCTGTTCCTGCGCTCGCCAAGCGAACGCTATGCACGCATGCCGAATGGGCAGCGAACCGACGGTGGGCTGCAAGCCCGTTATTGGTCCCATGGTGCCTACAACTTCGCCCTGGTCAGCGAGGCGGACGATGCGCGTGGGGAGCAGGTCCGGCGGGCTTTGGGGGTGAGCCTGTGATGCGTTTAGTGCTTGCGAGTCGGGGATGCGCTCACCAGCCCTACCGCGGGGCAAGCCCGCTCTCATAGAACAACGCATAACTATTTGATTTTGCGGGCCTTGTGGGAGCGGGCTTGTCCCGCGATAGGGCCGGGCCTGATATCACCGTCGCCTGGCAAGGGCTTCGCCCTTGATCGCGGGGCAAGTCGGACCGCCGCACCGCCGCTCCCGCAGGGGGACCAGCGCTAGTCGCTTGTTCTTTGCGCGACAGCGCAGCTCAAGGGCTGGGTGATCTCCCACAACGCGGAAGCCGGCGTGCTCCGCGATAGGGCCAGAGCCAGGCGACTGGATTCTGGCAAACCCTACCTCAATGCCCTTTCAACCCCACCTAGCAGCAAGCTTTCCATCAGTTCAAGCGCCTGCGCCTCACTCAAGCCTCGCCCCAACAACAACCCAGGCAGTTGATTGAGCAGCGTCGCCAGCACATGCCCCGTAGCGGCCAACGTCTTTCCCTGCACTTGGGGCTGTGGTGCGATCAGATGCAACAGCCCTTTTTCGTAGCGTGCCCGCAGCTCCATCAGCCGCGCCTGCTGCGCTTCGCTCAGGCAGCAGAAGTCCCGTTCGGCCAGGCGAAACTGCATGGGGCGCTCCACATGCAACTGCCAGTGCGCGGCAATCAGGCGGGGCAATACCGCCTGTCCACGTGCCAGCGCCCGGCGTCCCTGGTCCAGGGTTGCCTGCAATTCCTCGTACAGCTCCTCTATCAGGTCGTACAACAGGTCCTGCTTGCTTGGGAAATGGTGATACAGCGAACCTGCGGTCAGGCCCACATGCGCAGCCAATTCGCGCATGCTGACCTGGCCAAAGCCTTTTTCGGCGAAGAGCGCCATGGCCTTGTCGCGGCGCTCTTCGAAATTCGCACAGCGCAGGGCGGCATTGACTGGCATGGCGCTCGCTCCCGATCAGTAGGTGAAGAAACCGCGGCCGCTTTTACGCCCCAGGTAGCCGGCGGCGACCATTTCCTTGAGCAGCGGGGCAGGGCGGTATTTGCTGTCGTTGAAGCCCTCGTGGAAGGCCTCCATGATCGCCAGCAAGGTGTCCAGGCCGATCAGGTCGGCCAGGGCCAGCGGGCCGATCGGCTGGTTGCAGCCCAGGCGCATGCCGGTGTCGATGTCCTCGGCACTGGCCAGGCCTTCCTGGCGCACGAAGATCGCCTCGTTGATCATCGGCACCAGGATGCGGTTGACCACGAAGCCTGGGCGGTTGCCGGCGGTAATCGGCGTCTTGCCCAGCTTTTCGGTCACTACCAGCGCTTGGGCATAGGTGCTGTCGCTGGTCTGCAGGCCGCGGATGATTTCCACCAGGGCCATCATCGGCACCGGGTTGAAGAAGTGCACGCCGATGAAGCGCTCCGGGTGCTCGATGCTGGCGGCAAGGGCTGTGACCGACAGCGACGAGGTGTTGGTGGCGATCAGGCAGTCATTGCCGACATTGGCGGCGACCTGCTTGAGAATACGCTGCTTGAGCTCGAGGTTCTCGGTGGCTGCCTCGATCACCAGCTGCGCGCTGGCCAGCTCGGCGTAGTCGGTGCTGGTGCGGATGCGCGTTCTGGCCGCCAGGGCCTTGTCGGCTTCCAGGGTGCCTTTGTTGACCTGGCGCTCCAGGTTCTTGCCCAGGGTCGCCACGCCACGCTCGAGCGCGGCCTCGGACACATCGATCAGCATTACCTGGTAGCCCGCCACTGCACAGACCTGGGCGATGCCGTTGCCCATGGTGCCGGCGCCGATCACGGCGATCTGTTGAATGCTCACGTCCAGACTCCTCAAACGCGCTCGAAGACCACGGCGATGCCTTGGCCGCCGCCGATGCACATGGTGGCCAGGGCATAGCGGCCCTGGGTACGGTGCAGTTCATGGATGGCCTTGGTGGCGATGATCGCACCGGTGGCACCGACCGGGTGGCCAAGGGAGATGCCCGAACCGTTGGGGTTGACCTTCTCCGGGTCGAAGTCCAGCGCGCGGGCCACGGCGCAGGCCTGGGCGGCGAAGGCTTCGTTGGATTCGATCACGTCCAGGTCGTGGATGGCCAGGCCGGCCTTCTCCAGCACCTTGCGCGTGGCCGGGATCGGGCCCAGGCCCATCAGTTCCGGCTCGACGCCGGCGTGGGCGTATGCCACCAGGCGTGCCAGGGGTTTGAGGCCCAGGCGACGCACGGCGTCACCGGTGGCCAGGACCAGGCCGGCTGCACCGTCGTTGATGCCGCTGGCGTTGCCGGCGGTGACGCTCCCGTCTTTCTTGAACACCGGCTTCATGCCGGCCAGTTGCTCGGCGGTCACTTCGGCGCGCACGTGCTCGTCGGTGGCGAACTGCACGCTGCCTTTGCGGGTCTTCAGCTCAATGGGGACGATCTGGCTGGCGAAACGGCCTTCGGCAATGGCTCGGGCGGCGCGGCGCTGGCTGGTCAGGGCCAGCTCATCCTGCATGTCCCGGGTGATGCCATGCTTGGCCGCAACGTTTTCGGCGGTGATGCCCATGTGGAAGTGTTCGAAGGGGTCCTGCAGCACGCCCACGGTGTAGTCGATGCCTTGCAGGTCGCCCATGCGCGCGCCCCAACGGGCTTGCGGCAGCAGGTAGGGACCGCGGCTCATGGACTCGGCGCCAGCGGCCAGGGCCACGTCGGTATCGCCCAGCAGCAGGGTCTGCGCCGCCGATACGATGGCCTGCAGGCCCGAACCGCACAGGCGGTTGACGTTGAAGGCCGGGGTTTCCTTCGGTACGCCGGCATTCATCGAAGCGACGCGGCTGAGGTAGGCATCGCGCGGCTCGGTGGGGATCACGGTACCCATGACCACATGGCCGATGTCGCTGGCGGCCACACCCGAACGCTCGATGGCGGCGCGGCTGATGGCGCTGGCCAGGTCTGCCAGCGGCAGGTCCTTGAGAGACCCACCGAAACCACCGATGGCCGAACGGACTGCACTGACGACGTAGATTTCTGCGTTGCTCATGGAAGGCTCCGATTGCGAAGGCATGGCGGGACCGGCACAGGCTCTGCGAGAATGGCCGGCGTTCCCGGAATGGGTCGAGTCTAGGCAAACGCCTGGGCCCGGCCTATGCCGGATCTGTTCAGTAAACCTGGCATTTTTTGCCACCCAGCATAGACAGTGAAAACCAGCCATGCGCGATAGCGATTCGGTCGCGGTGTACTTCCTCAACGCCATGCTGCACAGCCTGCGCGAGCGTCCCGGCGAGCGCGACGCCTACCTGCGCGCGGTAGGCATCGACCCGGCCCTGCTCGCGCAGCCCCAGGCACGGGTACCGGCCAAGGCGTTCGCCCAGCTGTGGCTGGAGCTGATCCATGTGCTGGATGACGAGTTCTTTCATTTGGATAGCCATGGCATGCCCATCGGCAGCTTCGCGCTGATCTGCCGTGGCCTGATCCAGGAGCCCACCCTGGAGAAGGCCCTGCGCCAGTGCCTGGGCAATTTCGCCTTGTTCCTGCGCGACCTGCGCGGCGCGTTCTCGGTGCGTGGCGGTCGGGCGGTGGTCAGCGTGCAATCGACCATCGCCGACCCGCTGACCCGGGTGTACGCCGAGGAAACCTTCCTGGTGCTGGTGATCGGCTTGCTTTGCTGGCTCGCCGGGCGGCGCATCGCCATCGACCGTACCGAGCTTGCGGTGGCCCGCCCGGCCCAGGAGGACGATACGCTGCTGTGGGGGCCGGACCTGCGCCTGGGCAGCGGTCGCACCGAGGTGGAGTTCGACAGTGCCTACCTGCGCCTGCCGGTGGTGCAGGACTTGGCCGCACTGAAAACCTTCCTGCGCAGCGCACCCCAGGGGCTGGTGATTCGCTTTCGCAACCAGAACGGCCTGGCGGCGGTGGTCTACCGCCATTTACGTGCCCGGCGCTACGGCCAATGGCCGACCCTGCAGGCCATGGCCGAGCAGCAGGGCATCAGTGCCAGCACGTTCCGCCGCCAGCTGGAACGGGAAGGGCGCTCGTACCAGCAGATCAAGGACGAGGTGCGCCGGGCCATGGCCTTCGAGCGCTTGCGTGAAGGTGTGCTGAGCATCGCCGAGATCGCCGAGCAGACCGGCTTCCAGGAGCCCAGCGCCTTTCACCGTGCCTTCAAGAAGTGGACCGGGTACAGCCCAGGGAGCTATCGGGCGCGGTTGGCCGGGCGGTAGTGGCGGCCGCTGTGGGGCCCATCGCGGCGCAAGGCCGCTCTCATAGAACAACGCATAACTATTTGAGTTTGCAGGTCCTTTGTGGGAGCCAACTGTCTTGAGTTGCTTGCCCCGGTCCTATCGCTGGCAAGCCAGCTCCCACAGGTACGGCGGTGTCTTTGAAAACAGCGCAGGCCGGGTGGGAGCGGGCTTGTCCCGCGATTGGGCCGGGCCCGATATCATCGTCGCCTGGCAAGGGCTTCGCCCTTGATCGCGGGCAAGCCCGCTCCCACAGGGGGCGCGGCGTTAGCCGCTTGTTCTCTGTGGGCTTGTTCCGCGATGAAGCTGTCCAGGTCGATCAGGCCGGCACCATGGCAAAGCCCACGCCAAAACGATTCCAGGCATTGATGGTGGCAATGGCCAGGGTCAGGTTGGCCACTTCAGCGGGCTCGAAATGCTCCAGCAGCGCTTCGTACTGCGGTTGGGGCGCGCCGCGTTCGGGTAGGCGGGTAAGGCACTCCAGCCAAGCCAGGGCGGCCCGTTCGCGGGGCGTGAAATAAGTGGTTTCCTGCCAGACGCAGAGGGTCTGCAGGCGGGCTTCGGTTTCCCCGGCCTTGCGCGCATCGTTGGCGTGCATGTTGACGCAATAGGCGCAGCCGTTGATCTGCGAGGCGCGCAGCCGAACCAGTTCGAGCAGCGAGTTCTCCAGGCCGCTGTTGGCCAGGGCTTGCTCCAGGCCGATCATGGCTTTGTAGGCTTGCG
Source organism: Pseudomonas sp. NY15372 (assembly GCF_048068215.1). NCBI lineage: Bacteria > Pseudomonadati > Pseudomonadota > Gammaproteobacteria > Pseudomonadales > Pseudomonadaceae > Pseudomonas > Pseudomonas sp. NY15372. Next base: position 255,883 of record NZ_JBLUPY010000001.1, read on the forward strand.
GGGCGTGCTTGGCCCATTCGATACGGTCGTGCATGGTTGACTCCGGTGTGAGGGTGGATAGTGTTCTCGGCCGCGCTGCGACCCATCGCGGGACAAGCCCGCTCCCACTGGGTCATACCTTAGCGCCGGGCCATGGATCGCCCGATAGCCAATCCCAGGTTTTGCCAGGGGACCAATCGATCCATTCAGGGGGCCACTGACCTGCATCCAATCTCTTCATTTTGGCTCGCCTGGCCAAGGCGGGATAATGACCGGGTCTTGCACCCAGAGAGTCCAACGATGTCCGATGAACGTTTCATGCGCGAAGCCCTCGACCTGGCCCGCGCCAACATCCAGGCTGGCGGGCGCCCGTTCGGTGCCGTGCTGGTGTACCAGGGCAAGGTGTTGGCGCGTGCCGTCAATGAAATCCACAGCACCCAGGACCCGACCACCCACGCCGAGATGCAGGCGATCCGCAAGGCTGCCCAGGCCCTGGGGCAACCACGCCTGGACGGCGCCGAGCTCTATGCCAGCGGCCACCCGTGCCCGATGTGCCTGGCGGCCATGCACCTGTGCGGCATCGAACGGGCCTGGTTTGCCTATGACAATGACGAAGGCGAGCCCTATGGCCTGTCCACCGCCGCGGTATATGCACAGATGGCGCGCCCACCTCAGCAGCAGAGCCTGCCCCTGAAACCGCTCAAGCCTGCCGGGGAGGCCGACCTGTATCTTCAGTGGAAGCAGGCGCACCAGGCATGAGAGGTGCACTGAACCTGTTGCTGGTGCTGCTGCTGGCGCTGAACCTGCGGCCGATCCTCACCAGTATCGGTCCGCTGCTCGAACCCATGCGCGCCAGTACCGGCCTTGGCTACCAGCAAGCAGCTCTGCTGACGGCTCTGCCGGTGCTGTGCATGGGCCTGATCCCCTTGCTGCAACCTTGGTTGCGCCGTTGGCTGAGCGAGCATGGCGGCATGCTCATGGGGCTGGCGGCGATCGCCCTGGCGTGTCTGTGGCGGCTGCAACTGGACAGCGCCTGGGCGCTGATCGCCAGTGCGGTGCTGGCCGGGCTCGGCGTGGCCATCGTCCAGGGCATGATGCCGGGCCTGGTCAACCGTTGGTTCCCCACGCGCCTGGCGACCACCATGGGCTTGTACTCGGCGGCCTTGATGAGCGGGGGAGGCCTGGCGGCGGTGCTCGGGCCTTCGATCAGCGAGGCCAGCGGGCGCTGGCAGACCGGCCTGGGCGTCTGGGCACTGCCCGCCGTGCTGGCTGTACTGGCCTGGCTGGTACTCAGGCCGCGGCACAATACGCCGAAGCTGGCCGGGGGTGGCGGTGGGCACTGGTTCGGCAACCGTCGGGCCTGGCTGTTGGCCAGCTACTTCGGCCTGATCAACGGCGGCTATACCAGTATGGTGGCCTGGTTGCCGGCCTACCATATCGAGCATGGCGGCACTGCCCAGGGTGGCGGTGAGCTGGTCGGCCTGATGACCATCTTCCAGGTCACCGGGGCCCTGGGTCTACCGTTGTTGTTGCGCAGCCTGGCGGACCGTCGGCCGGGCCTGTGGCTGGCACTGTCGATCCAGCTGCTGGGCTTCCTTGGCCTGCTGCTGGCGCCGACCCTGGCCATGGGCGTGTGGGTGGCGATGATCGGCCTGGGCCTGGGCGCATGCTTCAGCCTGAGCCTGACCCTGACCCTCGAGCACTTGAAGAAGGACCCCGCGCAAGCGGGCAGCCTGGCGGCGTTCGTCCAGGGCATCGGTTTCATCATCACCGGTATCGTGCCGTACATCACCGGTTGGCTGCGTGATGTGAGCGGGGACTTCCAGGCCTCCTGGACATTGCTGGCGATCACCGTGGTGGCGATGCTGCTGGTGACCGTGCGCTTCGTCCCGCGAGGCTATGCCACCGCCATTTCCCGCCCGGGGCAGGCGGCGCAGGCGACGGTCAGCTGAGGCCCTGCAAGGTATCGCGGACCCGGTCCAGCGCCGGGTCGATGTCCAGCAGCTCGATGGCCCCGAAGCCGAACAGCAGCCCCGGGCGTACCGGGGCTTCGTTGAAGAATGGGGCCAGCGAGTAGAGGCCCACCTCGACCTTGCGCGCCAGGCTCACCAGCAGCTCCACATTCACCCCGGGGCTTGCCAGGGCGCTGAGGTGAAAGCCGGCGTTGGCCGGCACCGCCGTCAGCCAGGGCGCCAGGTCGCCGTCCAGGCGTGCCAGGATCCGTTCGCGGCGGGTGCTGTACACCTCATGACAGCGGCGGATGTGCTTGTTCAGGTGCCCCTCGCTGATGAAGCGCGCCAGTGCCCATTGCTGCAGGGTCGGGCTGTGCCAGTCAGTCAGGTGCTTGGCCGCACAGGCCGCTTGCAGCACGCTTGGCGGCAGCACGGCGTAGCCCAGACGCAGCTCCGGTAGCAAGGTCTTGGAAAAGGTCCCGACATACGCCACCAGGCCGTGTCGGTCGAGGCGTTGCAGGGCATCGCTGGCAGGCCCCTGGTAGCGGAATTCGCAGTCGTAGTCGTCTTCGATGATCAGTGCGCCGAGCTCGGCCGCGCGGGCCAGCAAGGCCATACGCCGCCGCTCGCTCATCGGCATGCCCAGCGGGAATTGGTGCGAGGGCGTCACATAGATCAGCCGCGTGCCATCGGCGATCTGCTCCACGCACATGCCTTCATCGTCCACCGGCACCGCTTGCATGCGCGCGCCCAGCGCCAGGAACAGCTGGCGCGCCGGGGGGTAGCCGGGGTCTTCCATGGCCACCTGGCAGCCCGGCTCGATCAGTACCCGGGCGATCAGGTCCAGGGCCTGTTGAGCGCCGTTGCACACCAGTACATCCGCTGCGCTGCAATGCACACCGCGGGCGAAGGCGATGTGGTGGGCGATGGCTTCGCGCAGTTCGGGCAGGCCTTGGGCAGGGAAATGCCGCTGGGGGTGGCGCTGGCTGCGCCGCAGGGCGTATTGCAGGCAACTGCGCCACTGGTCGAAGGGGAATTGCGCCTTGCTCGAGGCGCCGCCGACGAAGTCATGACGCGATGGCGCATGCTGGGCCTGCCCGGCCAGCACCGTGGCGCGCTGCTGCCAGCGTTGCAACGTATCGGCGGCGGCCAGGGGAATGGGCTGGGCGTCGCTGGCCTGCAACGGCTTGCGCGGGGTGATGAACGTGCCGCGGCCGACCACGCCGCTGAGCAGGTTGTCGTAGGTCAGGCGTGAATAGGCCTCGGCCACCGTCTTGCGTGACACGCCCAATTGTTCGGCGAGCAGGCGGGTGGGGGGCAACTGGGTGCCGGCGGCCAGATGGCCGCTGTCGATGCCGGCGCGCAGCTGTTGGTAGAGCTGGTCGGCCAGGCCTTTGCGGCCTTGCAGGCGGATATGCAGTTCCATGGGTTGTCCGAAATGCAGGATGATCAGAGCTTCGGGTTTTGTGGGTCGGGCTGCAAGGGGCCAAGCCCACATACAGGTGTACCGCAGCCGACAGGGCCTTGAAGGGCTGCCTCGACGATCTCGATCCAATGGCGCACCGGTGTGCGCCCGGCGCTGCCCAAGTGTGCCTGACAGCCGATGTTGGCGGTTGCGATGACCTCGGGGTCGCCGCTTTCCAGGGCAGTGAGGCGGTTGTCCCGCAGTTGACGCGAGAGCGTGGGCTGGGTCAGCGAGTAGGTGCCCGCAGAGCCGCAACACAGGTGGCCATCGGCAACCGGAGTCAGGGTGAAACCCAGGCGGGTCAGCAACTGTTCCACTGCGCCGCCGAGCTTCAGGGCATGCTGGAGCGTGCAGGGGCAATGAAAGGCCAGGCGCTGCTCGGCGCACAGTCCCAGGCGCTCGATCGGCTCGGCCTGTAGCACTTCCACCAGGTCCCGGGCCAGGGCGCTGACCTGGGCAGCCTTGGCGGCATAGCGTGGGTCGTTTTCCAGCAAGTGGCCATAATCGCGGACGAACGCCCCGCAGCCGCTGGCCGTTTGCACGATCGCCTCGGCGCCGGCTTCGATCGCCGGCCACCAGGCGTCGATGTTGCGCCGGGCGCGCGCCAGGCCTTGCGCCTGGGCATTGAGGTGATAATCGACGGCGCCGCAGCAACCGACGCCCGGAGCCGGCTCGACACTGATGCCCAGGCGGTCCAGCAGGCGTGCGGCAGCGGCATTGGTGTTGGGTGACAACGCCGGCTGCACGCAGCCTTCGAGCAGCAGTACGCGGCGCGCATGGCGCGGTGCCGGTCGTTCACCGGGGTGGGGCACCTGGCTTGGCAGCTTCGCCTCGACCGTTGCCGGCAGCAGGGGCCGCAGAGCCTGCCCGGCACGAACGAGCGCTGTGAACAGTGCAGGGCGCGGCACTACCGCCCGCAGGCCTTGGCGCAGCAGGCGCTCGCCCAGGGGGCGTGGTACCTGCCGCTCGACCACGGGGCGGCCGATGTCCAGCAGGTCGTGGTATTTGACGCCCGAAGGACAGGTGGTTTCGCAGTTGCGACAGCTCAGGCAGCGGTCCAGGTGCAACTGCGTGCTGGCGCTGGCCGGTGCGCCTTCGAGCACCTGCTTGATCAGGTAGATGCGTCCGCGTGGCCCGTCCAGCTCGTCGCCCAGCAACTGGTAGGTGGGGCAGGTTGCGGTGCAGAAACCGCAGTGCACGCAACTGCGCAGGATGCGCTCGGCTTCGTCGGCACGGGCCAGGCGCTTGGCGGCATCGCTCAGGTTGGTTTGCATGGCATCGCCTCACAGGTCCGGGTACAGGCGCCCAGGGTTGAAGATCCCCTGGGGGTCGAGTTGTCGCTTGAGGGCGCGGTGGTAGCGCATCAACGCCGGGGGCAACGGCGACATGCTGTCGTCGCCGGGCGTGTAGGCCGTGGCATGGCCACCGACTTTGGCGACCTGCTCGCGGATCAGCGTCGCGGGGGCCGAAGACTTCAACCAGCGCTGGGCGCCGCCCCAGTCGATCAGTTGTTGGCCGGGCAGAGCCAGCTCGCCGGTGACGCTGGGCAGCGACAGCCGCCATAACGGGGCAGGGTCTTCGAAGAACGGCAGCCGCTGCTCGCGCAAGTCTGTCCAGAAATGGCTCGTGACCGTCTCGCCCCCCAAGCGCTGGCTCGCCGACAGCACCGACCCTTCGCCGCCTTCCAGGCGCAGGTAGAGCGCTTGGCCGTCGTGGCAGGCGGCGCTGATCGGCAACGGCTGTTGACCCCACTCGGCCAGCTCGCCCAGGGCCTGGCGTACAGTCATCGGCAGGCGCAGGCTCAGGCATTGTCGAGGACGCGGCAGTACCTTCAACGACACCTCGGTCAGCAGGCCCAGGCAGCCGAAGCTTGCCGCCATCAACCGGGACACGTCATAACCGGCGACATTCTTCATCACCTCGCCGCCAAAGCGCAGCAGCCTGCCATGGCCGGTGATGACCCGGGTGCCAAGGACATAGTCACGTACCGCGCCCGCCCAGGGCCGGCGTGGGCCCGACAAGCCCGCTGCGACCATGCCGCCGAGGGTGGCGTCAGGGCCCAGGTGAGGGGGTTCGCACGGCAGCATCTGCCCGGCCTCGTGCAGCACCGCCTCGATGTGTTGCAAAGGCGTGCCGGCGCGGGCGCTGATCACCAGTTCGGTGGGGTCGTAGTGGACAATGCCACGGTGCTCGCGGGTATCGAGGGTTTCCCCAGCGACCGCGCGGCCGAGCATGGCCTTGCTGTTGCCGCCCTGGATACGCAACGGCGTGCCCATTGCCAGGGCCTGGTTGACCTGCTCCAGCAGGCGTTCGCTCAGGTCGCGATCCTGGCTCATCAGAAGCGCTCCAGGTCAGGGAAGGGCAACTGTCCGTGATGTACGTGCATCGCACCGAACTCGGCGCAGCGATGCAGCGTGGGGATGTTCTTGCCGGGGTTGAGCAGGCCATTGGGGTCGAATGCCGCCTTCACCGCGTGGAACAAGGTGAGCTCGTCGTCGTTGAACTGTACGCACATCTGGTTGATCTTCTCGCGGCCGACACCATGCTCGCCGGTGATGCTGCCGCCGACCGCCACGCACAGTTCGAGGATCTTGCCGCCGAGGGCTTCGGCGCGCTCCAGCTCGCCGGGCAGGTTGGCGTCGAACAGGATCAACGGGTGCATGTTGCCGTCGCCGGCATGGAACACGTTGGCCACCCGCAGGCCATGGGCCTCGGACAGTGCGGCGATGCCCTCCAGTACCCGTGGCAGTTCACGGCGGGGAATGGTGCCGTCCATGCAGTAGTAGTCGGGCGAAATGCGCCCTACCGCAGGGAAGGCGTTCTTGCGTCCGGCCCAGAAGCGCGCGCGCTCGGCCTCATCGCAGGCCAGGCGCACGTCGCGGGCACCGGCCTGGCGCAGCACGGCGTCGACCCGTTGGCAGTCGTCCTGCACGTCGGCTTCGACGCCGTCCAGCTCGCACAACAGGATGGCCGCGGCCTCCACCGGGTAGCCCGCGTGGATGAAGTCCTCGGCGGCGCGGATCGCCAGGTTGTCCATCATTTCCAGCCCCCCAGGGATGATGCCGGCGTCGAGGATGCCGGCCACCGCGCGGCCGGCGTCCTCGACCTTGTCGAAGCTGGCCAGCAGCACCCGTGCCACCTGGGGCTTGGGCAACAGCTTGACGGTGACTTCGATGACGATGCCGAGCATGCCTTCGGAGCCGGTGAACAAGGCCAGCAGGTCGAAGCCGGGGCTGTCGAGGGTGTCGCTGCCCAGGGTCAGGTGTTCGCCTTCGATGGTGAGGATGTCGACCTTGAGCAGGTTATGCACGGTCAGGCCGTATTTCAGGCAGTGCACGCCACCGGCGTTTTCCGCGACATTGCCGCCGATTGAGCAGGCGATCTGCGACGAAGGGTCTGGCGCGTAGTACAGCCCATGGGGCGCTGCGGCCTGGGAGATCGCCAGGTTGCGCACGCCGGGTTGGACCCTGGCGAAGCGGCCTTGCGGGTTGACTTCGAGGACGCGATTGAAGCGCGCCATCACCAGCAGGATGCCTTGCGCCAAGGGCAGGGCACCGCCAGAAAGGCCCGTGCCGGCGCCGCGTGCCACCACCGGGACGCCGCGACGGTGGCACAGGCGCAGCAGGGCCTGGACCTGTTCGATGCGCTCGGGCAGCACCACCAGCAAGGGGACGGTCCGGTAGGCCGAGAGACCATCGCACTCGTAGGGCTTGAGGTCTTCGGTGCGGTGGAGGACCTGAAGGTCCGGCAGGGTGCTGCGCAGTTCGGCCAGCAATTGGGCCTTGTCGATCGTGGGCAACGGGCCGTCGAGGCGGTCGTCGTAGAGGATGTTCATGTGTCGTTCGCCGAATTGTTCTTGTTATGGCTGTAGCGCCCCAATCACCGGCGAGCCGGCTACCTTCGTATCCCTGTGGAAGCGGGCTTGCCGGCGGTTGAGGCGTTAGTGGCCGCGCCGATCATTGCGCCAGGCGCCTGATCATCGCCACCGTCAGGTACAACCGTGGGGCGATGCTGGCGAGCTCGATGTATTCATCCTCGGCATGTAACCCGGCACCGACCACACCCATGGTCTCCAGCACCGCCGGCTTGGCGCTGCCGGGTACGTAGGCATAGCCGGCGTCGGTGCCAAAGCGCATGGCGATGGGTTCGAGGGTATGGTCGATCTGGCCGTACAGCTCTCGGGCCGTCTCGGCCAACTGGCGCGAGCCTTCGTTGCGGGCCAGGGGCGGGCGGCCTTTTTCCAGGGTCACGGTGGCCTGGGTGTCTTCGATCAGGTGCTTTTGCGCGATGCGCCTGGCATCGGCCGCCACACGCTCGGTTTCGCTGAGGTCCGAATAGCGCATGTCGGCTTGCGCACTCGCCAGGGCCGGGATGATGTTGGCTTTCTCGCCGGCCTTGGCCAGGGTCCAGTTCACCGTGGTGCCTTTGCTGGCATCGCCCAGGTCCTTGAGCTGGAGCAGCTGGTGGGCCAGTTCGGTCAAGGCGTTGCGGCCTTGCTCGGGGGCGGAGCCGGCGTGGGAGGAGCGCCCTTTCACCTCGAGCTTGAGGCGGTTGATGCCGTTGGTGGCGACGGTCACCGCGTCCTTGTCCGGCGGCTCGTAGGAGAAGACATAGTCATGCTTGCGGGCGAGCTGCGCGATGAGCTGTTTGGAACCCGCCGAGCCCATTTCCTCATCCGGGTTGAACAGCACGGTCAGCGTGCGATACCCCTTGAACTGCTGGTCCTGCAGCAGCTTGAGCGCATGCAGGATCATCGCCACGCCGCCCTTGGCATCGGCCACGCCTGGGCCATAGGCGCGCTCGCCTTGCACCCGGAACGGCCGCTTGGCTACGGTGCCTGGGCCGAACACCGTGTCGTAATGCACCATCAGCAAAAAATCCTTGCTGCCGTTGCCCTTGAATGTCCCGACGATGTTGTCGCCCACCGAGGGTTTGGCCGGGCTGGTGTGCACATCGGCACCCAGGGCCTTCAGGCGCTTGGCCAGTTCCGCGCCGACCTGGGCCAGGCCTGCTTGCGTGCCGGTACCGGTATCGACCGACACCAGGGTCTTGAGGGTGGCGAGGTAGGCCGCTTGCTCGGCCTGGGCCTGCTCGAGCAGGTCGTGGGGGGAAGACTCGGCGGCGAGCGCCGGTGAGCAGGCGATGCACAGCGCCAGGGCCATGGCGTAGGGAGGGCGTGACAAAAGCATGGGCTTGGGCCTCTTTTCCTTGTGGTCAAGAGGTACAGCCTAGACCACTGCGCGCGGTGCCGGCCCGCAGGCGAGCACCGGCGCACTGGGTGTTACAGGTCCAGCACCAGGCGGGCGCTGCGGGCGCGGGACACGCACAGCATCATGGTTTGCTGCGAGGCTTTCTCCTCGTCGCTCAGGTATTGGTCGAAATGCTCGGCCTCGCCTTCGAGAATGGCGGTCTCGCAGGTGCCGCACACGCCTTCGCGGCACAGGCATTCGACCTTGGCCGCCTTGGCTTTCTCGATGGCCTGGAGGATGGTCATGCCTTCCTCGACCTCAAGCTCGGTACCGGACTTGGCCAGCACCACGGTGAACGCGGCACCTGCGGCAGGCGCGGCGGCGGCGAACTGCTCCCAGTGCACGCGTGAGTCGTGAATGCCTGCAGCGGCGGCAGTGGCGATCACCGCATCGATCAGCGGCTTGGGCCCGCACACGTAAAGGTGTGCGTCATCGGCCAGGCCCGCGCACAGGCCGGCCAGGTCCAGCTTGCGGTCCAGGCTGTCGATGTAGAAGCGGGTGCTTTGTGCATGGGGCCCGCTTTCCAGATCACCCTGGAAGGCGCCATGTTCCGGCGCACGGAAGGCGTAGTGCAGTTCGTAGGGGGTACCGCTGCCTTCGAGCTCGTGCAACTGAGCCAGGAACGGGGTGATGCCGATGCCGCCGGCGATCAGCACATGGCGGCCAGCCGCAGGGTCGAGGGCGAACAGGTTGTTGGGGGTGGAGATGGTCAGTTCGCTGCCCACCTCGACCTGGTTGTGCATGAACGCCGAACCGCCCTTGGACTGCTCTTCCAGGCGCACGCCGATCTGGTAGTGGGAGAGGTCACGCGGGTCGCTCATCAACGAGTAGGCGTTGCTGAACCGGTTGCCGCAGGCCGACTGCATCTGCACGATGACGTGGCTGCCGCCGGTGAAGGCGGGCAGGGCGGCGCCGTCTTCGCGGGCCAGGGTGAAGCGCTTGATCAGCGGCGTGGCCTGTTCCACGTCGGTGACTCGCACCTTGAACATTTCGTATTGCTTGGCCATGGTTCACCTCGACTTGCAGCACACACGGCAGGCCCTGCCGCGTGGCACGGATACTGGCCTGCTCAAACGGCGAGGCACAGGTACTTGATTTCCAGATAGTCCTCGATGCCGTACTTGGAGCCTTCGCGGCCCAGGCCCGATTGCTTGACGCCACCGAACGGTGCGACCTCGTTGGAGATCAGCCCGGTATTGATGCCGACCATGCCGTACTCCAGGCGCTCGGCCACGCGGAACACGCGGGCCAGGTCGCGGCTGTAGAAATACGCCGCCAGGCCGTACTGGGTGGCGTTGGCCAGCGCGATCACTTCGTCATCGGTGGTGAAGCGCACCAATGCGGCCACCGGGCCGAAGATTTCTTCCTGCAACAGCTCCATGCCAGGGGCGATGTCGGCGAGCACGGTCGGCTCGAAGAATTGCCCTCCCAGTGCGTGGGCCTTGCCACCGAGCAGCACGCTGGCGCCTTTACCGGTGGCGTCGTCGATCAGGCTGCGCACCTTGGCCACGGCCTTGTCGCTGATCAGCGGGCCGATCTGCGTGCCTTCGGCATGGCCGTGGCCGACCGTCAGGGCGCGCACGCGCTCGACGAAACGCTGCGCGAATCGCTCGTAGACGCTGTCGTGCACATAGAAACGGTTGACGCACACGCAGGTCTGCCCGGCGTTGCGGTACTTGGCGATCAGCGCACCGTCGACCGCTGCGTCGATGTCGGCATCGTCGAAGACGATGAACGGCGCGTTGCCGCCCAGTTCCAGGCTGACTTTCTTGATGGTTTCGGCGCATTGGCCCATGAGCAGGCGGCCTACCGGGGTGGAACCGGTGAAGCTGAGCTTGCGCACGCTCGGGTGGCCGGTGAACTGGGCGCCGATGGCCGGGGCATCGCCGGTGACCACGCTGAACACGCCGGCCGGGACGCCCGCGCGCTCAGCGAGTTCGACCAGTGCCAGGGCGCTGAACGGGGTTTCGTTGGCCGGCTTGACCACGATGGTGCAGCCAGCGGCCAGGGCCGGGGCGACCTTGCGGGTGATCATCGCCGCCGGGAAGTTCCACGGGGTAATCGCGGTGCAGACGCCGATGCCTTGCTTGATCACCAGCAGGCGCTTGTCGTTGGCCGGGCTTGGGATCACGTCGCCGTAGACGCGCTTGCCTTCTTCGGCGAACCATTCGACGAAGGAGGCGGCGTAGCGGATTTCGCCCAAGGCCTCGTGCAGGGGCTTGCCCTGTTCACGGGTCATCAGCTGGGCCAGGTCGTGCTCGTGCTCGAGCAGCAGTTCGAACCAGCGGCGCAGGATGTTCGCCCGCCCCTTGGCCGTACGTCCACGCCAGTCAGCCAGGGCCGTCTCGGCTGCTTCGATGGCGCGCACGGCCTCGGCGGCGCCCATCAGCGGTACATGGCCGAGCAGCTCGCCGCTGGCCGGGTCGTTGACCGCCAAGGTCTGCCGGCCGTCGGCATCGCACCAGCGACCGGCGATGTAGGCCTGCTGGCGGAACAGCTTGTTGTCTTGAAGTTTCACGCAAGGTTCTCCGAAGGCCGCCGACCGCTGGGCCGGCGGCCGGGTGCATCAGTCCAGGTGGGCGATGGCGATCAGGTTGTGGAAGTGGGCGATGCCGTGTTCGCTCACGCCGCTGCGCTGCTGGTCGACCATGATCCGGCCTTGGCCGCGGTAGCCGCGGGACTTCAGGCCCTTTTGCACGCTTTCCACCAGGCGCAGGTCTTCCGGGCGGAACACTTCGCGGTACCAGTCGATGAGCTTGAGCTGCTCTTCGGTGAGGTCCTTGTTCAGGAAGTAGATGTCGTAATGCTGCAGGGTGGTTTCGGCATCGACTGGGAACTCATAGATCACGGTCATGAAGTTCGCTCCCGGCGGCACGTTGAACATGGTGCACGGCCAGGCCCAGAAGCCGGCGAAGGAGGGGTCCTTGACCGATTCGTCGAACTTGAACGACTGCTCCGAAGGCTTGGCCAGGCCGTACTGCAGGGTCCAGTTGCCATGCAGGCTGTGGTTGTACTGGCCGACGTCCACGGAGTCGGAGAAGCCTGGGTGGGCCGGGGCGCAGTGGTAGCACTCCAGGTAGTTGTCGACGATCGACTTCCAGTTGGCCGGCGTATCGCTGACGAAACGTGCGGCCAGATGCAGGTCGTCGATCACGCCGCAGGCTTCGCGCATACGCTTCTGCAGGCCTGGCAGCTGGTCTTCGACGCTGCCGGCCTCCATGTCCATGTTGATGAAGATGAAGCCTGCGTACTCTTCGACGCGCAGTTGCACCAGGGTGGAGTTTTCCTTGTCGAAGCCGGCCACGTTCTCACAGTTGCGGGCGTGGGCCAGCTCGCCGTCGAGCTTGAAGGTCCAGGCGTGGTACGGGCAGGTGATCACATTCTTGGCCTTGCCGCTGCCTTCGAGCAGTTGGTGGCCACGGTGCGGGCAGACGTTGTAGAAGGCGCGCAGCACGTCGTCGCGGCCGCGTACGACGATGATGCTTTCGCCGATCACCTCACGGGTGATGTAGGCGTTCTTCTCGGCGACTTCACTGCGGTGACCGACGCAGATCCAGCTCTTGGCGAAGATCGCTTCCTTCTCGTGCTCGAACACCGCGGCCTGGGTGTAGAAATTGGCCGGAATGGTGAAGGCTACTTCAGGGTTGGCGCAGAAATCGGCGGGCAGGCGTTTGAAATCGTTCATGGCTCTATCTCGGTTTTACTTATTGGTTAACGCGTATCTATGGGTTAACAGGGTGGGCAAAAAAATTTGCCTTGGTTCAGCCGCTCTTCTGTAGGAGCGGCCTTGTGCCGCGAAAGGACCGCCAAGCGGTCCCCGCGCTACCTGCACTGACCTTCACAGGGCAGTGCAGTCCCAACTCAGTGCATGGCAGCCGCGCTTCGCGGTGCTTGCTCGACGGGTTCCTCGCCAGCCAGGCGCGCAGCCTCTTCCTCGATCCGGTAGGCCGGAACCTGGCCGTAATCGGCGGCCAGCCACTTGAAGAAGCCGTAGATCTTCACCAGCAGGATCAGCATGAATGGAATGGCGGTCAGCACCACGGCGGTCTTCATGGTCGACAGCGATGCCTTGGCGAACAGCATGGCCAGCGGCACCAGGGTCAGCACGATGCACCAGAACAGACGCAGGGTCGGGCTCGGGTCCTCGCCTTCGCGCAAGTTACGGGTGCTGGTGGCCGCCACGGCATAGGCCGCAGCGTCCATGTGCGAGGCGCAGAACACCGCCATGATGAACAAGTACACCGCCAGGAACAGCGTGCCCCATGGCAGGGCCAGCAGCAGGTCGGTCACCGCCGCTTCGCCACCGACGGTGCTGAGCAGCTTCGGCACGTCGATCTGGCCGTTGATGAACTGGTGCATGCTGTAGCTTTCCAGAGCACCGAAGAAGAACCAGCATCCAAAGCTGCCACCCATCAGCAGGGCGAACACCACTTCCTTGATTTGCCGGCCGCGCGACACTCGGGCGACGAACATGGCCACGCCCGGTGCATAGGACACCCACCACAGCCAGTAGAACACGGTCCAGTTGCGGGTGAAGGCGCCATCGCCAGCAGGGTCGGTGAACAGGCTCATGTGTACGTACTGCTGGATCATCAGGCCAATGGCGTTGGCGGTGTTGTTGACGGTGAACTGGGTCGGGCCGACCAGCAACACCACCACGGCGAACAGCAGGGCGCCGACGCAGACCATCTTCGACAGGCGTTGCAGGCCGCCGTCGATGCCGATGTAGGAACTGAGCGAGAACAACAGCGCCACCGCACCGATCACCATCAATTGCACGGTGAAGGTGTTGGGGGTGCCGGCAAGGTCCGACAGGCCGCGGGTCAGGGTCGAGGCGGTCAGGGCCAGGGAAACGGTCAGCGCGCCCATCATGGTCAGCAGGAAGATCAGGTCCACGGTGCGGCCGACGGGGCCGGTGGCCTTGAAGCCGGTGACCGCTTCGATGATCGAGGCCAGGTTCAGGCCGCTCTTCTTGCGTACGTGGAAGTGGTAGGCCATGGCCAGGGATGCCAGGGCATAGATCGACCAGGCGCTGATGCCCCAGTGGAAGAAGGAGTAGCTGACGCTGTATTCCAGTGCCTGGGCCGACATCGGTGCGATGTTCAGGCCGGGCGTCTGGTAGTAGTAGGCCCATTCCATGACGCCCCAGTACAGGGTCGAGGAACCCATGCCAGCGCAGATGAACATGAACACCCAGGTCGCGGTGGAGTACTCGGGCTTGCCTGCACCCAGGCGGATATTGCCGTACTTGCTGAACGCCAGGTACAGCACGGCCAGGGAGCTACCGAAGACCAACACCTGAACGCTGGTGCCGAAGGTGCGGGTGGACAGTTCGAACAGCTGGTTGGCCATGCTTTCTGCCTCGGCAGGGAACAGCGCAAGGCCGATGACAGTGAGCAAGACGGCGATCAGGCTCACGGTGATCAGGAATACATCAATCTTTTTATTCTTGTGGGACATCAATTGTCTCCTGGAGCGTTTGGAATGCTAAGCGCTTGGGAAATCCTTGTCAGGTATAGCTTTTTTCCTCGACTGTTAACCGAAAGTTTACGCATATCTTTTGGTTAACGAAGTGTGCATTGAATTGTTACGTACTGCAAGTCGACTGTCAGACAATCCTGACAGTCGGCTCAGGTTTATCGATTAAGCGCCCAGCAGCTCGGCGATGGCCTTGCCCACTTCCTGGGTGGAACGGCTGCCACCCATGTCGCGGGTGGTGTCGCCGTTGGCGATGACCGTCTCGATGGCCTTGAGGATGTCGTCGTGGGCGGCCTGGTAGCGGGCGTCGTCGCCGTCCTTGCCGAGGAACTCGAGCATCAGTGCGCCGGACCAGATCATGGCGATCGGGTTGGCGATGTTCTTGCCATAGATATCCGGTGCCGAACCATGGACCGGTTCGAACAGCGACGGGAACGTGCGCTCAGGGTTGAGGTTGGCCGACGGCGCGATGCCGATGGTGCCGGCGCAGGCAGGGCCCAGGTCGGAGAGGATGTCGCCGAACAGGTTGGAGGCGACTACCACATCGAAGCGCTCCGGTTGCAGCACGAAGCGGGCGCAGAGGATGTCGATGTGCTGCTTGTCCCAGCTGATCTCTGGGTAGTGTGCGGCCATCGCGGCGGTGCGCTCGTCCCAGTAGGGCATGCTCACGGCCATGCCGTTGGACTTGGTCGCCGAGGTCACGTGCTTGCGCTCGCGGGTCTGGGCCACGTCGAAGGCGTACTTGAGGATGCGGTCGACGCCGCGACGGGTGAATACCGACTCCTGCAGCACGAACTCGTTCTCGGTGTTTTCGAACATGCGACCGCCCAGGGACGAGTACTCGCCCTCGGTGTTTTCGCGGATCACCACGAAGTCGATGTCGCCAGGGGCCTTGCCTGCCAGCGGGCAGGGGACGCCGGGGAACAGGCGCACTGGGCGGATGTTCACGTACTGGTCGAAGTCGCGACGGAACTTGAGCAGCGAGCCCCACAGGGAAATATGGTCAGGTACCTTGTCCGGCCAGCCGACAGCGCCGAAGTACAGGGCGTCGAAGCCTTTGAGTTGCTCGAACCAGTCGTCGGGCATCATCTTGCCGTGGGCCAGGTAGTAGTCGCAGCTGGCCCATTCGAAGTACTCGATTTCAAGGTTCAGGCCATGCTTGCGCGCGGCCGCTTCGACCACGCGGATGCCTTCGGGGAGGACTTCGTTGCCGATGCCGTCTCCGGGGATGGCGGCGATTTTGAAGGTCTTGCTCATGGGGGCGCACTCGCTGTTCTGGGTAACGGATGCAGGCCATGCTATAAGGATGCGTTCCGGAGATAATCCGGCGATCCATCAATTCTTGGTGCACGAATCGTGAATAATCTGCCGAACCTGGACGACCTCGATATCTTCCTGCAAGTGGCGCGCCGCGCCAGCTTCGCCGCAGTGGCGGACGAGCGCGGAATGTCCGCGGCCTTCGTCAGCAAGCGTATCCGCCTGCTCGAGGAAAACCTCGGCGTGCGCCTATTGCACCGCACCACCCGACGGGTGACGGTGAGCGAGGAGGGGGAGCGGGTGTACCAATGGGCGCAGCAGATCTTCGAAGCCCTGCAGCGCATGGACGACGACCTCAATGCCGGCCAGCGCGAACCGGCGGGGCAACTGCGTATCGCCAGCAGTCTGGGCCTGGGGCGGCGCTTCGTGGCGCCGGCGCTGTCGGAGTTGGCGGCGCGCTACCCGAAACTGGACATTCGCCTGGATGTGCACGACCGTCTGGTGGACCTGATCGCCGAAGGGGTGGACCTGGACATCCGAGTCGGCAACGTGATTGCCCCGAACCTGATCGCCAAGCCCCTGGCACGCAACCGTCGGGTGCTGTGCGCGGCCCCCCAGTACCTGGCACGGCGCGGTACGCCGAAAAGCCTGGCGGATCTGGCCAGCCATGATTGCCTGGTGATCAAGGAACGTGACCACCCCTTTGGCGTGTGGCACCTGGAAGGGCCCGATGGCGAAGAGAGCGTGCGGGTGACCGGAGCGCTGTCGAGCAACCATGGCGAGGTGGCCCACCAGTGGTGCCTGGATGGGCGGGGCATTTTGCTGCGTTCATGGTGGGACGTGCACGATAACATCGCCGATGGGCGCCTGGTGCAGGTGTTGGAGGGTTACCAGCAAGTCGCGGATATCTGGGCGGTGTACACCACACCCCTGGCGGGCTCGGCCAAGGTGCGGGTGGCGGTGGAGTTCTTCCGGCAATATTTTGCCGAGCGGTATCGGTTGCCTGGGTGATAGCCGGGACCGCTTTGCGGCCCTTTCTCGGCACAAGGCCGCTCCTACAGGAGCCGTGTGCACCGTTCGCTGGAGGAGCGGCCTGGTGCCACGAAAGGGCCGCAAAGCGGCCCCCAGGCATGGCAAAGGATCAATGCGCCCCGGCGGCCTTGCTCAGGTCGCTCTCGGCCCACTCGGTATAGGTGCAGGCATCGGCCACCGCCCAACGCACCTTCACGCTATCGCCAGGCTGCATCGCCATTCCGGCCGCCGACAGCGCCTTCACGGTCAGTTCCGTGCCACCTGCGGTCACCACATGGCAGGTCTGGCTCTCGCCGAGGAACAGCACCTCGGCCACCTTGGCCGTGACCTCGTTCCAGCCCGCCGGCAACGCCTCGCGCGCTGCCTGATCGGCCGTCAGGGCCAAGGCCTTTTCCGGGCGTACCATGATCAACGCGTCCTGGCCGACCGTCAGCCCGGTGGTCAGCCGGATCGCCAACGATTGCCCCTCGAAGCTGGCCGCGCCGTTGCTGGTGGCCTTGACCCGAAGGAAGTTGGAGTTGCCCAGGAACGAGGCGACGAAGGCATTCGGCGGGTTCTGGTACAGGTCATAGCCGCTGCCCAGGCCGACGATCTTGCCATGGCTGAAGATCGCGATGCGCTGGGACAGGCGCATGGCTTCTTCCTGGTCGTGGGTCACATAGACGATGGTGATGCCCAGGCGTCGGTGCAGCTGGCGCAGTTCGTCCTGCAGGTCTTCGCGCAGTTTCTTGTCCAGGGCGCCGAGGGGTTCGTCCATCAGCAGGATGCGTGGTTCGTACACCAGCGCCCGGGCAATGGCCACACGCTGTTGCTGGCCACCGGAAAGCTGCGCGGGGCGGCGATGGGCGAACTTCTCGAGCTGCACCAGCTTGAGCATGGCATCGACCCGCTTGGCAGTCTCGGCGGCACTGTGCTTGCGTATCGCCAGGGGGAAGGCGATGTTGTCGCGTACCGACAGGTGCGGGAACAGCGAGTAGCGCTGGAACACCATGCCGATGTCGCGCTTGTGCGGCGGCACCTTGACCAGCGACTGGCCATCGACCAGGATCTCGCCGCTGCTGGGCGTCTCGAAGCCGGCCAGCATAGACAGGGTGGTGGATTTGCCCGAGCCGCTGGAGCCGAGGAAGGTCAGGAACTCGCCGTCCTGGATGTCCAGGCTGATGTTGTCCACGGCGGCGAAGTCACCGTAGTGCTTGTTCAGGTTGCGCAGGCTGACCAGGGTCTTGGCGGGCGCGGCATCTTTCATCACTGCACTCATTGTTGTTGTCTCCGGGCGCTCAGGCGCTGACTTCGTTGCGCCGGCGCAGGGCGGCGGCGATGACCATGACCAGGACCGACAGGCCGATCAGCAACGTCGAAGCGACGGCGATCACTGGGGTCAGGTCCTGGCGCAGGGTGGTCCACATCTTCACGGGCAGGGTCTGCAGGGTGGGGCTGGCCATCATCACGCTGAGCACCACCTCGTCCCAGGAGACCAGGAAGGCGAACAGGCCGCCGGCGATCATCCCCGGGCGGATCGCCGGGAAGGTGACCTTGAAGATCGCCTGCAATCGCGAGGCACCGCAGATCACCGCGGCGTCCTCGATCGATTGGTCGAACAGCTTCAGCGAGTTGATGATCGAGATGATGGTGAACGGCAGGGCGACGATCACATGGCTGACCACGAAGGAAAACAGCGTGCCGGTGTAGCCGAGCTTGAGGAACAGGGCATACACCGCCACGGCGATGATCACCAGCGGCACGATCATCGGCAGGGTGAACAGGCCATAGAGCAACTCGCGTCCCGGAAAGCGCCCGCGCACCAGGGCGAAGGCGGTGGGCAGGCCCAACAGCACTGCGCACACCGTGGTGAGCACGGCGACCTTGAGGCTGGCCAGGGCGGCGTCCATCCACTCGGGGTTGGAGAAGAACTGCTCGTACCATTTGAAGGTCCAGCCCGGCGGCGGGAATACCAACCACTGGGACGAGCCGAACGACAGCAGCACGATGAACAGGATCGGCAGCAGCAGGAACGCCGCGATCACCCCGGTGGTCAGGTACAGGCCGGTGCGCAGTGGTCGGCCCATGGCATTGGGAGTCAGGAGCATGGCGTTTACCTCGCGTTGCCGACCGGGGATTCCGGCTGCAGCTTCAGGTAGAAGTAGAAGAGCACCAGGGTGATCAGTACCAGCAGCGCGGCGGCGGCACTGGCCAGGCCCCAATTGAGGAACGACTGCACCTGCTGGACGATGAATTCGGGCAGCATCATGTTCTGCGCGCCGCCGAGCAGGGCGGGGGTCACGTAGTAGCCGAGCGACATGACGAATACCATCAGTGCGCCGGAGAACAGCCCCGAGCGGCACAGCGGGATGAACACTTTCCAGAAATTGGTCCAGGGGCTGGCGCCGCAGATGGAGCCGGCCTGCAGCACCATCGGGTCGATGGCCTGCATGGTCGCCTGCAGGGGCAGGACGATGAACGGGATCATGATGTAGCTCATGCCGATCACCACGCCGGTAAGGTTGTGCACCATCTCCAACGGCGCATCGATGATGCCGAGCGCCATCAACACCTTGTTGATCACCCCCGACGCCTGCAGCAGCACCAGCCAGGAATAGGTGCGCGCCAGCAGGCTGGTCCACATCGACAACAGTACGATGTTCAGCAGCCAGCGGCCCCAGCCCCTCGGTACCAGGGTGATCGCCCAGGCCAGCGGAAAGCCCAGCAGCACGCTGATCACGGTCACCAGTCCCGCCACCGAGAAGGTGTTGAACAGCACCCGCGTGTAGGCCGAATTGGCGAACAACTGCTCATAGTTGCCCAGCCCCGGCACCGGCTCCAGTACGCCGCGCAGCAGCAGACCGATCAGTGGTGCGAAGAAGAACAAGCCGAGGAACAGCAGGGCCGGCAGCAGATTGCGGCTGCCGCGCCAGCGTTGGCTCAAGGGCGGGCGGCTTATGGCCGCCCCCGGAGCGCCGGTGCCGCTGGGGGCACCTTGCGCGTTTTGCAGGGCGTTGATGGCGACTTTCATTTGACCAGCCACTCATTCCAGCGGGCCGCGATGGCTTGACCATTCTTTGCCCAGTAGGCGAAGTCCAGGGTGACTTGGTCCTGGGCGTAGGCAGTTGGCAGGTTCGGGGCGAGCTCGGGCTTGAGCTGGGCGATACTGTCGAGGTTGACTGGGGCATAGGCGGTGAGGTTGGCGAAGTCGGCCTGGCCCTTGGCGCTGCTGGCATTGGCCAGGAATTTCATGGCCGCGTCCTTGTTCTTGGCGCCCTTGGGGATGACCAGGAAATCGGCCATGACCAGGTTCTGCTTCCAGCTCACACCCACCGGTGCGCCATCCTGCTGCAGGGCGTAGACGCGGCCATTCCAGAACTGGCCGAGGGAGGCTTCGCCGGAGGCCAGCAACTGTTGGGACTGGGCGCCACCGCCCCACCAGACGATGTCCTTCTTGATGGTGTCGAGCTTCTTGAAGGCGCGGTCCAGGTCCAGCGGGTAGAGTTTGTCGGCCGGGACGCCGTCGGCCAGCAGGGCCAATTCGAGCACGCCAGGGCTCGGCCACTTGTACAGAGCGCGCTTGCCCGGGTAGGTCTTGGTGTCGAACAGCGCGGTCCAGTCGACCGGCTTGTTGGCACCGAGCTTGCCTTCGTTGTAGCCGAGCACGAAGGAGAAGAAGAACGAGCCCACGCCATGGTCGGAGACGAAGCGCGGGTCGATGCGATCGCGCTGGATGGCGGTGAAGTCCAGGGGCTCGAGCAGGCCCTCGCTGGCCGCGCGCAGCGCGAAATCAGCCTCGACGTCGACCACATCCCACTGCACGTTGCCGCTTTCGACCATGGCCTTGAGCTTGCCGTAGTCGGTAGGGCCGTCCTGCACGACCTTGATCTTGGTGCTCTCGCTGAAGGGTTCGGCCCATGCCTGTTTCTGGGCGTCTTGAGTGGTGCCGCCCCAGCTGACGAAGTTCAGGCTCTCGGCGGCCAGGGTGGTTTGGCAGGCCAGGGACAGCAGGCTGGCGGACAGCACTGCGGTGACTCGTTTGCTTAACAGCATGGTTAACGCCCTCAATTGCTTTTGTTATTTGAGCGGGCTTCCTGTCGCCCGCCATGTGTTCGGGGAGCAGCTTTCCAACGATGTCGCGTGGCCGTTCTTTGAAGTGTAGGCGCGGCCGGAAATTCAAGGTCTACGGGATATCATATTATGGTATTCCAAACTTTTGGCAAGAGGTCGAAGGCGACCGGCCATCACTAAAACCAAAAGATCTGGGGCCGCTATGCGGCCCTTTCGCGGCACAAGGCCGCTCCTACAGGGTCAGCGCCATTCGTGCGCCGCCGTCCCTGTAGGAGCGGCCTTGTGCCGCGATGGGGCTGCGTAGCAGCCCCAAATTGTCAATTGAACTCGGCAGGCTCGAACGGGATGCTTTGCACCACCTCCAGCTCATACCCGGCAAGCCCCGCGTACTTCAGTGGCGGCCCCAGGTGGCGCAGCTTGCCCACACCCAGGTCCTGGAGAATCTGCGCGCCGGTACCGACTTCCGAGTACACCTTCGACTGACCACGCTGGAACGGTTTGGCCGGGTGGGTCAGGTGCGGCACACGTTCGAGCAAGGCTTGGGAGGATTCGTGGTTGGCCAGGATCACCACCACCCCCACGCCTTCGGCGGCAACCTTCTGCAAGGCTGCCCACAACGTCCAGTTGGCGGGACCGGCATATTCGGCGCCGACCAGGTCGCGCAACGGGTCGATCACATGCACCCGTACCAGGGTCGGGTGGTCGCGGCGGATATCGCCCATCACCATGGCCATGTGTACGCCGCCTTCGATGCGGTCTTCGTAGGTCACCAGGCGGAAAGTGCCATGTACGGTGGGCAGCTCGCGCTCGCCGATGCGCTTGATGGTCTGCTCGGTGCTCAGGCGGTAGTGGATCAGGTCGGCGATGGTGCCGATCTTGATGCCATGGTGTTCGGCGAACAGCTCAAGGTCCGGGCGTCGGGCCATGGTGCCGTCGTCGTTGAGCACTTCGACGATCACCGAGGCAGGGGCAAAGCCGGCCAGACGGGCCAGGTCGCAACCGGCCTCGGTGTGCCCGGCGCGGGTCAGCACGCCGCCTTCGCGGGCGCGCAGGGGGAAGATATGGCCTGGCTGCACCAGGTCTTCGGGGCGGGCGTCGGGGGCCATGGCTGCCGCCACGGTGCGGGCCCGGTCGGCGGCGGAAATACCGGTGGTGACGCCCGTGGCAGCCTCGATGGACACGGTGAAGGCGGTGCTGAACACGCTGCCGTTGGCCGGCACCATCTGTTCCAGACCCAGGCGCTGGCAATGTTCGTCGGTCAAGGTCAGGCAGATCAGCCCGCGCGCCTGGCGGGCCATGAAGTTGATGGCCTGTGCGTCACAGCGCTCGGCGGCGATCAGCAGGTCGCCCTCGTTTTCACGGTCTTCGTCGTCCACCAGCAAGACCATCTTGCCTTGCCGGTAGTCTTCGAGGAGTTCTTCGATGCTGTTGAAAGCCATGCTGCACACTCGCTGTGGTGGGGTGATTTTTATGGTATACCATCATACACAAATAACCTTTTACAGGAGAGCGATGGATGAAGGCCTACTGGATCGCCCATGTGGATGTCACCGACCCCGAGCAATACCAGCAGTACACCCAACGCGCCCCGGCAGCCTTCGCCGCGTTTGGCGGCCGTCTGCTGGCCCGTGGCGGGCGCAGCGAGGCGATGGAGGGAAGGCCTACCCCACAGCGTAGCGTGGTGATCGAATTCGATTCATATGAACAGGCGCTGGCGTGCTACCGCTCGGAGGCCTATCAGGAGGCGTGCCGTTATCGGCAGGGGGTGGCGAAGGCCGAAGTGATCATCGTCGAGGGCGTTGCGCCCTGAGCGTCAACAGCGCAACAGGGCGCAATGTCGTAACCGGTGTGTTCGGGACTCAGTGCGCGTTGAGGTCCAATGCCAGATCCTTGGCCGCCTTTGCCGCCAGTATGCCCATGAGCTTGCTCATTTCATCCTGGCGCCCGATGCCACCTTCTGCACCACCCATCATGACGTTCGGGACAGGGGCTCGTGCTGCTGCATCGGCCCAGGCACGGTTGATTTGCACCAATGTCTCGAGCTTGATTTGCAAGGCACCGTCGGCCTTGAGCGAGGCCTCACGGGCGTAGGCTTCGGCGTCGGCGGTGATTTTGGTCGCTTCGGCATTGACCCTGGCCTTGTCCCGCAGTAATTCGGCGGTCTGCTTGTCTATCTCGGCGCGTCGGTTCTCTCGTTCGGCGTTGATCAACGTGAGTTGCTTTTCGGTTTCGGCTTCGGTGGTGCGCTCGATCTGCTGACGCAGGCTTTCTTGGCGCTTGGCCTCGACGTCCTTGGCGCCTCGAGCAGAAACCAGTTCCTTTTCTTCCTCCTCCTTCAACCGGTTCTGCCGGGCGACAGCCAGCTCCGCCAATGCCTGCTGCACACGAACCATCCGCTGCTGGTACTGCGGGTTGGGGTCTATATGGGTGACCCGTGCATCGACCACTTCGACACCGAACAGGCGGAATTGCTGCTGCTTGCGCAGTTCCTGTCCATTCTTGTCGAGCTTCTTTTCGATGACGAAACGGGTCGAGGCGTTGTCCCCGAAGCTGCCCTGGTCCGTACCGGCTTGGAGAATGGCGGTTTGCGCCGGAAGATTGTCACGCTTGACGCGGATTTCCTTGCGGCTGGTGAGGTACAGGCCGTTACGTAACTGGTTCTCGAATTCAGCGCCGAAGTGGCTGCGGTTGCCGGCATAGTAGTCGTCTGCACTCATCAGCGACGCCGTGGCCTGGAGGGTTTCCTTGATCGCTGGCAGCAATGCACGCTGGAGGAAGTTGTCTGGCGTACGGTATTCCTGTGCGATTTTCAGAAAGGCGTCCCCTGAGGGCAGGCGAAACTGGGTGCTGAATTCAGCCTTGGCATCGACATTGCCCAGGAACACGATGGGCAGGTTCTGCAGAACCACGGCAGCTTGTCCACGAGGCGCCTCATCCTGTTGATCCACCTGCAGGGCTGACTGAACGCCGATGGTGCGCCGCCAGATGGTGCTGCGACCAAACCATTTGGTCGCATAGCCGACATCCTCGACCACTTTCTCCTCACCGAAGATGGTGCGCACATGGGTCATCTGACCTGCCTCGTTGTAGAAGAATATCTTGTCGAAGAGCGTCGCGAGGACACCAAGGGCAACCACCGGGATGGCAATGACGGCGATGAGCTTGCGGTGCTTGTGTAAAAAGACGGGTTCAGCCTGTGGGCTTTTATGCATGGGATGCTCCTTATCCAGAGACCGGGCATGCTGACGATGGACGCGGCTGGGGTCTGCCGGGATGATCAGCCCTCCTTGTAGGAGGCGTCGCACAATGTTGTGGGCAAGGCCTGTGCAGCACACGAAGACGAGCTTTCAGGCGGGCGGGGCGACCGCGTTATGGCCAATGCCGACAGCAGGTTGGGAAAGGGCCGGTGCAAAGGCGCTTGATCCGGTGTATCCTTCATTTGACGTTTTTGAATCACCAAATGAGGTGAGCATGATCGAGACGACCAAGCAAGCACCAGCCCGTCGTGCGCGTTATGCCACGATCGAAGGTGGGCGCAAGGCAGCGCTCGAGGTCCGCGAGGCGGGCAGTACGTTCTGGGGCTATTCCAAGGCCCACGGCCAGTTGACCGAGGCCCAGCGCCTGTTACAGATCCGCGACGGGCTGCCGGCCAGGCTCTATCAGGAAGTCAAGCGCCTGTTCAGCCTGCCGGAAAAACAGCTGGCGGCATTGTTCAATGCATCGATTTCGACCCTCGAGCGCCGTGTACGCGACAACCAGCCGCTCGATGCCGTGGCGTCCGAACGGCTGGACCGCATCGCCGAAAT
The DNA here is from genome assembly GCF_048068215.1 of Pseudomonas sp. NY15372. Classification (NCBI taxonomy): domain Bacteria; kingdom Pseudomonadati; phylum Pseudomonadota; class Gammaproteobacteria; order Pseudomonadales; family Pseudomonadaceae; genus Pseudomonas; species Pseudomonas sp. NY15372. The sequence goes on from NZ_JBLUPY010000001.1 coordinate 280,151, forward strand.
CACCCATCAAGCGGTGGCGGTTTTCGAAGGCGAGGAGCCGGCCGTGGCCTGGATGTCCCGGCCCAATGATGCGCTCGGCGGCATGGCCCCGGTGATGCTGTGCGAGACCGAGATTGGCGCCAAGCAGGTACGCCGGGCGCTCGTGGCCCTGGAATGGGGTGGCGTCGTCTGATGCTGGCCTGGCGCGTCGCCAAGGCTTCCCGGGCGGATGACCTCAGTGGCAGGGGCGCGGCCATCGTTGGCGGGCGCTGGAACCAGATCGACGTGCCGGCGTTGTACATGGGCTTGTCGCCGGCGATCTGCACGCTGGAGACCTTCGTCCATGCCGCCGGGCGCCCACGTTTTCCACTCACTATCACCTGTTTCGAGCTGCCCGATGATCCGGCGTTGTACCTGGAGCCTGCAGCCGACGAGCTGCCTGCCGGCTGGGATGCGTTGCCGGCCGACAACCCCAGCATGTTGTTCGGCACTCGCTGGCTCGAAGCGCGTAGCCACCTGGGGCTCATCGTACCTTCGGTAGTCCTGCAACTGGAGCGCAACCTGGTGGTCAACCCGCTGCACCCGGCGGTACGCGAGGTCCGCGTGCGCGACGTGTTCGATTTCGCCTATGACGAGCGGATGTTCAAGGTGCGCACGGATTGATCGGCCTCACATATATGAGCCCTGCGGGGGCTTGGTGGGAGCCGGCTTGCCGGCGATTGGGCTACCGCGCAGCCCTACAAATACCAACCCATCAACGAATGAAGTGCACCTTGCCCGTATCGTCGTTGCCCATGTAGATACCGTACACCCCGGCCTGGCGCTCCAGGATGTAGCGCTCGAGGATCTGGCGAATAGCAGGGTAGTAGATCTCGTCCCAGGGAATCTCGTCGGGTGCGAAGAAGCGGTAGGCGAGGGTCTCGGGGCCGTACTGGCCGGTCTCTTGCGTGGCGATGGCGCGGAAGATGATGTACACCTCGCTGATCTTGGGCACGCTGAAGATCGAATAGGGCGAGACGATCTCACCGCGCACGCCGCTTTCCTCCCAGACCTCGCGCAAGGCGGCCTGTTCGGTGGTCTCGCCGGCCTCCATGAAGCCGGCCGGCAAGGTCCAGGTGCCGGGGCGAGGAGGGATGGCGCGCTGGCACAGCAGGTACTTGCCATCGCGCTCGATGATGCAGCCGGCGATGATCTTGGGGTTGATGTAGTGGACATAGCCACACCCGGCGCAATGCAGGCGCTCATGGGTGTCGCCGCTGGGAATGCCCCGGGCGAGCTCCGTGGTGCAGTGCGGGCAATAGCGCGGGGCGGGAGGCATGGTCAGCGGCCTATGCGAGGGTCTTTGAGGGGCAGGGGTTCGACGATGTCGCGGATCTTGGCGTTGTCCTCCTGCTTCTGACGCAGGTAGTCCAGGGCCACCTTGGCGGCGGCGCGTACGTGGTCGACCGAGGCCTGGTGCGCACGTTGCGGGTCGCCGCTCTTGATTGCCTCGACGATTTTTTCCATTTCCTGGTTGCTCGCGCCGCGACGGTTTTCCTGGGACACCGAGGTGGCGCGCAGGTAGCTGATGCGGGCCTGCAACTGGCGCAGCTGCTGGGCGGCGACCTGGTTGCCGGAGCCTTCCAGGAGTACGTCGTAGAAGCCCTGCACCGACTCCAGCACCTGTTGCAGCTCGCCTTCTTCCAGGGCTTCGCGGTTGACTTCCAAGGCACGCTCCAGCGCGCGGATGTCCTTGGCCTTGGCATTGAGAGTGAACAACTGGACGATCAGCCCTTCGAGCACGCAGCGCAGCTCATAGATATCGCGGGCGTCTTCAAGGGTGATGATCGCCACACGCGGGCCCTTGGCGTCGGCGAACTCCACCAGGCCTTCGGATTCGAGGTGGCGTAGCGCTTCGCGAACCGAGGTGCGGCTGACCCCGAGGCGGTCGCAGAGGTCGCGTTCGACCAGGCGATCGCCGGGCAGCAGATGGAAGTTCATGATCGCCCCACGCAGTTTGTCGAGCACGATTTCGCGCAGGGTAACGGGGTTGCGGTTGACCTTGAAGCTGTCGTCGAGGGGCTGGCGTTTCATCGAATGCGCTCTGAATGAGGCTGCCCGGACGCGGCCTGGGGAGCACCACGAACCTGGGGCGCTCTCCTTGCGTGGTTCGAACAGCCCGCTGTTAACGGGTTGACTCCGCATCGGCTTCGGCGAACGCCTCGCGGGCCAGGCGGAAGCTGTCCACCGCCGCGGGTACGCCGCAATAAATGCCGACCTGGAGCAGGATCTCGCGTATCTGTTCACGGCTCAGGCCATTTCGCAAGGCGCCGCGAATGTGCAGCTTGAGCTCGTGGGGCCGGTTGAGCGCGGAAATCATGGCCAAGTTTATCATGCTGCGCTCTTTGAGCGACAAGCCATCGCGGCCCCAGACGTGGCCCCAGCAATATTCGGTGACCAGCTCCTGCAACGGCTTCGTGAAGTCGTCGGCGTTCTGGATGGAACGATTGACGTAGTCCTCACCCAGCACCTGGGTGCGGATCTGCAGGCCTTTGTCGTATTTCTCGTTGCTCATGTGCCGTGCTCCTGCGTAGAAAAAAAGGGGCCGCAACCGAAGGTGAGGGGGTATGCGCGGCCCCCGGAAAGTGCCGGCGCTGCGTTGCAGTCCATCGCGGGGCAAGCCCGCTCAACAAGGGCTGCGTCGTGTAGACGTGGGCTTGTCCCGCGATGGCGCGCGCAGCGGCCCAATTAACCCAGCGTGGGCAGCGCCCCGAGCTTGCCTTTGTGATACACCATCGGCGTCACCGGCTCGGCCGGCAGGATCAGGTTCTTCACCTGGCCGACGATGATCGCGTGGTCGCCCCCGTCGTATTCGCGCCACAGCTCGCATTCTATGATCGCCGTGGCCTTGGCCAGCAGCGGGTTGCCCAGCTCGCTCAGGTGCCACTCCACCCCTTTGGCCTTGTCCTTGCCCTTGCCGGCGAAGGCATAGGCCTCGGCGGTCTGGTCGGCGGACAACAGGTGGATGGCGAACTGCTTGCTGTCGCGCAGGATCGGGTAGGTGTCGGACGCGTAGTTGGGGCAGAACAGCACCAGCGCCGGGTCGATCGACAGCGCGCTGAAGGCACTGGCGGTGATGCCGACGATGGCGCCGTCGGCGTCCAGGGTGGTGACCACCGTGACGCCAGACGGGAAGGAGCCCATTACGTCTTTGTAGATGCCTGGTTCGATCATCTTCGTGCCCTCGGTCAACGCATCACGAACGGGTCGGGCATGGGCGCGGTGGAGAGGTTGATCCACACCGTCTTCAGCTCGGTATAGGCGAGCACCGAGTCGATGCCGCTTTCGCGGCCGTAGCCGCTGTTCTTGAAACCACCGATCGGTGCCATGGCCGAGACTGCGCGATACGTGTTGACCCAGATGATGCCCGAGCGCACGTCGCGGGCCAGGCGGTGGGCACGGCCCAGGTCGCGGGTCCAGATGCCGGCGGCGAGGCCGAACTGCGAGTCGTTGGCGATGGCCAGGGCTTCTTGCTCGGTCTTGAAGCGGATCACCGCCGCCACCGGGCCGAACACTTCTTCTTGCATGATCTTCATCGAGTTGCTGTCGCACTCGAACAGGGTCGGTTCATAGAACCAGCCATCACCCTCGACCTCGGCGCGCTTGCCGCCCAGGTGCAGCTTGGCGCCCTCGGCTTTGGCGGCGGCGACCAGGCCTTCCACCACGGCCAGCTGTTGAGCGGTGGCCATCGGGCCCATCTCGCTGGCGTCGTCCTGGGGGTTGCCGATGCGGATGCGCTTTGCACGTTCCACCAGGCGCGAGACGAACTCGTCGAAGATCTCGTCCTGCACCAGCAGGCGCGAACCTGCCACGCAGCTTTGCCCGGAGGCAGCATAGATACCGGCGACGGCACCATTGATGGCGCTGTCCAGGTCGGCATCGGCGAAGATGATGTTCGGCGACTTGCCGCCCAGTTCCAGCGACAGCTTGGCGAAGTTCTCGGCGCTGCTGCGCACCACGTGGCGGGCGGTCGCGGCGCCGCCGGTGAAGGCGATCTTGCGCACCAGTGGGTGGCGGGTCAGCGCCGCACCGGTGCTGGGGCCGAAGCCTGTGACTACGTTGACCACACCTGCCGGGAAGCCGGCTTCATGGGCCAGCCGTGCCAACTCCAGGATGGTCGCCGAGGCATGCTCGGACGGCTTGAGTACGATGGTGTTGCCGGCGGCCAGCGCCGGAGCCAGCTTGATCGCGGTCAGGTACAGCGGGCTGTTCCAGGGGATGATCCCGGCCACCACGCCGATGGGTTCGTGCACGGTGTAGGCGAACAGATCCGGCTTGTCCAGGGGCAGGGTGCCGCCTTCGAGCTTGTCGGCCAGGCCCGCGGTGTAATGGAAGAACTCCGGCAGGTAGCCGACCTGACCGCGGGTTTCGCGGATCAGCTTGCCGTTGTCGCGGCTCTCCAGCTGGGCCAGGTGTTCCTTGTTCTCGGCGATCAGGTCGCCCAGGCGGCGCAGCAGCTTGCCGCGCGCAGTGGCGGTCAGGCCACGCCAGGCCGGGTTTTCGAAGGCACGCTGGGCGGCTTGCACGGCCAGCTCGACGTCGGCTTCATCGGCATCGGGCAGTTGCGCCCAGGCCTTGGCGGTCGCCGGGTCGAGGCTGTCGAAAGTTTTGGCGCTCTGCGCATCGCACCATTGGCCGTCGATGCACATCTGGAAACGTACGAGGGTCATGCCACTATCCCCTTGGCGGATTCGGTGAACGTGCGGGCTTGCTTGAGGAAGTCCAGCAGCATCTTATTGACTTCGCGTGGCGCCTCCACCGGCATCATGTGCCGTTGTTCGGCCAGCACTACGCTGCGTGCCCCTGGGATACGCGCCGCCAGCTGGCGGGCCATGTCCGGGGTCGAGCCCAGGTCATGCTCGCCGGTGGCGATCAGTGCTGGTACCTGGATGCTGCCCAGATCCTCGGCGCGGTACATGTCCTGGGTGGCAAACAATTTATAGGTGGTCAGGTAGCCCTGCGGGTCATTGCCGGCGAGGGTCTGACGAATGGCCGCGACCTGGGCCGGGTTGGCCGCCTGGTATTCGCGGCTGAACCAGCGTGCCAGGGCCGCCTCGGCATTGGCATCGGGGCCGTGTTCAGCGGCCTGGGCGGCACGGGCGATGACGCCGGCGCTCTGCTCGGGGCTGCGGTTGAACACGCTGTTGAGCACCACCAGCGCCGCCAGGCGCTGCGGGTAGTGCAGGGCGAAGGCGCGGGCGACCAGGCCGCCCATGGAGAAACCGATGACCGTGGCCTGCGCAACCTGCAGGTGGTCGAGCAGTTCGGCCAGCTGGGCAGCGTAGCCGGCAAGGTCGGTATCGGCGGCAGGGCGCGGGCTCTGGCCGTGGCCGAGCATGTCGTAGGCGATGACGCGGTAGTCGTTGGACAGGCCGACGAATTGCCCGCCCCACATTTCCTTGTTAAGGCCCACGCCGTGGATCAGCACCACAGGCTGGCCCTGGCCGAGGCTCAGGTAGCTGGTCCCGGCGGGTGTACGTTCAGCAACAGGCTGAATCATGGAGGGCGCTCCTCGATGGTCGGGCGTGGCAGCAGTGCTTGCGCGCAACGCCCCGGCCCGTCTGGTTGTTGTTATTGAGCGTTGGCCTTCTCGGCGGCCAGTTCTTCCAGGTCGATGTAACGGTTACCGATGCGTGGGTGCAGACGGCCGCCGTCGGCCGCGCCCAGGACCACGACGATCTCGTCGGCGCGCGGGGCGTCTTCGATCTGCATTTCCAGGGTGATGTAGTGCGAACGCAGGCCTTCGTCGTCCTTCTGCATCATCGGGATCTGGATCGAGGTGCCCGGGCCACCACGCTTGTTGGTGAAGCTCAGGTAGCTCTTGGCCTGGACGGCTTCGCGGTAGTGATTACCGAAGCGCAGGGTGTGGATGACGGCCGACGCGTGCTCGATCTCGCCGTCGGCACCGACCACGGCCGCCTTGCCATAGGCTTCGATCTTGTCGGCACCGCCGATCGCCGCGCACAGGCGCTCGACCATCAATGCACCCAGGTCGGAGCAGTTGGCGCGGATTTCCGGCTTGAGGTCCTCGACGAAACCGCGACCGGCCCATGGGTTCTTGATCACCACGGCCAGGCCGACCATGGTCACCGGCTTGTCGGTGGCCTTGCCGCCTTCGATGCGGGTCTCTTCGGAGTAGGTGACGATCTTGCGGATTTCGAAACTCATGGAGGGCTCCTGGTGAGGGTTATCAGCTCTTGTTGTCTGATGGTATACCATAATACTGGTTGTGCAAGAGGTTGCCTGAAATTTATGTGACGGGGCGGATGAAAGGCGCAGTGGTCGGGATTTTTAACGTCTGGAAAATCGAGCGCCGCCCGCGCGGCGCATCGCGAGCTGCGCTCGCTCCTATGTTTGTTTACGGCCAGTAACGCCTGTGGCAGGCGCGCGCGACCGCCTGGTTCGCACAACACAGTCTCGCGTCAGGCGCCAAGGCGTCCGCGCGAAAATCCCACAGGATTAATTGGCCCGACACAAACGTAGGAGCGAGCGCAGCTCGCGATGCGCCGCGCGGGCGGCGCTCGATCTCTCAGGCGCTTGAGCATCGAAACCTGCGCCCAACTAACAAAACTCAGGCGAACGCCGGCACCACTTCTTTGATGAACAGCTCCAGCGACTTCTTCTTCTCGGCATGAGGCAGGCTGTTGTCGCACCAGAAGCTGAACTCGTCGACGCCCAGCTCCTGGTAGTACTTGATGCGCGCGATGATCTGCTCGGGCGTGCCGATCATGGTGTTCTTGCGGATGTTCTCCAGCTCGAATGCTGGTACCTCGGCGAACTTCGACTCCGGGCTCGGCTCGAGGAAGCCGTTGACCGGGGTCGTCTTGTTGCCGAACCAGGCATCGAAGGTGCGGTAGAAGCGCGAGATGGCCTGGGCGCCGACCTTCCAGCCCTCCGGTTCGTCCGGGCTGTGCACGTGGGTGTGGCGCAGCACCATCAGTTGCGGGCGCGGCACCTCGGGGTTGTTGTCCAGGGCTGCCTGGAACTTGTTCTTCAGGTCCAGGACTTCCTCGTCACCCTTCATCAGTGGGGTGACCATGACGTTGCAACCGTGCTTGACCGCGAAGTTGTGCGAGTCCGGGTCGCGGGCCGCGATCCACATCGGCGGCATGCCTGCCTGTACCGGCTTGGGCACGCTGGTCGAGGTTGGGAAGTTGTACACCTCGCCTGCGTGGGCATAGTCGCCCTGCCACAGCTGGCGTACCGCCGGGACCATCTCGCGCAGAGCCTTGCCGCCATCGGTGGCGGGCATGCCGTTGGCCATGCGGTCGAATTCGAACTGGTAGGCGCCCCGGGCCAGGCCCACTTCCATGCGCCCGTTGCTGATCACATCGAGCAGGGCGCATTCGCCGGCCACGCGGATCGGATTCCAGAACGGGGCGATGATGGTGCCGGCGCCCAGGCGGATGGTCTCGGTGCGCGCAGCCAGGTAGGCCAGCAGCGGCATGGGGCTGGGCGAAATGGTGTACTCCATGGCGTGGTGTTCGCCGATCCATACGGTGCTGAAACCGCCGCGCTCGGCCATCAGGGTCAGTTCGGTCAGGTCTTCGAACAGCTGGCGGTGGCTGACCTGTTCATCCCAACGTTCCATGTGCACGAACAACGAAAATTTCATGGGGTTTTCCTCGGAGCTTGTTGTTGTCGCCTGCCTGGGGCGGGCGGTCAGATCTGATCACTGCATGGCACCGGCGTTGCCGGTGATCGCGGGCAAGCCCGCTCCCACAGAGCCTTGCGTCTAACGGGGATTCAGGCGAAGGCCGGCAGGCTGGCCATCTTGCCGCGGCAGTAGACCATCGGCCGTGGCGCCTCCTCGGGCACGATCAGGTTATGCACCTTGCCGACCATGATGGCGTGGTCACCGCCTTCGTATTCGCGCCACAGCTCGCACTCGATGATCGCGGTGGCGTTGGCCAGCAGCGGGTTGCCGAGCTCGCTCAGCGACCATTCGATGCCAGCGGCCTTGTCCTTGCCTTTCTTGGCGAAGGCGTAGGCTTCGGCCTGCTGTTCACCGGAAAGCAGGTGGATGGCGAAGCGCTTCTGTTTGATCAGCACGGGGTAGGAGTCGGAGCTGTAGTTGGGGCAGAACAGCACCAGTGGCGGGTCCATGGACAGGGACGAGAAGGCACTGGCCGTGAGGCCGACGATCGAGCCGTCGTCGTCCAGGGTGGTGATGACCGTGACGCCGGACGGGAAGGAGCCCAGGACGTTCTTGTAGACGGTTGCGTCGATCATGGCGTGTTCCTCGGGTAGGGCAGCGGTGGTCCGCGTTTTTATCGTTGATGTGTCTGATGGTATACCGTAATACCTCGATTGCAAGCAGAATTTTTCCTACAGGTTCATAGGCGATAAACGGTCAAGGCCGCGAATTCAGTGGGTTTGTCGGCTAAATAGAGGCTTCGAGGCGGGGCGCGAGGCGGATCAGATGCGCCGAAAAAGCGCAGTGCAGTGTTGTCAAAACCTTGGAATACCATAATATGGTGCGCAGCTGAGAGGCCGCCTTGAGCGGTTTCCTACAAAGATAAAAAACGACCTTTCGAGCTGAAAACCATGTCCCAACCGTCGTCGCAACACCAGTTTGTCGAAAATCACACGGTCGATTACGTTCCCCCTGCCGAGCGCCATGGGAAGGCGCGCGACCTGTTCACCCTCTGGTTCAGTACCAACATCGCGCCGCTGCCTATCGTCACCGGTGCCATGGTGGTCCAGGTGTTCCACCTGAACTTGGTGTGGGGCTTGCTCGCCATCGTGCTGGGTCATCTGCTGGGTGGCGTGGTCATCGCCCTGGCCTCTGCGCAGGGACCGCAGCTGGGCATCCCGCAGATGGTGCAGAGCCGCGGGCAGTTCGGGCGTTACGGCGCCTTGCTGATCGTGTTCTTCACCGCACTGATCTATGTCGGGTTCTTCATTTCCAACATCGTGCTGGCGGGCAAGTCGATCCATGGCATCGCCCCCAGCGTGCCGATGCCCACGGCGATCGTCATCGGCGCCCTGAGCGCCACAGCCATCGGCGTGATCGGCTACCGCTTCATCCATACTCTCAACCGCATCGGCACCTGGGTGATGGGCTCGGCGCTGCTGGCAGGCTTCGTCATGATGTTCAGCCAGGCGCTGCCGGCGGACTTCTTCAGCCGCGGCGCGTTCAACCTGTCCGGGTTCGTCGCCACTGTATCGCTGGGGGTGATCTGGCAGATCAGCTTCTCACCGTATACCTCCGACTATTCGCGCTACCTGCCGCGTGAAGTGGGTATCGCCAGGCCGTTCTGGGCCACCTATTTTGGCGCTACCTTGGGGACTATCCTGTGCTTCAGCTTCGGGGTGGTGGCGGTGCTGTGCGTGCCTGAAGGCACCGACGCCATGGCGGCGGTGGAACAAGCCACGGGCTGGCTGGGGCCGGTGCTGATGGTGCTGTTCCTGTGCAACATCATCAGCCACAACGCGCTCAACCTGTACGGTGCGGTGCTGTCGATCGTCACCGCCATCCAGACCTTCGCGGCCCAGTGGACGCCGAGCGTCAAGGTACGGGTGGTGCTTGCCACGGTGATTCTGGCGGCGTGCGGGCTGGTGGCGCTCAATGCCTCGGCCGACTTCATCGGGCAATTCATCGGCCTGATCCTGGCGCTGCTGTTGGTGCTGGTGCCCTGGGCGTCGATCAACCTGATCGACTTCTACCTGATCAAGAAGGGCGTGTACGACATCGCCTCGATCTTCCGCGCCGATGGCGGCATCTATGGGCGCTTCAACCACCACGCGATCATTGCCTATGCCTGCGGCATCCTGGTGCAGTTGCCGTTCGCCAACACATCGCTGTATGTCGGCCCGTATTCGAACCTGGTGGAAGGGGCGGACCTGTCGTGGCTGTTCGGGCTGCTGGTGACCTGCCCGCTGTACTACTGCCTGGCGACCCGCGGCAAGGCGCCGGCCAAGGTGGGCCGGGTGGTGAGTGTCAACGAATAAGCAGACAGAAGGGCTAATGCCGAATGCCTGTCAGGTAAGCAATTGGGGCCGCTACGCGCCCCATCGCGGCACAAGGCCGCTCCTACAGGACACCCACCATTGGTAAGGTTTGCGTGATCCTGCAGGAGCGGGCTTGTCCCGAAATGGTTCAGAGCTTGAACTGAGCCACCATCGCGTTCAGGTCTACCGCCAGCCGCGACAGGTCCTGGGCTGCGGCGCTGGTCTGGTTGGCCCCCGCCGACGTCTGCATGGCCAGGTCGCGGATATTGACCAGGTTGCGGTCCACCTCGCGGGCCACCTGGGCCTGCTCTTCCGAGGCGCTGGCGATCACCAGGTTGCGTTGGTTGATCGAGGCAATGGCCTCGGCGATCACTTCCAGTGCCTGACCAGCCGACTGGGCCACTTCCAGCGTGCCGTTGGCGCGGCCCTGGCTGGTGTGCATGGCGCTCACCGCGCGCTCCGTGCCGGACTGGATACCACTGATCATCTGCTCGATCTCCGCCGTGGACTGCTGGGTACGGTGGGCGAGGGCGCGCACTTCATCAGCCACCACGGCGAACCCGCGACCGGCCTCGCCAGCACGGGCCGCTTCGATGGCCGCGTTGAGCGCCAGCAGGTTGGTCTGCCCGGCGATGGCACCGATCACGTCCAGCACTCGGCTGATTTCATTGGCATTGCTGGCCAGCTGTTCGATTTCCCCGGACGTGTCGGTGACGTCGTTGACCAGGTGCTGGATAGACGCCAGCGCCTGGTTGACCTGGTCACGGCCGTCACGGGTAGTCTGGTCGGCCCCCTTGGAGGCGTCGGCGGTGCTCACTGCGTTGTTGGCCACTTCCTCGACAGCGGCGGTCATCTGGTTGACCGCGGTGGCAGCCTGGTCGATTTCGGCGCTTTGCTGGTGCAGGCCACGACTGGTGTCCTCGGTGACCGTGTGCAGCTCTTCGGAGGCCGAGGCCAACTGGTCGGAAGCGGCGGCAATGTTGCGCAAGGTCTCGCGCAGGCTCTGTTGCATGCGTCCAAGAGCGCGCAGCAGCAAGGCCGGTTCGTCGCGGCCGATGACCTGGATATCGCGGGTCAGGTCGCCTGTGGCCACGCGCTCGGCTACTGCCACGGCGTCTGCCAGGGGAAGGACGATGCTGCGGGTAAGAAGGGTAGCGATGACGGTCAGGGCAAGCAGGATCAGGATCAAGGTACCGACGATCAAGCCGAAGGCCTCGTCGGATGTCGTGCTGCTGCGCAAGGATGCCTGCTCGGCATTATGGGCGTTGTACTGGATGACCGCGGCGAGCGCTTTCATCATGCTGTCGGCGTATTCGGCCAGGGAGCCATTGATCAGTCGGCGGGCTTCGTCGAACTGCTCGGCTGCGATGGCATCTCGGATCGATTGCTGAAGCCCATGGTAGCGTTCGCTCAGTTGCATGAACGTGTTGAACAAGGCACGGTCTTCATCGTCGACGATGGTGCCTTCATATACTTTCAGGTCTTTTTCCAGTTTCTGGTTAATTTCGATGATCTTGTCCAGGGCGACCTTGCGCGCGGCAGGCTGCTCTTCCAGCGCGCTGCGCAGGGTCAGGGCGCGTGCTCGGCCCAGGCCGTTGCTGATATCGCCCAGCGAGATGATCGCGGGCAACCAGTTCACCCGTATCTCGTCGGTGGCGCTGTCCATCTTCCGGGTTTCGTAAAGTGCGATCAGGCCCATGATCAGCACCAGCACACCCAATAGAGCGAATACGCTGGCGGCCCTAATGCCTATTTTCATATTCCGAAGTTGCATGTGAATGTTCCTTGGCGTTGGCAGTGTCGAGTGCATGGATCAGGCGCGCATCCAAGCGCTCGATGCGTTGCGAGTTGGCGTTGAGTCCTCACCAGTCATAGTGTTTTTATTGGATGATGACATAGTGCCATCATTCTAGGACAGATGTTCGCTCTACCGCGCCATGGCGCATGAAAAAAGCCGCTATGCGGCCCATCGCAAGACAAGCCCGCGATGGGCCGCATAGCGGCTCCAAGGAATTACAAACAGATCAAGCGGACGCCATTTCGGTCCTTACACGATCGGAATCAGTGGATCCGCCGCGGACAGGGCCTGGGCCCGGTCGGCAGCAGGCGGATAGATCCACACCGAGTTGATCTGGCGCTTGAGGTTTTTGCCTTCCTGGCCCTGCAGCTTGAGCTCGCGTTCCCAGCCCTCGCTGAATGCCGCGCCCCAGCCGCCGAGGTCGAGGCAGGTGACGTATTTGGGTTGGCGATACATCACCGGAGCCAGGCCCAGCAGGTCGGCAACAGCGTTGTTGCCGCTGTGCCGGCCCATGGGGATGGCGTGCTGGCAGGTCATCAAGGCATGGTTGCCAAGATCGTCCACCGCGGCCCAGGCCACGTCGCCGGTCGCATAGATATGCGCCTGGCCTGCTACCTTGAGATGCTCGTCCACCCGCAGTCGACCGAAACCGTCACGCTCGCCCGGCACCTGGGCGGTCAGGGGGCTGGCCTTGACACCGACCGTCCAGATCACCGTCTTGCTGGCGATGTACTCGCCGTTATCCAACGTCACGCCGCCGGCATCCACCGCCACTACCGACGTACCCGACAACCACTCCACGCCGGCCTGTTCACAGGCCTCGACGATCGCCGGGATGATGCCTGCCCCCAATGCCGCACCGATGCTGGGGCCGCGGTCGACCACGATCACGCGGACCGGCGCGTCCTGGCCGAGGATGGCGCGCAGTCGGGCAGGCATCTCGGTGGCGGTTTCGATGCCGGTGAAACCGCCGCCGCAGACCACCACGGTATTGCGGGCCGGGGAGGCGGGCTGGTTGGCCAGATCGACCAGGTGCCGCTCCAGGACCATGGCGGACTCCATCTGGTCGACGTCGAAGGTGTGCTCGGCAAGGCCCGGGACCGCAGGGCGAGCGACCTGGCTGCCGGCCGCCAGGATCAGACGGTCGTAGCCGATCTGACGCGGTTGGCCGTCGGCGTCGGTATAACGGACCGTGCGTGCATCTGCATCGATGCCGTGCGCCTGCCCCTTGATGAAGGTCACGCCCACCGCCTCGAACAGCGCACCCAGCGGTGCCTTCATGCCGTGCACGTCGCTTTCGTAGAAGCGTGGGCGAATGCGCAGTTCGGGCTGTGGTGCCAGCACGCTGACGCGCACGTCGTCGCGTTTGGCCTGGTCGAGCAGGCGGGCGGCGCTCAGGGCGCTCCAGACACCGGCGAAGCCGGCACCGATGATCAGGACATGTGGGTTCATGGGAAAGCTCCGTTGGGGTTGCAAGGCGAAAAGGATGCTCGGCGCAGATTGGCGTGTCGGCCGATTAACTACGACTCTATTGGTCGTAGTTATAAAGTGCAAGCAATTTCTTGCCAGCGTCTCGTTGGGTGTCGGTTCGTTCTCGCTTCCCTGCAGGCCGGACGGTACGCGCCTCATCGCGGCGCAAGGCCATTCCTACAGAGCGCGGTGTCGATCGGGGAGGGGCTGAGGCTATGGAGGGGTTTTGCTTGACGCGCTGGAAATGCGTATAATTTGCGACAAATTTGGTCGGAGATTGATATGTCCCTCTACAGTGCCGGTGTCGAATATGGCATCCATTGCCTGCTGTTCCTGGTGGACGAGCGCGGCGACAGCCGCGAATCCAGCGTGCGCGACCTGGCCGAGCTGCAAGGCGTGCCCCAGGAATACCTGGCCAAGGTATTCACCAAGCTGGCCCGCGCGGGCCTGGTGGCGGCCACCGAAGGCGTACGTGGTGGTTTTCGCCTGGCGCGCCCCTCCGACGAGATCACCGTGCTCGATATCGTCAATGCGATCGACGGGCCCAAGAAGATCTTCGACTGCCGCGAGATCCGCGAGCGCTGCACCTTGTTCGAGGGCGCGCCACCGACCTGGGCCACCGAGGGCACTTGCGCCATCCATGCGGTGATGCTGGGTGCGCAAAAGCGCATGGAGGAGGCACTGGCCCAGCAGACCATCCTCGACTTGGCGCGGCGTTTCGGGCGCAAGGCGCCGTCACAGTTCGGCCAGAAGGTCAGCGACTGGATGAGCGAGCGGCGTGAGGGCAAGGGCAGCGGCGACATCCCAGTCACGCAGGCCTAGCGCCCCCCGCGGCAAGGCGGCAAATGGCTTATGCTAGACACTCAGCCTGTCGAAGGAGCCTGTCATGACGTGGTCCGCTACTCAGTATTCCCTGTTCGAAGATGAGCGCACCCGCGCCGTGCGCGACCTGCTGGCCGCAGTGCCACCACGCCCGGTGCGTCATGCCACCGACCTTGGGTGCGGCCCGGGCAACTCCACCGAAGTACTGCGTGGCCAACACCCCGATGCCATGGTGGTGGCCCTGGACAGCGACCCGGACATGATCGACAAGGCGCGCCAGCGGCGGCGCCTGTGCGTACCGCAGGTGCGGTGCGAAATCGGCGATATCGCCAGTTGGACGGCCAGCGAGCCGCAAGACCTGATCCTGGCTAACGCTTCGCTGCAATGGTTACCCGACCACGGCACCCTCTATCCTCATCTGGTTCGTCAGTTGACCGAGGGCGGCAGCCTGGCCGTGCAAACGCCGGACAACATCGATGAACCTGCCCATCGGCAGTTGCGCGAGATCGCCGGCCAAGGGCCGTGGGCGGACAAATTCGCCGATTTGTTACTGCCGCCGCGGCACAATGCAGCGTTCTATTACGACCTGCTCAGCCCGCTGTGCGCTCGTGTGGATGTCTGGCGTACGACCTACCACCACCCGTTGGCCGGTGGCGCCGAGGCGGTCGTGGAGTGGTTCAAAGGCTCAGCCCTGCGACCGTACCTGGCGCGGCTGGATGAGCGGGAGCAGGCGGACTTTCTGCAGCTCTACCTGCAGGCGATGCAGCAAGACTACCCGCCTGCCAGCGACGGCAAGGTGCTGTTGCCGTTCCCGCGACTGTTCGTTGTCGCTACCCGCTAGTGCGGCGCCAGCGCCAGTAGACGTAGCCGTACACGCCGAGGTTGAGCACCAATATGAACAGGCCCAGCAGAGCCTGGACCTGTGGCGTCAGCCCGGCGGGGTAGATCATCGGCCAGATGTAATGCTCGATGAAGCCGCCCTGGTAGCCAGCCTGGCCTGCGGCGGCGCGCAGACGGTTTTCCCAGCCGGTCAGCGGACAGCCTAGATGCAGACACTCCACCGCCAGCCCCCAGGCCATGGCCGGCAGGTGGATGAACAGGGCAGGGCGCCACTTGATGACCAGGAGTCCACCGAACAACACCAGCAGGATGAACGCCAGGTGCAGGAGAACCAGGGCGTCGGCGGCGAGGCGGGAGAGCATGCTGTGTACCCGCGGCACGGAAATTCATACCAGCATAGAACAATGCATAACTAGTTGATTTTGCGGGACTTGTGGGAGCGGGCTGGTCTTGCGATCAAGGGCGACAGTGATATTGGGCCCGCGCTAGTCGCAGGACAAGTCGGACCGCTGCCCCACAGCATTATCGCCGCCCGTCGGAGAGCGGGCTTTCGCGCCCATCAACTTTCGTCTTGCACCATCTGCAGGAAGGTCGCCACCACCCGCCGGGTGCGCTGTTCGCTCAGGCACACCAGGGTCTCGGTCAGGTGCCGTTGGCAATCGAGGATCGGCAGCGCGCATACTCGAGCATCCGCCCCGAACTCGGCGGCCGACACCACGCCCACACCGATGCCTACCACCACCGCTTCCCGTGCCGCCTCACGGCCTTCTACCTGGATCGCTGGGCGGATGCGCAGGCCGGCACGCTGCATTTCTTCCTCGAGCGTCTGGCGGGTCACCGAGCCCGGTTCACGCAGCACCAACGGGGTATCGTCCAGGTCGGCAAGGTTGATCGAGCTGCGGCTGGCCCAGGGGTGATTGCGCGAGACGAACGCCACCATCGGGTCGCGGCGCATGGGCACGCAGAACAGCCGCTCGTCATCGACATCGCGCCCGAGCAGGGCCAGGTCGGCCTGGTAGCTGAACAGACGGGCCAGGGATTCGTCGGTGTTGCCCGTTTCGATCTTCACCTGGATGCCCGGGTAGCGCTGGCAGAATCGGGCGATCTGCGGCAGAACGTGGACCGGGGCGTCCACCGCCAGCACCAGGCTGCCGGTGTGCAGGGCGCGGGAGTCCTGCAGCAGCTCCACCGCCTCGGTTTCGCAGGCGAACAGCCGCTGGGTGACGCCCAGCAGGCGCTCGCCCAGGTCGGTCAGCTGCACCGAGCGTTTGTTGCGATGGAACAGCAGCACACCGAAACGTTCCTCGAGCTTGCGCACCTGATCGGAGACGGCCGGCTGGGTGAGGAACAGTTTTTCCGCAGCACGGGTGAAGCTGCCTTGCTCGGCAACCGCGTGAAAGGCCTTGAGTTGAGCGTGGGAGACTGACATGACCACTCCGTAACAAGCTGAGCTTATGTGTGAAATACGATAAATCGATTTTATTTATCAGTCACCAACTGGTTCCATGTTCGACAGCCCAGCGGCGTTGCCAAAAGCAACCACCCGGGGCCATGGCATTGCCCCGGTCACGCCCGACCGCCGATGCCATCTGACCAATGACGGTCCTTCTCGTCATGCAGTGCGCAACACAACAACAAAACAGGCGTTTTTTCACATTCTGCCGGCACACTCGAGCAAGAGGTCAGAGTCAAATGAATCAATCCCTAGCGGCCATGAAGCGCTGGCGCGTCCAGATCTTCGCAATCACCTGGTTGGCATACGCCGCCTTCTACTTCACCCGCAAGGCCTTCTCGGTCGCCAAACTCGGCATCGGTGAAGACCCGACGTTCATGCTCGACAAGGCCGCAATGGCCAACCTCGACGCGATCTACCTGGCGGCCTACGCCGTGGGCCAGTTCACCTGGGGCATGCTCGCCGACCGCTTCGGTCCGCGCGTGGTGGTACTGGGTGGCCTGTTGATTTCCGCCGCAGCGGCTGTGGTCATGGGCAGCTATGCGACCTTCCCGATCTTCGCCACCTGCATGCTGATCCAGGGTCTGGCGCAATCCACCGGCTGGGCGGGGTTGTGCAAGAACATCGGCAGTTTCTTCCCGGCGGTACAGCGCGGGCGGGTTCTGGGCCTGTGGAGCTCCTGCTACGCCTTCGGTGGCCTGGTGGCTTCGCCGTTTGCCGGTTGGTGGGCTTACACCCTGGTCGGCACCTGGCACGCGGCCTTCTTCTCCAGCGCCGCGGTGGTGGCGGGCGTGGCGGTGCTGTTCTTCATCTTCCAGCGCAACAAGCCCGAGGATGTCGGTTTGCAGGCGGTGGAACCCGAGCCGCAGAGCATGGCGCCGGGCTCGAACCTGTGCAGCGTCTGGGCGCCGCTGAAGGAAATCCTGCGTAATCGCACGGTGCTGACCCTGGGCCTTGCCTATTTCATGCTCAAGCCAGCGCGCTACGCCATTTTGCTGTGGGGGCCGGTGATCGTCTTCGAGCAAATGCCTTCGGTGGGCAAGGTGGGCGCAGCCATCATCCCTACGGCTTTCGAACTGGCCGGCCTGCTTGGGCCGATCCTCATCGGCCTGGCTTCGGACAAGCTGTTCGGTGCACGGCGCATGCCGGCCTGCGTGATCAGCCTGGTGTTGCTGACCCTCGTGCTGGCCGGCTTCATGGGTGCCATGCACACCGGTAGCGTGGTCTTGGTCGTGGCCTTGCTGTTCGTCATGGGCCTGACCCTGTACGGGCCGGACTCGATGATCAGCGGCGCCGCAGCGATCGACTTCGGCACCGCCAAGGCCGGCGCCACCGCTGCAGGTTTCGTCAACGGTTGCGGCTCGGTGGGCGCAGTGCTGGGCGGCCTGCTGCCGGGGTACTTCGACAGCGTCACCGTGTTCATCGTCTTCGCCTGTACTGCCCTGTTCTCCGCCCTGGTGTTGCTGCCGCACTGGAACAGCCGCCCGGCCAGCCTGGTGGCGGCCAATGACGTGGCCCCGAACACAGCGATGGCGATCAAGCCTGCGCGTACTTGAGGAATGTAATAAATGAGACCGTTCTGGCTGCAACAGGCCCTGGACATGGAAGACGAGCCGCCATGCCCGCCGCTCCCCGGTGACGCGCGTTGCGACGTGTGCATCGTCGGCGGTGGCTATACGGGGTTGTGGACTGCGCTGATGATCAAGGAACAGGCTCCCTCGCTGGATGTACTGCTGATCGAGGCGGATATATGCGGTGCCGGGGCCAGCGGCCGGAACGGCGGATGTGCATTGTCATGGTCGGCCAAGTACTTCACCCTCGAACGCCTGTTCGGGGTGGCCGAGGCGGTGCGCCTGGTGCGTGAGTCGGAGCGCAGCATCACCGCCATCGGCGAGTTCTGCGCGGCCAACGGTATCCAGTGCGACTACCGCCTGGACGGCACCTTGTACACCGCGACCAACCAGGCCCAGGTCGGCGGCACCGATGCGGTGATCGCAGCCCTGGAAAGCAAGGGGATCAATTCGTTCCAGCGCTTGCCGCTGGAACAGGTGCAACGCCTCGCCGGGTCCACCCGGCACCTGGAGGGCTGGTATTCGCCGGCCGCTGCCACGGTGCAACCGGGCCGGCTGGTGCGCGGCCTGCGGCGGGTGGCCCTGGCACGCGGGGTACGCATCCATGAAGGTACCGCAATGACGGGGTTGGAGCATGGTGCGCCGGTACAGGTACGCACCCGCCAGGGCACCATTCGCGCCGACCGCGTGGTACTGGGCCTCAATGCCTGGATGGCGCGGGCCTTCCCGCAGTTCGAACGCAGCGTGGCGATCGTTTCCAGCGACATGGTGATCACCGAGCCGTGCCCGGAACTGCTGCGTGAGATCGGCCTGGTCAGCGGCGTGAGCGTGCTTGATTCACGGATTTTCGTGCACTACTACCACAACACCAGCGACGGGCGGCTGATGCTCGGCAAAGGTGGCAACACCTTCGCCTATGGCGGGCGCATGTTGCCGGTGTTCGACCAACCGTCGCCTTACCGGCCGTTGTTGCGCGAGAGCCTAGGCGAGTTCTTCCCGGCCCTGGCCGACGTGCCGCTGGCGGCCAGTTGGAACGGCCCGTCCGACCGCTCGGTGACCGGCTTGCCGTTCTTCGGCCGCTTGGATGGGCAGGGCAACGTGTTCTATGGCTTCGGTTATTCCGGCAGCGGTGTGGGGCCATGCCACATGGGGGGGCAGATCTTGTCATCGCTGGCTCTGGGGCAGGACAACCCCTGGACACGCTCGCCGCTGGTCAAGGGGCCGTTGGGCCAGTTTCCGCCGGAGCCGATCCGTTACCTGGGGTCGTTGATGGTGCGCAATGCCATCCGTCGCAAGGAGCACGCCGAGGACCGCGGTGTACGGCCGCGGCGCCTGGACGTGCGCCTGGCGCGGTTCGCGGCGGCGGCGGGCAAGGCCGACAAAGCCTGATATCGCTGCGCCCCAATTGCGGGACAAGCCCGTTCCCACAGGGTCGTCCTGTAGGCGCGGGCTTGTCCCGCGATTGGGTTGCGCAGCAGCCTCG
This sequence comes from Pseudomonas sp. NY15372, assembly GCF_048068215.1. Lineage (NCBI taxonomy): Bacteria > Pseudomonadati > Pseudomonadota > Gammaproteobacteria > Pseudomonadales > Pseudomonadaceae > Pseudomonas > Pseudomonas sp. NY15372. The sequence goes on from NZ_JBLUPY010000001.1 coordinate 299,560, forward strand.
TCGAGATTTCTTGTCGATCCAGTGGGCGAGGGCGTATAAACTGCTCCCACTTTTTGGCCGGTCGCTTCCTGAACCGGCCGCTGAAACAAAGAGAGTCGACATGGGCGCACAGTGGAAAGCCAAGCATAAAGAAGCCGCAGCCAACGCCAAGGGCAAGATCATGGGCAAGCTGGCCAAGGAAATTCAGATCGCTGCCAAATCCGGCGCCGATCCGGACATGAACCCGCGCCTGCGCCTGGCCGTGGAACAGGCCAAGAAGGCCTCGATGACCCGTGAAACCCTCGAGCGCGCCATCCGCAAGGGCGCGGGCCTGGACGGCGACTCGGTGCAGTACCATGCAGTGACCTACGAAGGGTTCGCCCCGCACCAGGTACCGCTGATCGTCGAATGCCTGACCGACAACATCAACCGTACCGTCGCCGAAATCCGCGTGGCCTTCCGCAAGGGCCAGCTCGGTGCCAGCGGCTCGGTCGCCTGGGACTTCAACCATGTCGGCCTGATCGAGGCGACGCCAAACGGCGATGCCGACCCTGAACTGGCTGCCATCGAAGCGGGTGCCCAGGACTTCGAGGAAGGCGAGGAAGAGGGCTCGACCCTGTTCATCACCGATACCACCGACCTGGATGCCGTGCAGAAAGCCCTGCCGGAGCACGGTTTCACCGTGACCTCGGCGAAGATCGGCTACACCCCGAAGAACCCGGTCAGCGCGGCCAGCCTGAGCGCCGAGGCCCTGGCCGAGGTCGAGGCCTTCCTCGAGGCGATCGACAACCATGACGACGTGCAGAACGTCTATGTCGGCCTGACTGACTGATCAGCGGGCGTCAATCGCGGGGCCAGCCCGCTCCCACAGGTCTACTGCAGCCCTTGTGTGGAGCGGGCTTGTTCCGCGTTCGAGGGCGCAGCCCTCGCCGGAACCCCCATCAATGAATCCCGCCTTCGCCTCCCTCAGCCTCGCGCACCTGCGCACCCTCGACTGCCTCCTGCACCTGAAGAACCTCAGCCACGCCGCCGAGCGCCTGGGCTGCAGCCAGTCGGCCCTGAGCCGGCAGCTGGCTAACCTGCGCGACGCCTTCGACGACCCCTTGCTGGTGCGCCAGGGCCGCGGCTACGTGCTCAGCGAGCACGCCGAGTCCCTGGTCGAGCCCCTGCGGCAGGTACTGGAAGAATTGCAGGCCCTGCGCCAACCGGCGGTCTTCGACCCGGCGCGCTGCGAGCGACGCTTCTGCCTGGCGGCCTCGGACTATGTGGCCGAGCACATGCTGCCGTTGCTGGTCACCGCCCTGGAGCGCGAAGCCCCCGGGGTGACTCTGGAGTACCGCACCTGGCAGGCCGGCCAGTACGCCCTGCTGGCCAGCGGCGAGATCGACCTGGCCACCACCTTGTTCGATGAGTCGCCGCCCAACCTGCACGGGCGTTTGCTGGGCGAGGACCGGGCGGTGTGCCTGATGCGTCAAGATCACCCATTGACCGCACTCGACAGCGTGAGCCAGGACGACTACCTGGCGTTCAAACATGTGCGTATCTCCGGCGGTGGCGACAAGGACAGTTTCATCGACCGCCACCTGCGTGCCCAAGGGCTGCAGCGACGGATCGGCTTGCAAGTGCCGTTCTTCTGCGCCGCGGTGCAGGTGATCGGCAATGGCCAGGGCCTGGCCACCGTGCCCGAGCATATCGCTCGCCAGTTGTGTCGCCTGCACCCGCTGGCCTGGCGGCCACTGGGTTTCATCGACCATACCCAGCGTTACTGGGTGGTCTGGCACCAGCGGCTGCAGGCCTCGGCCGAGCACCGTTGGTTGCGCAACCGGGTGTTCGAGCTGTGGCGCCAGTCGCAGTTCGGCGTACAGGGCGGGCATGCGCCTTCGCCATAGCAGCTATGCGCGAAGCGGGGTTCTTCCCAAAGATAGAGCGCGCCTAGACTCTTGGGTACGAGGCGGGCCTTATCGCGGGACGAGCCCGCTCCCACAAACTGGGCAACCCTGTTGGGGTATGTTCCTATAAGTCGGCGTGGGAGTGGGCTTGCCCCGCGATTGGGCCTGCACTGACCACCAGGATTTCCCAGGAGCGCGCACGTGACCCCAGAAGACTTTCGCCAATACGGCCACCAACTGATCGACCTGATCGCCGACTACCGCCAAACGGTTGCCGAGCGCCCGGTCATGGCCCAGGTCGAGCCTGGCTACCTCAAGGCCGCCTTGCCTGCGGGGGCACCGCAACAGGGCGAGCCGTTCGAGGCGATCCTCGCCGATGTCGACAAGCTGCTGATGCCTGGGCTGTCCCACTGGCAACACCCGGACTTCTACGGCTACTTCCCCTCCAACGGCACCTTGTCCTCGGTACTGGGCGACTTCCTCAGCACCGGGCTGGGCGTGCTGGGCCTGTCGTGGCAGTCCAGCCCAGCGCTCAGTGAGCTGGAGGAAACCACCCTCGACTGGCTACGCCAGTTGCTGGGCCTGTCGGCGCAGTGGAGCGGGGTGATCCAGGACACCGCATCCACCAGCACCTTGGTCGCGTTGATCTGCGCTCGTGAGCGGGCCACCGACTATGCCCTGGTGCGTGGCGGGCTGCAGGCCCAGGAGAAACCCTTGGTGGTGTATGTCAGCGCCCATGCCCACAGCTCGGTGGACAAGGCGGCGTTGCTGGCCGGTTTCGGTCGCCAGAACATCCGCCTGATTCCTACCGACGAACGTTTCGCCATGCGTCCAGACGCGCTGCAGGCGGCCATCGAGCAGGACCTGGCCGCAGGCAACCAGCCCTGTGCCGTGGTCGCCACCACCGGGACCACAGCCACCACCGCCCTGGACCCGCTGGCCGCTATCGGCGCCATCACCCAGGCGCATTCGCTGTGGTTGCACGTCGACTCGGCCATGGCCGGCTCGGCGATGATCCTGCCCGAATGCCGCTGGATGTGGGACGGCATCGAGCTGGCCGACTCGGTGGTGGTCAATGCCCACAAATGGCTGGGTGTGGCCTTCGACTGCTCGATTTACTACGTACGCGACCCCCAGCACCTGATCCGGGTGATGAGCACCAACCCCAGTTACCTGCAGTCGGCGGTGGACGGGGAGGTGAAGAACCTGCGCGACTGGGGTATCCCCCTGGGCCGGCGGTTCCGTGCCTTGAAACTGTGGTTCATGCTGCGCAGCGAAGGGGTCGAGGCCCTACAGCAACGTCTACGCCGCGACCTGGACAACGCCCGCTGGTTGGCCGAGCAGGTCGAGGCCGCACCAGAATGGGAGCTGTTGGCGCCCGTGCAGTTACAGACGCTGTGTATTCGCCATCGGCCTGCGGGGCTGGCAGGTGAAGCCCTGGATGCGCATACCCGCGCCTGGGCGGATCGGCTCAATGGCTCCGGCGATGCCTATGTGACACCGGCGACCTTGGATGGGCGCTGGATGGTGCGGGTATCGGTGGGGGCGCTGCCGACCGAGCGGGCAGATGTGGAGCGGTTGTGGGCGAATCTGCTGGGGATCGTCAAGGCTTGAGCGCACAAGCCTGCATTGCGGCCTGATAGCGGGCGTAGGCACCGGGCTCTTCCCCGATCGGGCCGCTCTGCAATCATTTCCCTTGCTGCGACATCGTTATCCGTCGCTTGAAAGACGGTTTTTCACCATACCTGTTACTTCTGCCAGTTAGTGCCGGTGCTGTCCTTGGCTACCATCCGCCTCGCTGGTTGAGAGGTTAAATGTAGCGGCTTGATACAGGGAAGAACGGGTAGTTCGACACCCGTTTAATTGTATGGACGAGTGAGAGGATATGTGATCAGGATGAATGAGTGCCCTGCGCACGGCACATGGGAAACATTCAAATGTTTTGACCGGCACCGTCAGCGGTGTTGTCCTTCTTCACCCCGCCTTTTTCCTCCGTTGTAATGTCTGGTGTGTGCGACGGAACTGCGCCTCCTTCAATAGAAATTTACTTGCTTCAGGCGAGCGCCTTGCCTGTACAGGTTCGACACGTTGTTGGACTTCGACCGATGACCGTGTCAGGGGCGCGCGCCTGCTCATGATTAAATGAGGCTGGATAATGTCGCGAAAAGAATTCGATGTTCCCGCTGCCGTCTCTCTGACGGCTGCGGCTGGGTTGCGCTCTTGTGCAGAACTGCATGCCGAACTGGGCGCGGAACTCTCCTTGTATCAGGTGCAGACGCTGCATCAGGCTGCTCGCAAAGCGTGCAACGATGCGCTGATAACGGAAAAAAAGATCCTCACCCACGCCTCGCCCTTGCTGCCCCAGGCAATCAAGCTGGGCATGAAGGGCTCGGGCGCTTCGGTACAGGACTACAAGGACTGGTTCGGTGGGCGTGCGCTGACGTTCGCAGCCCCCGGTGATGTCGCGTCCATGTTCTCGCCTGCGGCTTACCTGGTGACGTTGTATCGCGAGGCCCGGGAACTCTACCCCGAGGGCAATCCTTGGCACATCGATGCCCGCCGCCCCGATCTGCAAGGGCTGGAATTGAGTCAGGCGAACCTGGACACGCCGGTGGGCGCACTGAGCCTGTCCAATGAAATCCTGATGGCGAAGCTGAGTCATCATGACGTCTCGCTGGACGGGTTGGCGCGCCATGTGGGCAGTGGAACCACGCCTTACCATCACCATCACAACCGCTTTCGCCAGGCGCATCGCCTGAAGGATCCGACGTTCGCGCACATGTGGGCGGCGCCCCATGTCACCAAGCACCTGAGCAGCGCTGCACGTGTCGGTATCCTTCACGCGATCTCGCCTGCCTTGTACGAGCTGTTGACGGATGAAATCACCCGGGAAAATGCCGACGAAAAGTTCCCCAGGTATTTTCCGGGCACCATGCCCGAGGAGATGCTCCGCCCTGACCGTTTACGTGAATGGTTTGGCCTGGACGACCGCCTGTTGATGAGCTTCATCAATGGCGGTGCCAAGGTCAACGAGGAGCGGCGTGGTGCGCAGACGGATCGTGCTGAATTGCTCAAGACCGACGGGGTCGTGTACCAAGTGGGCGTGGGAGCGACCAGTGAGGCGATCCACTACGCGCACTTGTTTTTCCTGGGCGGGAACCGTTGGCAATTGAGCTTCAAGCTCAAGCTCGGGGGCGTCATCAGATTCGATGTCAAGGATGCGCTGCAACTGAAGCTTACCCCAAAGGCACTGGGCGAAGAGCAGTGGCTGGCGGAGAAGGAATACCACTATCCATTCACCTGGAAGGGGCCGGCAGAAGGCCGCTCGTATGTAGAGTACCGAATCAAACTCGAGCCCAACGCGATGCAGGGGCGTTCATACGATGCGCATTACGCCATGCCCAGGTTGTCGCCCGCGCAGTTTTTGCTCAGGCTCAACAAGACCATCAGGCTGCACAAGGCCACCGGGCTTTGCGCTGCGCAGCTGAACGACATCATCGACAGCGAAAACCCTGAGCAGATCACCCGGCAGACGCTGGCCACACTGGCGCATACCTCGTGCCTGAGCCGACGCCATGACATCGCCATGGAAGATGCTCTGGTCATGGCCGGGAAGTCGATAGGCGTGACGGCCCGGGCCGGCGAAGCGAGCCAGTTCGATCGGCTGTTCAACGACCCACCGCTCATCGACGGCGGGCTGAGCTGCGAAGACTACGTCATGCTCGATCTGCACCCTTCCAAGGCCGAGGAGCAGGCAGACGTCAAAGCCACCCTCAAGCGTGCCTGCCAGACCGACGACCAAGGCTTGTATACGCTGGGCCAGTTGTTGGCGGCCGAACAGGACGCAGACGTGCGCTTCGCGACCACGCTTGGGCAATTGTCCCGCCTCTATGCCCTGAGCATATGGGGCCGCGTACATGGGCTGGCGCCAGTCGAACTGCAACTGGTGCTGGAGGCATTGGGTACTGCTCGTGCACTGGGTGAGGCGCCTGCGGTCGAATGGACGCAGGTGCTGGAGCGCCTGACGCGCTTGTGCGGCTGGATGGATGAGCGGGGTTGGACGGTCCATGACCTGTCACTGATGATCCGCAAGGTCGATGAAATCCCACCGAGTACCGAAATTTCCAACCTGCTCAAGGATATGGCGACGGCCGTGGCCAATGCGTCGTTGCCCGAGACGCCTGGCGCGCAGGACTATGTTCGTGCGCTGAGCGCACTGATGGCTTCGGTGTTTGGCCTGAGCGGCGAAACCGCGGCGCAGGCGCTGTTGAACTGGGCGCACCGGGCTAAGCCGGGTGGCCTTTCACTGGTGGATGCTGGTGCGATCCTGACAACCGAAGCCCCGCCCGAGGAACAGCAAGAGCAGGTGACGGCGTTCGCCTACGGGCTGGCGCAAATGGCGTTGATCGTTCACGCCACTGGGGTCACCGCCGACGTGTTGACACTTCTGGTCGAGCGGCCTCAGGCGCTGTCTCCAGAAGCGGTGCAGGGTGACGAGGCCAGCGCGACGTTGGCATGCAACGTGGAGATGGTGACAGCCCTGGCGGACTTCTGCACCTGGCTGAAAAAACTGCCAGACCCAGCGGGGGCAAGCGGAGCGCTGATCACCGCCCTGGGCGGCGATGGCGTGCCAGCCAAGCTGCTTGCGCAAGCTTCGGGGCTGGTCGAAATGACCATTGCCCAGGCCATCGACCAGGCCCGTTGGCGAGAGGACATCGCGGATGCGGCAGCGCTTGTCAGTTGGTACGAGATTGCCGTGGTCCTGCAGTGGGTCTCACTGGCGACAACGTTCGGCGTGCAGCCGGTCACGATCGGGGCGATGATCAAGCTGGACTACCTATCCGGGTCCTGGGCCGCCTGGCAGACACTCGCGGATGCCTTCCAGGCAGGCCTGACCCGCTCGCAGGGCAAACGCGCCCACTCGGTTACCGATGAAGCACTCAGTGGTGCATTGGCCGGCTTCCTGGCGGCCCAGGAACATGCTGGCGTGGAGCAACTGAACCAGCACCTGTTACTGGACAGCCTGAACGGTGCGCAGGTGATGACTTCTCGTATCGCCGAAGCCACGGCTGCGCTGCAGATGTTCATTCATCGCACCCTGTCGGACCCGGAAGACAAGCATGCCTTGAAGACAGCAGCACTGGACCGGCAGTTCTTCCGTGACTGGACCCGCTGGAATGCCCGCTATGCCACTTGGTCGGCCGGGCAGATGTTGATGTACTACCCGGAAAACTACATCGACCCGACCGTACGTCTGGGCCAGACCAAGGCGATGGACAGCATGCTCCAAACGCTGGGGCAGGCGCAGATCAACGACGACACCGTGGGCGACGCCTTCCATGGTTACCTGGGCGCCTTCGAAGAAGTGGCCAACCTGGAAACGATCAGTGGCTACCATGCAAGCCGTCTGGCGGACACTGGCAAGTCCTGGTTCATTGGCCGCAGCCGTGGCGAGCCTCGCCAATACTGGTGGCGTGCGGTGGACGAAGGCAAGCGTGGGAGCGATGGCGTACTACCGGCCAATGCTTGGACCGGTTGGACGAAGATCGACATGGCGCCCCAGGTGCATGGCCGGTTGATAAGGCCGGTGATCTACCGTGAGCGTCTGTACCTGCTGTGGGTAGAGCGTCAGGAGCACCTCATCACCCGCGATGACGAAGGCAAGCCAAGGGATCATGAATGGCGTTGGTCCTACAAGCTTGCCTGGTTGCGCTATGACGGGACCTGGAGCGCGCCGCTGGATTACCCGTTGTCCAGCGACGTCGTGGCGCAATTGGAGTGCAAGGAAAAACCGAATGCAGACTGCACGAAGATACCGAAAGAAGACCTTGCGATGTTCCTGTCGATGCGACCGGGGCGCAACGCGCTATTGGTCGGTCTGTATGATCGGCGTCAGGCTCCCCAAGATGACACCGAAGGGCCCGAAAGTTTCGGTGGCCTGGAGATCCGCGAGGACCTGAGTAGCAGGGAGGTACCGATCACGGGGTATCTGAAACAGGTCAGGCATTGGCTGGATTCGGCCAAACACACGGGAATGTGTGCGGTGTTCGACGGAGAGGGCAAACCTGTGAGCGGGGATATTCGCTCCGAGCCGGGTTCCGTACCTGAAGGTTTCAAGGTGTTCGATATCGTCGTGGGCGGTTTGAACGTTATCGATACGTCAGATACCGGGGAGGGTACTTATAGCCTGCACCTCGACACGACATTGGTGGTGGAGGCGGTCCGCCCGGAAATCGAGAATGTCTGGATAACCGCCCTGGTGAACGAATATCCCGCGCTTCTGGATGAAGATGAAACGTTGCCCGTGCTGGCCCGTAGCGGCCATGGTGCTTTCATGGCGCGCAAGGAAGATAACGAATACTGGGGGTATCTGTGCGTCAGTCGCGCCCGTTTCAAGACCTTTTTCCCTGACCTGGCCGATTCGATCGTTGACGTATTCGACGTGCCGCTGCCCGCGGAACCCGGCAAGTTCAAGAGAGTGCCGGCTGCCCAAGGCGAGGCCCACATGGGGAGGTTTAGGATCGCGACGCTGGGATATCCATTGCAGGCGGTGAATGTAAGATTCAATTTCGCTCGCGATCGCGAGGCCGGTACCACGCACAATATCAACATTGCGTCCTTGCTGTACCACCCAGCCGGTGCAGGCGCTGAAAAAGTGACACCCCGCCGATATAAGGACCCCTTGGGCAAGGTCGCGGCGGTGGACATACAACGTAGCGTGCATAGGGCAAAGGCAGGAGAGGCCATCACGGAACAGGCAAAAGCCGATTTCGACCTGGCCGGGGGCCCGCAGCAGGTCAATTTTTCCAGCACGTTGAAAGTCGGCGATATGGGGGAGTGGGACGACGCGATCGGCGAGCATCTCGTGCGGTTCCAGTTCGGCAAGGAGCATGTGCGCGAATGGACAATCAGCGTCGTCAAGGAAGGCGATACGTTGCAGACGGCGATTATCGGCGAGACCGCCGAGGGTGCGCAGTATCTCAAGCGCAATGGCTGGGTGACCCGGCTCAATACGCTGTTCGCGCGCCAACTCACCGAGCGTGCGGCTTTGGGCATCGACACCATTCTCAGTTACGAGACCCAGCAGATCCCCGAACCTGGCATCGAAGGCAGCGGCGAGAACCCCTTGATGGATTTCGCTGGCGCCAACGCGCTGTACTTCTGGGAACTGTTCTACTACACACCGATGATGGTGATGCAGCGGTTCCTGCAAGAGGAGCGCTTCGACCTGGCCGAACAGTGGCTCACCTACATCTTCAACCCGGCCGGCTATACCGTGAACGGGCAGTACACCCGGCGCATGTGGAACGTACGCCCGCTGGAGGAAGACACTGACTGGAACGATGAGCCCTTGAAGGCGCTGGACCCGGATGCCGTGGCGCAGAACGACCCGATGCACTACAAGCTCCATGTCTTCATGCGGCTGTTGGATATCACCTTGGGGCGTGGCGACGCCGCGTACCGCAAGCTGGAGCGAGACACCCTGAGCGAAGCGAAGGTCTGGTACCAGCGCGCCTTGCGACTGCTGGGCGACGCACCCTGGATCGAGGCGAGCAGCGCCTGGGATGATCCGTCGCTGGGCGAGGTGGCCTCGGAACAAACCTTGGAAGATCGCATGCAGGCACTGGCCTTGATGACCGAAGGCGTCCGTGCCGAGGATGTGACACATTTGCGTGTGATAGCCGGCAAACGCGCGGAGGCCGGTCGGACGTCGTTCCTGCCCGAAGCCAACCGCATGCTGCTGGGGTACTGGGAAGCACTGCGCATTCGCCTGTACAACCTGCGGCACAACCTGAGCCTGGATGGCCAGCCGCTGAATCTGCCGCTGTATGCCAAACCGGCCGACCCAAAGGCATTGCTGGCTGCGGCGGTGGCAGCTCAGGCCGGTGGCGAGAACGCCTTGCCCGAAATCAAAGGTGTGCCGGCCTTGCGTTTCACTCCGCTGCTGGAGAGCGCGCGTGCCATGACGTCTCACCTCATTCTGTTCGGCAATACGATGCGGCTCCTACTCGAGCGCCAGGATGCCGAAGCGTTGGTGGAGCTGCTCAATACCCAAGGCGCAGAACTATCCGCCAGCAGTGTCGCGTTGCAGGAGCAGTCGCTCCAAGAGTTGCAGGCCGAGACGGTGAGGCTCACGGCTCTCAAGGATGCTGCCCGGGTACGGCACGACCATTACCGGGCGTTGTATGACGAATACATCAGCGGCGCCGAGAATCTTGCCATGACCTTGACGCTCAGCAGGAAGGCCTTGCTGGGAACCTGGGGGTCCCTTGCCGTAACGGAGGGCCTGACGAAGACATTTCCCAACGTGTTTGGCACCTCCAACGGAGGCGGACAGCCCGGTGGGCCATTGAAGGCATCGGCGACGCTCGCGCGGCTTGGAATGACGGGGTTGAAATTTGCCGAGGCGGCGATCAGTAAAAAGGAAAAATACCGCCGCCGTCGCCAAGACTGGGAGATCCAATACAAGAGCGCCGAGAAGTTGATGGCCATCGCGCAGGCGCAACTGGATGCTTTGGCGGTCCGCGAAACGTCCATCAAGATGCAGGTCGCTCATACCCAGGCCCAGGCAGCCAATGCAGCGGCGCAGCTGGCCTTCCATCAAGGCAAGATGACCGCCAAGCCGATGTACAGCTGGCTGCGTGCCCGCCTGGCGAACATTTTCTACAGCTACTACGACCTGACGGTTTCGCGCTGCATGATGGCGCAAAGCGCACTGCAATGGGAGAAAGGCGACACCACAACCTACCTGCGCACCGGTACCTGGAACGGCGCCTGGGCGGGCTTGTTGTGCGGAGAGGGGCTGATGCTGGCGCTGGGGCAGATGGAGGACGCCTGGGTGAAATGGCAGAAGCGGGAGTTGGAGGTGACCCGCGCTGTGTCATTGGCTTCGGTCTTTGAAGGCTCATTCGGTAAGGACTCAGGGGGGAATCCGACCACCCTGTCGGAGGCGATTGTTGCGGTGCTGGCAGGAGAGGATGTCGAGTGTACATTGCCGCTGAGCAGTGTGACGTACGAGTCGAACATGCTGTCGGTCCAGTTCGGTCTCAATCAGTTGGGCCTGGCAGAGGAGTTCGCAGCAGGCACGTGTCGCGTACGTCGTATAGGCGTGAGCCTTGAGGGTGCGAATGTCGAGTCCTCCGGGCAGCTTCGTGCACGGCTGATGACCAATTACACCGGCTTGCCCGCCGGCTGCCACCAAAGCGTGATATCCCATGCCAGGAACGACGATGGCTTGTTTCCTCAGGAGGGCGGCAACGCGGCCACCCGATGGCTGCCGTTCGAGGGGTTGAACATTGCGTTGGCAAACGATGAGGACGATACCTGGCTGACACTGAGCTTCCCCGATGCCAAGGAGCAGTCGGTTCTGGTTGACCTGAAAGACATTACCTTGCACGTCCAGTTCACCGTCCGCTGACGGTGTGGGAGGGCATGCCGATGCCCTCCCGCTTCCCTGTTCCGCCCCGCTCGCGGATAATCCCTTGCCATTGAAGACAACAACCTGCGAGTGGGTATGAGTGATTCGGTAGTCAACCTCGGGGGACACGGGGGCGACGGGGGGCGCAAGTCGCGCAAGCACAACCCCGAGAAAACCCGTGAGGACATCCTCCAGGCCGCGATCCACGAGTTCGTGCAGCAAGGCCTCGCCGGTGCGCGTGTCGATGCCATCGCCGAGCGCACCGCCACCTCCAAGCGAATGATCTACTACTACTTCGGCAGCAAGGAGCAGTTGTACATCGAGTGCCTGGTCAAGCTCTACGGCGACATCCGCAAGACCGAGCACAGCCTCGACCTGGAGTCGCTGCCGGCCGTGCAGGCCATCGAGCGCGTAGTGGAGTTCACCTTCGACCACCATGACCATAACGTCGATTTCGTGCGCATCGTCTGCACCGAGAACATCCATTACGGCGAGTACATCAAGCAATCACCGGCGATTCGAGAAATGAGCAGCCTGGTGTTGCAGGGGTTGGCTCGTACCCTCCAGCGGGGCGTGGAGGAGGGCGTGTTCAGGCCAGGCATCGATGTCATCGACCTGCACATGCTGATGAGCTCGTTCTGCTTCTACCGCGTGTCCAACCGGCACACCTTCAGCGAGATCTTCCAGATCGACCTCTGCGAACAGGAGGTCAAGCGGCGTCACAAGCAGATGATTCGTGACGCGGTGTTGGGTTACATCCGCGCTTGAGTCAAGCCCCCAGCAGCTTCACTCGCCCAGCCGTTGTTCCCGTGACGGCGGGTAGCCGAAGTAAGCTGCATAGCACTTGCTGAAATGCGAGACCGAGACGAAACCGCAGGCTACTGCGACTTCCATTACCGAGAGGTCGGAGTATTGCAGCAGCCGGCGGCTCTTGGTGATGCGCAGCTCCATGTAGTAGCGCCGCGGCGAAGTGCCGAGCTGGGCCTGGAACAGGCGGTCGATCTGGCGCCGTGAGCGGCCGCTGTAGGCGGCGAGCTGGTCGAGACTGAGGGTTTCCTCGAGGTTGTTCTCCATCAGCTCGACGATGGTACGCAGGTGCAGGCTCATGGACTTCTTCGCCCCAGGACCAACCTGGCGATAGCGGGCACCGGAGAACGACAGGATTTCCTCCACGCCTTCGGCCAGGGCGTCGCCATAGAGACGACGGACCAGACCGAGCATCAGCTCCATGGCGCCATTGGGGCTGGCGGCGGTGAGCCGGTCGCGGTCCAGAGTGAAGCTGGCCGGGGTCAGGCGGGTCTGTGGGCTGCGTTCGGCGAGGCTGGCACGCTGTTCTGGGTGAATGCTGCAGCCGTAGTCGTCCAGCACACCGGCGCGGCCAAGGAACCAGGCCCCGTTCCACAAGCCGCCCAGCGCCACGCCATGGGCCGCGCACTCGCCTAGCATACGGTCGAGCTCGGGGTATTTGAGTGGCGTGCGCAAGCCGCCGCAGATCACCAGCAGGTCCAGCTCCTTCAGGCTGGCAGCGTTGAGCTCGTTGGCCACCAGCTCCAGGCCCAGGTCGCTGAGCACCCGGTCACCCTTGGGCGAGAGCGGGTTGAAACGGAAGCTGTCGGCACGCAACAGGTTGGCGGTGACCAGCACGTCCATCGCCACGGTGAAACTGGCCATGGAGAAATGTTCGAGCAGGACGAAGTCGACCCGATAGGGCACCTGGCCGTTACCGGAGGCGGATTTTAGCCGCAGCATATTGCTGGTGCTGGTTTTCTGGCTGAACTGACGTGGCGTGGACACTGCTGACTCCGCTTCCTGGCTGGCCCGATGAGTTTGCTGGGAGCGCGAGGGAAAGACAACTGGTCGCGCATGCGGGCAGGATCCGACTGAACCCTGGCGGTTGGCGGGCACCCAAAGCACTACATGCCTATTGGGAGAGCGCTCATGGAAATCGGAACGATCTGGATCATTCTCGCGGCCATCCTGATCCTCTTGGAGATCTTCGCCATCTGGCACATCATCGGCAGCGACCGGCGTGCCGAGCGCAAGATGCTGTGGATCGTCTTCGTGGTCTACGTACCCTTGCCTGGCTTGATCGTCTGGGCCTGGATGGGGCCTCGGGCCGTGAAGGGGCGGGCGGTGCTCGAGGAAAAATAGAACGCCCGGGGCAATGCCGGTCAGTTGATTGGGGCCGCTACGCGGCCCATCGCGGGACAAGCCCGCTCCCACAAGGCCCGCAAAATCAAATAGTTATGCGTTGTTCTATGAGAGCTGGCTTGCCAGCGATAGGACCGGGGCAAGCAACTCAAGACAGTTGGCTCCCACAGAGGTCAGCGCTTGCCATCCGTTCTTTGTGCGACTTGATTTTGCAGGCCCTTATGGGAGCGGGCTTGCCCCGCGATGGACTGCACAGCAGTCCCCATGAAATGCTCCTAGTAGCCTAACTGACCGGCATTAGTCGATCGATAAAGCTGGCAACAGGACATACAGGTTTCGCATCCCGGTGCATCTCTTCTAGAATCCGCACAGTAAACCCGCCGACCGACCGGCCGCGCGGTTCCCGGCGCGACCGTGCGCCACCGCCGAGAACGCCATGAGTGCCAGTACCCCGCTCTCCGGAGTCAACCAACCGCTGCGCGGCATCGCCCTAGTGGTGATGGCGACTTTCCTGTTCGCCAGCCACGACGCCCTATCCAAGTTTCTCGGTGGCCTGTACCCGATCATCATGGTGGTCTGGGCACGCTACTTGGTGCATACCCTGCTGATGGCCGGGATCTTCCTGCCCAAGGCCGGCATCGCCGTACTACGCACTCGCCGCCCCGTCTTGCAGACGCTGCGCGCCTTGAGCCTGTTGAGCACCAGCCTGCTGTTCACCACGGGCCTGCAATACCTGCCGCTGGCCGAGGCGACATCGGTCAACTTCCTTGCTCCGGTGCTGGTGACCGCGCTTTCGGTGCCGTTGCTCAAGGAACGGGTCAGCGTCGGCCAGTGGGTTGCGGTGGTGATGGGCTTTATCGGCGTCTTGGTAGTGGTGCATCCCGGGGGCTCGTTGTTCACCCCGGCAATCCTGTTTCCCTTCGGTTCGGCCCTGGGCTTTTGCTTCTACCAATTGCTGACCCGCAAGCTTTCGGTGTACGACAGCCCCACCACCAGCAATTTCTTCGCCGGGCTGTGCAATACCGTGATCCTGAGCGTGCTGGTGCCGTTTTTCTGGCAAACGCCGCAGTGGCACCACGTCCTGTTGATGCTCGCCCTAGGCGGCTGCGGCATGACCGCGCACCTGCTGCTGACCCAGGCCTTTCGCTTGGCCGCCCCGGCCTTACTGGCACCCTTCAGCTATTGCCAGATCGTCTTCGCCGGTTTGCTGGGCCTGCTGATCTTCGGCCAGGTACCGGATCTCACTAGCCTGGTGGGCATCGCCATCATCTGCCTGAGTGGGTTGGGAGCGGCCTGGATGCAGCGCGGCAAATGACCAGGCGGCCGCGTGATGGCGACAGTCGCAGTCTATCAACCCTAGATATTTACCCTATTAGAAACCTGGCTGCGCTCGGTTAGGCTTCACTCTGCCCCAAGAAAACGGCATGCAGGCATGGGCAGGGACACCCCGGATGCCTGTTCCATTTCCGTGCGAAAGGTACACGCAGATGTCGAACCAATCGAAATGCCCGTTCCACCAGACTGCCGGTGGCGGTACCAGCAACCGTGACTGGTGGCCTGACCAATTGAACCTGAGGATCCTCCATCAGCATTCGTCCAAGTCCGACCCGATGGACCCGGACTTCGACTACGCCAAGGCGTTCAAGAGCCTTGATTTCCAGGCCCTCAAGCAAGACCTGCGGGCCTTGATGACCGATTCCCAGGACTGGTGGCCCGCCGACTTCGGTCACTATGGCCCGCTGTTCGTGCGCATGGCCTGGCACAGTGCTGGCACCTACCGTATTGGCGACGGTCGGGGTGGTGCAGGGTCCGGCCAGCAGCGCTTCGCCCCGCTCAACAGCTGGCCGGACAACGTCAGCCTGGACAAGGCCCGGCGCCTGCTATGGCCGATCAAGCAGAAATACGGGCGTGCCATTTCCTGGGCCGACTTGATCGTGTTGACGGGCAATGTGGCCCTCGAATCCATGGGCTTCAAGACCTTCGGCTTCTCCGCTGGGCGCGCCGATGTGTGGGAGCCGGACGAGGATGTGTACTGGGGCTCGGAAAAGGTCTGGCTGGGCGGTGATACCCGCTACGGCAAGGCGCAACCCCCCGGCAAGGGCGACCTGGTGGCCGAACCGCAGAAACACGACGAAGAACAAGGGCGAGCCCTGGGCGGCGAGCGTAACCTGGAAAACCCCTTGGCCGCCGTGCAGATGGGGCTGATCTATGTCAACCCGGAAGGCCCCGAGGGTAACCCTGACCCGGTGGCCTCCGGCAAGGACATCCGTGAGACCTTCGGTCGCATGGCCATGAATGACGAGGAGACCGTGGCCCTGATCGCCGGCGGCCATGCGTTCGGCAAGACCCACGGCGCAGGCCCTGCCGACAATGTCGGGCCGGAGCCGGAAGCGGCAGGCCTGGAGTTGCAGGGGCTGGGCTGGCAAAACAGCTATGGCACCGGCAAGGGCGGCGACACCATCACCAGCGGCCTGGAAGTGACCTGGACCTCGACCCCCACGCAGTGGAGCAATGAGTACCTGGAAAACCTGTTCAATTACGACTGGGAACTGACCAAGAGCCCGGCCGGCGCCCACCAGTGGCGGCCGAAGGGCGGCGCAGGGGCAGGGCGGATCCCCGATGCCCATGACCCAGGCAAGCGCCACGCGCCCTCGATGCTTACCTCCGATTTGGCCCTGCGTTTCGACCCGATCTATGAGCCGATCGCCCGTCGCTTCAAGGAACACCCCGAACAGCTGGCCGACGCCTTCGCCCGCGCCTGGTACAAGCTCATCCACCGGGACATGGGGCCTCTGGCGCGTTACCTGGGCCCGGAGATGCCTGAAGAGGAATTGCTCTGGCAGGACCCGATCCCCAAGGTCGACCACCCCCTGGTGAATGAGCAGGACATCGCGTCCCTCAAGGCCAAGGTGCTGGCCTCGGGGCTCAGCGTGGCGGAACTGGTGGCCACTGCCTGGGCCGCGGCTTCGACCTTTCGCGGTTCGGACAAGCGCGGTGGTGCCAACGGCGGGCGACTGCGCCTGGCACCGCAGAAGTTCTGGGCAGCCAACCAGCCCGAGCAACTGGACAAGGTGCTGAAGGTGCTGGAGAAGATCCAGGGCGAGTTCAATGCCTCGGGCAAGCGGGTTTCCCTGGCCGACCTGATCGTGCTGGCTGGTAGCGCCGCCGTTGAAAAAGCCGCCCGTGACGCCGGGCATGAGGTAAACGTGCCATTCAGGCCCGGGCGCATGGATGCGTCCCAGGCGCAGACCGACGTTGAATCCTTCGGGGTGCTGGAGCCGCTGGCCGATGGTTTCCGCAACTTCTCCAAGGCTCGCTACAGCGTCAAGGCCGAGAAGCTGTTGCTGGACAAAGCCCAACTGCTGACCCTCACCGCCCCCGAAATGACCGTCCTGATCGGCGGCCTGCGGGTGCTCGGGGCCAATGCCGGTGGCAGTCCGCACGGCGTGTTCACCGACAGGCCCGGTACGCTGAGCAACGACTTCTTCCGCAATCTGCTGGACATGGCCGTGCAATGGACCCCGACCTCGGCGGACAACGAGACCTTCGAGGGGCGTGACCGCAAAACTGGCCAATTGCGGTGGACGGGGACCCGGGTCGACCTGGTGTTCGGCTCCCATGCCCAGTTGCGCGCCCTGGCCGAGGTATACGCAAGCAGCGATGGGGCAGGCAAGTTCGTCAGGGACTTCGTCGCGGCCTGGGTAAAAGTCATGGAACTCGATCGCTTCGACCTGCGCTGATCGCAGGCGAGCGCACCCATGAACGACGCGATCGCGGGCTCGCCCTGCGGTCGCGTTTTCTAGGCTCTGTCTGAAAAGTCTTGAGACGCCGGTCAGGCAAGGCGAAAACAGCCGAGGAAGCGGAGTTTACGGGTTGTAAATGAGCATTCCGAGGCTGTTTTCAACGCAGCATGACCAAGTATCAAGGCTTTTCAGACAGAGCCTAGTCGGCGGCCGCTACCACCAGGTCGGCGTCGGGCAATGGTGAATGCGGCCAGCCGCGCCCTGACTGCACCCAGAAGTTCACCGACAGCGACGTGGACTTCGACTCCACCTGGTGGAACCACCCTTCAGGCAGGAACAACAGGTCCCCGGCCTGCAGCACCACTTCCATGAAACAGACTGCCCGTGCTCCAGGGAAACGCGCGAAATCGGGCGCACGCGGTTCCACGTCGCAGCCCTCCAGCCCGCCGTTGGGCGAGGTCGCCCAGCAGCCCAGGGCATCGCGATGATGAGGCGCCGCCAGGATGAAGGCCTTCTCGCCCCAGACCTGGGCGAACAGGTTGTCGCTGTCGTCCCGATGCAACGGTGTCAGGGTGCCCTTGGGGCCGATCCAGATGCGTGGCGGAATGTACTGCCCGGGGTCGAAGTAGTTCGGGTAGCGGATATGCTCCAGCAACTGCGCGGGCACGATGTTGTTGCCCATGTAGGCCGGTGGTTGGCCGTCCGGGGAAGAAGCGACCGGGGCATCGAGGCTGGCGATGAATTCAGCCATGGAGGTGGAGCGAAAATCCCGTTCGGTGGAAAAAGTTTTCTTCACATAGTCGCCGTGGCGGGTGATGCCCTGCAGGTCGGCGAACAGCTCCAGCGAAGCTTGGCGACCGTTGCTGAACAACGGCCAGTCGTGCAGGGCATCGCTGATCACCACGGGTATTCCATGGAGCATGTAGCGCTGGCGGAATTCGTCTGGCGAAAGGCCTGCGCGAGGTCGACGTTCGATGACCCGCAACGGGGCCTGGCGTGCCGACAGGCGATCGCTGGCGCGTTCGCGGGCAGGGTAGCGCCGATTGGCCTCGATGGCAGGCGCCGGCCCACCTTTGAGGGCAACATCGATGGCTTGGGGCAGTAGCGTTGCCAGCCCCAGGTTGCCGCTGATCGTCAGCTTGCCGTTGGCGAACAATTCCTCGACATTGGCGCTCGCGTCCATGATGGCGAGAAAGTCGCCGGTCGCCACCTCGATGGTGACGTCAGGCGCGGCGTGCCGCCCGCTGCCCCCCGAGCCACCGGCCTCGAACCACAAGGCCCGGCAGTCATCGAAGATGAACTGGAAGACGCCTTCGAGGCCAACGCCGGTGGCGTTGGCGAACAGTTTGCCCAGGATTGGCTGCAGGTCCACGGTGGGTTTTCCCTTGTAGGTGGCTATCAACAAGGACGAAGCCTGGTGGTGTGAATTTACCGGGCACGCGTTTTTGCGAATGCCTCAATGTCGCCGAATGTACGTCATGAGGCTTTTAGCGTTTGTACGATCGTGCGGCGACGGAACAGCCAGTGATCCAGGCTCAGACGGCCAGCGCCTTTGAGCAACAGGGGCAGCAGGGCGACCAGATAGATCAACGGCAGCTTGAAGTTGCCGTAGCCCTGGTCGGTGATCGCGTAGCCCCGGGCCAGTTCTGCCAGGCTCGACCATTGACTTGGCCAGTGCACCGCCGCTATGGCCACCACCGTGACCACCATGAGCACCGCCGAGGCCAGGCGAGTGCCCAAACCGAGCAGAAGCAGCAAGGGGCAGATCAACTCCGCCCATAGCGAGAGCTGCCAGTTCAGGCCCGCAGGTAGCAGGTTGAACGGAAATGGGAAGCTCGACTGCAGGTCGGTGAACCAGTTGGCACCGTTGAACTTCTCGAGGCCCGACTCGAAGAACTCCCAGGCCAGGAACAGGCGCAAGGGCAGGTCGGCGCCCCAGGCGCCGACGCGGTCGAGCAGGATGAATGGCTTGCAGCCGGCGTGTTGGGTAAGGGTGTTCATCAGCAGGTCTCCCGAGCGGTGTGTGTGCTCGGGAGTATGCTGGCGCGGGGTATCTGCAATGTGTCGGGCGGGTGGGGCCTGTGTATCTTCATGTAGACCGTTGCCGGTGCGTGGCTTCACTTGAGCTCGATTTCTGCACACAGCCCGCCTGTTTTGCGGTTGCTCAGGGTCAGGCGTCCGCCCATGGCCTGGGTCAGTTGGTGGGCGAT
Source organism: Pseudomonas sp. NY15372 (assembly GCF_048068215.1). Lineage (NCBI taxonomy): Bacteria > Pseudomonadati > Pseudomonadota > Gammaproteobacteria > Pseudomonadales > Pseudomonadaceae > Pseudomonas > Pseudomonas sp. NY15372. The sequence continues at coordinate 318,950 of NZ_JBLUPY010000001.1, forward strand.
GGCCAGCCCCAGCCCGGTACCGCCGGTGCTGCGGTTGCGTGAGCCCTCGACCCGATAGAAGGGCTTGAGCACATCATCGAGCTCTGTGGGCGGGATACCGGGCCCTTCGTCCAGCACGCGAATCAAGGTACTGGTGCCTGCATGCTCGACTTCCAGCTGCGCCGCTCCGGCGAACTTCAGGGCGTTGTCCACCAGGTTCACCAGCACCCGGCGCAGGGCATGGGGGCGGGTCTGCAAGGTGATGTCAGCAGCGCCGAGGCGCTCGACCTTCGCGCCACTGTCCTGGTAGTCGAATACCAGGCTGTCGAGGAAGGCATCGAGCTTGACCCGACAGGGCGCCTCGGTGCCGCTGTCCATGCTGCGGGCATAGGCCACGCCTTCGCGCACCAGATGCTCCATGGCCGTCAGGTCGCTCCACAGCTTGTCTTTCTCCAGGCCCTCATCCATCACCTCGACCCGCAGCTTCATGCGCGTGATGGGGGTTTGCAGGTCATGGGAAATGGCCGCCAGCAGCTGCATGCGCTCCTTCAGGTAGGCGGCGATGCGCGCTTGCAGCGCGTTGAAGGCCAGTGCGGCGTAGCGCACTTCGCGTGGGCCGCTTTCGTCCAAAAGCGGGCCGGGTTTGTCCGGATCGAGGTTGTCCACCGCCTGGGCCAGGCGAGTCAAGGGGCGAATGGCCAGGCGCACGGCGAGCCAGGTACAGCCCAGCAATACCGCCAGCTGAATCAGCAACACGGTGGGCAGCCACCTGGCCACCGGCACCCCGGCAGGTGTGACATCGATGGTCAATGGCGCGCCATCGGCCAGTTGCAGGTGCGCCTGGAAGTGCGGCGCCGGGCCTGGGATTTCCTGGAAGGTCAGGTGATAGCGCTGGCCGATCGCCTTGACGATCGATTCGGCAGCCATGGGCGGATCCTCGGTCGGCATGACCTGGCCGCTGGTACCACTGTTCAGCAGGTAGCGGTAGTTGTGCCGTTGCAGCCGCGGCAACCAGGCGGCGCGCTCTTCGGCCGGCAAGCGATCGAGGATTGCCACCGAGGTGACCACGTCCTGTTCCAGGTTGCTCAGCATCATCGAACGGCTGCTGATGTAGCGCTCGTAGAGCTGCAGGCTGAACGACAGCCCATAGGCCAGCACCAGGCCGGTGAAGAAGATCAGCGCCAGGCGCGAGGCGAGGGTGCGCGGCCACCTCATGACGGCGACTCGAGCAACTGGACCGGCAGGGAGAACACATAGCCCTCGCTGCGCACGGTCTTGATGCAATTGGCTTCCCTGGCATCGTCGCCCAGGCGTTGGCGCAGGCGGCTGACCAGTAAGTCGATGGAGCGGTCGAAGATGTCTGCCTCGCGGCCCTGGGTAAGGTTGAGCAACTGTTCGCGACTGAGCACACGCTGTGGATGGTCGAGAAATACCCGCAGCAGGCGGTATTCGGCGCCGCTCAGGGCCACCAGCGTGCCGTCGCTGTCGAGCAGGTGGCGCGCGGTGGTATCCAGCCGCCATTGACCGAAGCCGATCAGTCGGCTGCTCTCGCTGATGGTCAGGTTGGGCGGCAGCATGCGGGTGCGGCGCAGCACGGCGTTGATCCGTGCCAGCAGCTCACGGGCGGAGAAGGGCTTGGTCAGGTAGTCGTCGGCGCCCATCTCCAGCCCGATGATGCGGTCGGTCTCGTCGTTACGTGCGGTCAGCATCAGCACCGGGGTGTTGCGGTGCTTGCCGGCGCGCAGCTCACGGCACAGCACCAGGCCGTCGTCGCCCGGCATCATGATGTCGAGTACCACCAGGTCGACGGTGTTGTTCTCCAGGAAGGCGCGCATCTGCCGGCCATCAGCGACGATGCTGGTACGCAGGCCGTTCTTCTTCAGGTAGTTGCCGACCAGTTCGCGGATCTCGCGGTCGTCGTCGACGATCAGAATGTGATCGACGTGTTCCATCGGGCTGGTTCCTGTATGAGGGAGGGTGGGGGCAGTGTACCGAGCGTTCGGGTACTTGCGTGCCGGGGTTTGTATTGCAGTGTATCTGGAGCCTGCATGGATACAGGAAAAAGCACATCGCCCGCTGTCCAGACACATCGCCGATACCTGCCAGGCGTGAAATGGCTCTCGACCGGGGAACTTGCTCCCCACCTGCACAACTCACAGGAGAGATGCCATGACCGCCAAGACCTTCGCCACCGCCGCCTTTTTCGCCCTGTTCGGCTTCGCCGCCCTGGGCGCCCAGGCCAGCAGCATGCCGATGGACGATAGCGTGATGCAGTACCGTTACGGTGACCGGCTGGATGTAAGCAAAGTACTGTCGATCAAGGATGACCAGCGCAATGCCTGTGGCATCGTGACCACCCGCATGGACTACCTGGACTCCCATGGCGAGCGTCAGAGCGTTGAATACCGCACCTATGCTACCGGTGGTTGCCATGAGAGCTGATCGACGCCTGGTGCTGAGAATCGGTGCCCTGGTCCTTGGGTTAGTGGGCGTGGGCCTGGCCGGTTACCTGATGGCCAGGGACGGCCAGCAGCCCATGCCCTCTTTGGCCGGGGCCAGTCAGTGGCTCAATTCACCTCCGCTGGACGCTCCGGCGCTCAAGGGCAAGGTGGTGCTGGTGGACTTCTGGACCTGGGATTGCGTCAACTGCCAGCGCAGCCTGCCTCACGTCAACGATTGGTCGCGACGCTATGCCGACCAGGGTTTGGTGGTGATCGGCGTGCATACGCCGGAGTACGACTACGAGCATGATGTGGGTACCTTGCGCCAGAAGGTGGCCAGCCTCGGCATCGCCTATCCGGTGGCCGTCGACAACGACTACCAGGTCTGGAACGCCTGGGGCAACCAGTTCTGGCCCGCGCATTACTTCATCGACCGCACGGGGCAGGTGCGCCATGTGCATTTCGGTGAAGGTGACTATGCCGGGCAGGAGCAGGTGATCCAGGCATTGCTGGCGGAGTGATGAGGTGCGTTACGAGTGGCGCCTGGGCCTGTCGGTTAAGGACGCGGGGCGCTGCACGCCCATCGCCGGCAAGCCGGCTCCCACAAGTAACGCGTCAGCCTTGAGGACAGCACTGTCCCGGTGGGAGCCGGCTTGCCGGCGATGGGCTGCATAGCAGCCCCAAGTGCAGCCGATAAGGCTTAACTGACCGGCATTAGCGCCTGGGCTCGCTTTTTTTCAAAATTGTAATGTTCATGCCACCGAGACGATAAGAGGCCCGCCCTAGAGTCCCTCGCCAAGCTTTCCGACGCTTGTCGACGAGGACCTGACCGTGCCGTGCAACCGTGCTACACCCCGCAACACTGCCTTGTTTGGCCTGCTATTGGCTGTGTTTGTCATGCCGCAGCTGCAGGCGGCACAAGGCTTGAGCCTGCCCCAGGCGCTCGACGCCGCCTTTGCCCAGAACCCTGAACTGGCCGCGGCAGGCCGTGAAATCGGCATCGCCGAGGGCGAGCGGCGCCAGGCCGGTCTGGTACCCAACCCTGAGCTGTCCTGGGAGGTCGAGGACACTCGCCGCGACACCAGCACCACCACCGTGACGCTCAGCCAGGCCTTGGAGCTCGGTGGCAAGCGTGGTGCGCGGATCGAAGTGGCCACTGCCGGCCAGGCGGTGGCTCGACTCGAGTTGGAGCGCCAGCGCAATGGCCTGCGCGCTGACGTGGTGCAAGCCTTCCATGCCGCCCTGCGGGCCCAGACCGCACTGGAGCTGGCCCAACAGTCCCAGGCTTTGACCGAGCGCGGCCTGCGAGTGGTAGAGGGGCGGGTTCAGGCCGGCCAGTCTTCGCCGGTCGAGGCGACCCGGGCCCAGGTGCAACTGGCCCAGTCCCAGGCTCAGGTGCGTCGTGCCGAGTCCCAGCGCACGGTCGCCTACCAGGCCTTGGCGCGCCTGACCGGCAGCCCGTTGGCCACCTTCGACCGCCTCGATGCCAGCCACCTGTCGCCAGGGCCCGCGCCCCGCGCCGAGGCCTTGCTCGACAGGGTCGCGCAAACCGCCGAATGGCGCCTGGCCGAGGTGCAGATCCAGCGGGGCGAGGCAGCCTTGGGCTCGGAGAAGGCCCAGCGTATTCCCGACCTCACCGTGAGCCTGGGCAGCCAGTACAGCCGTGAAGACCGCGAACGGGTGAATGTGATCGGGGTGTCGATGCCGCTGCCCTTGTTCGATCGCAACCAGGGCAACGTGCTGGCTGCTGCCCGTCGCGCCGACCAGGCCCGTGACCTGCGCAACGCCGTCGAACTCCGCCTGCGCAGCGACACCCGTAGCGCCGTCAGCCAGTGGACCACCGCCATGGAGGAGGTGCAGGCGTACGACCGCACCATCCTGCCGTCGGCCCAGCAGGCGGTGGACACCGCCACGCGAGGGTTCGAAATGGGCAAGTTCGCCTTCCTCGACGTGCTCGATGCCCAGCGCACGCTGATCGAGGCGCGCGGGCTGTACCTGGATGCCCTGGCTTTGGCCACCGATGCCAGGGCGCAGGTGGAGCGCATCTATGGCGACCTGGGTGAGGGGTTCTGATTGGGGGGGCTGCGTTGCAGCCCTTTCGCGGCGCGAGGCCGCTCCTACACGGTTTGATCGAGCGGCCTCGTGCCGCGAAAGGGCCGCACGGCGGCCCCAGGTACCCAGAATTTTTTCAGGAGTAACGATGAACAGCACCCGCAGAATAGCCCTCCTGGCCGCCGCCATCGCCGTGTTCGGCCTGGGCGGCCTGGCCTGGACCAACACCGCCGGCAAGGCCCGGGATGACCATGGCGAACAAACCCACGCCCGCGATGGCAAGCAGGATGATGGCCACGGCCATGACGAGGAGGGCGGCGAGGCACACGCCGAGCGGGAGGGTAGCCTGCACCTCAGTGCCGCTCAGATCGAAGCCGCTGGCGTGCAGTTGGCCGCTGCCGGGCCAATGACGTTGGGCACCGCCATCAGCTTCCCTGGTGAAATCCGCTTTGACGAAGACCGCACCGCCCATGTGGTGCCAAGGGTTCCGGGCGTGGTTGAGGCGGTGCATGCCGAGCTGGGTCAGGCGGTCAAGCGCGGTCAGGTGCTGGCGGTGATCGCCAGCCAGCAGATCTCCGAGTTGCGCAGCGAACAACAGGCCGCCCAGCGGCGCTTGGAATTGGCGCGCTTGACCTTCAAGCGCGAACAGCAATTGTGGCAGGCGCGCATCAGCGCCGAGCAGGACTACCTGCAAGCCCGCCAGGCGTTGCAGGAGGCCGAGATCGCCTTGGCCAACGCCCGGCAGAAAGTCGCTGCCGTGGCGCCGGCGGGGGCCGGCAATCGCTATGAGCTGCGCGCACCGTTCGATGCGGTGGTGGTGGAAAAGCACCTGACCGTGGGCGAGGTGGTCGATGAAACCAGCAATGCCTTCATCCTCTCGGACCTCAGCCGGGTATGGGCGACCTTCGCCGTCACGCCTCGCGACCTGGGTCGGGTGACCACTGGGCGAAACGTGACGGTCAGTGCACCGGATCTGGGCGCCGAAGTGCAAGGCAAGGTCAACTATGTCGGCAACCTGCTCGGCGAGCAGAACCGCGCCGCCACCGCCCGCGCCACCCTGGCCAACCCCAACGGCGCCTGGCGTCCAGGGTTATTCGTGACGATCGCGGTGAATGTAGAGCGCTTCGACGCAGCCGTGGTGGTGCCGGAAGCGGCCTTGCAGGCCTGGGATGCGCAGACCGTGGTCTTCGCCCGCACCGAGGAGGGGTTCGAGGCCCGCCCGGTCAAGACCGGCCGGCGCGACGCCGGCCAGGTGGAAATCATCGACGGCCTTGCCGCCGGCACCCAGGTGGCGGCCGCCGGCAGCTTCGTCCTCAAGTCCGAGCTCGGCAAGGGCTCGGCCGAGCATAGCCACTGACCCGGGGACGTATCCATGTTCGAACGCCTGATCCAATTCGCCATCGAGCAGCGCCTGGTGGTCATGCTCGCGGTGGTGCTGATGGCCGCCGTGGGCATCAACAGCTACCAGAAACTGCCCATCGACGCGGTTCCGGACATCACCAATGTCCAGGTGCAGATCAACACCGCCGCACCCGGCTATTCGCCGCTGGAAACCGAGCAGCGCATCACCTTCGCCATCGAGACGGCCATGGCCGGCCTGCCCGGGCTGAAGCAGACCCGCTCGCTGTCGCGCTCGGGCTTGTCCCAGGTGACGGTGATCTTCGATGACGGCACCGATATCTTCTTCGCCCGGCAACTGGTGAACGAGCGTCTGCAAGTGGCCCGCGAGCAGTTGCCGGAAGGCATCGAGGCGGCCATGGGGCCGATTTCCACGGGCCTGGGCGAAATCTTCCTGTGGACGGTGGAGGCCGAGCCGGGTGCGCTGAAGGACGATGGTACGCCCTACACCGCCACCGACCTGCGGGTGATCCAAGACTGGATCATCAAGCCGCAACTGCGCAACGTGCCCGGCGTGGCCGAGGTCAACACCATCGGTGGGCATGCCAAGCAGTACCTGATTGCCCCGGACCCCAAGCGCCTGGCGGCCTACAAGCTCACGCTCAATGACCTGATCGGGGCCCTGGAACGCAACAACGCCAACGTAGGTGCCGGCTACATCGAGCGCAACGGCGAGCAGCTGCTGATCCGTGCTCCGGGCCAGGTGGCGTCGGCCGAGGACATCGCCAATATCGTCATCTCCAGTGCCGATGGTGCGCCGATCCGGGTCAGCCATGTCGCCCAGGTCGGGCTGGGCGAGGAACTGCGCTCCGGCGCGGCCACCGAGAATGGCCGCGAGGTGGTGCTGGGCACGGTGTTCATGCTCATCGGCGAAAACAGCCGCGCAGTGTCCCAGGCTGTGGCAACCAAGCTGGCCGAGGTCAACCGCAGCCTGCCGAAGGGGGTGGTAGCGGTGACGGTGTACGACCGCACCAACCTGGTGGAAAAAGCCATCGCCACGGTGAAGAAGAACCTGGTGGAAGGCGCGATCCTGGTGATTGCCGTGCTGTTCCTGTTTCTCGGCAATATCCGTGCGGCATTGATCACGGCCATGGTCATCCCGTTGTCGATGCTGTTCACTTTCACCGGTATGTTCAGCAACAAGGTCAGCGCCAACCTGATGAGCCTGGGGGCCCTGGATTTCGGCATCATCGTCGATGGCGCGGTGGTGATCGTCGAGAACGCCATTCGCCGGCTTGCCCAAGCGCAGCAGCGCCATGGGCGCATGCTGACCCGCGCCGAGCGCTTCCACGAAGTGTTCGCCGCCGCCCGCGAGGCGCGCAGGCCCTTGATCTACGGCCAATTGATCATCATGGTCGTGTACCTGCCGATCTTTGCCCTGACCGGGGTCGAAGGCAAGATGTTCCACCCCATGGCGTTCACCGTGGTGATCGCCTTGCTGGGCGCGATGATCCTGTCGGTCACCTTCGTCCCGGCGGCCATCGCGCTGTTCGTCACCGGCAAAGTGAAGGAAGAAGAGGGCGTGGTGATGCGTACCGCCCGCCAGCGCTACGCGCCGGTGCTGGGCTGGGTGCTGGGCCATCGCAACCTGGCGTTCGCCGGGGCCGCTACCCTGGTACTGTTGTCTGGCATGCTGGCCAGCCGCATGGGCAGCGAATTCATTCCCAGCCTCAGCGAAGGCGACTTCGCGCTGCAGGCCTTGCGCGTGCCGGGTACCAGCCTCAGCCAGTCAGTGCAGATGCAGCAGCAGCTGGAAAAGGCCATCATCGCCCAGGTGCCTGAGGTGGAGCGAGTATTCGCCCGCACGGGCACCGCCGAGATCGCCTCCGACCCGATGCCGCCGAACATCTCCGACGCCTACGTCATGCTCAAGCCACGCGAGCAATGGGCCGACCCGGGTAAGCCGCGCGACGCACTGATCGCCCAGGTGCAGCGCGCCGCCGCCAGCGTGCCGGGCAGCAACTACGAGCTCTCCCAGCCGATCCAGCTGCGTTTCAACGAGCTGATTTCCGGCGTGCGCAGCGACGTGGCGGTGAAGGTGTTCGGCGACGACATGGCGGTGCTCAACCGCACCGCCGCGCAGATCGCCGCCACCTTGCAACAGGTGCCGGGGGCTTCGGAGGTAAAGGTCGAACAGACCACCGGGCTGCCGGTGCTGACCATCGATATCGACCGCGACAAGGCCGCCCGCCACGGCCTGAACATCGGTGATGTGCAGGACGCCATCGCCATTGCCGTCGGCGGCCGAACGGCCGGTACCCTGTATGAAGGCGACCGACGTTTCGACATGGTGGTGCGCCTGTCCGAGGCCTTGCGTACCGATGTCGACGGGCTGTCCAACCTGCTCATCCCGGTGCCGGCCAGCGCGGCGGCAGGTGCGACGCAGATCGGTTTCATTCCGCTGTCCCAGGTCGCCACGCTCAACCTGCAACTGGGCCCGAACCAGGTCAGCCGCGAGGATGGCAAGCGGGTGGTGGTGGTCAGTGCCAACGTGCGAGGGCGTGACCTGGGCTCGTTCGTCGAAGAGGCCGAGCAGACCTTGATCGACCAGGTGCAAGTGCCGCCGGGTTATTGGACGCGTTGGGGCGGCCAGTTCGAGCAATTGCAGTCGGCCGCCGAGCGCTTGCAGGTGGTGGTACCGGTGGCGCTGCTGCTGGTGATGGCTTTGCTGCTGATGATGTTCAACAACCTCAAGGATGGCCTGCTGGTGTTTACCGGCATCCCCTTCGCCCTGACCGGCGGGGTGCTGGCGCTGTGGTTGCGGGATATCCCGCTGTCGATCTCCGCCGGAGTCGGTTTCATTGCGTTGTCCGGGGTAGCGGTGCTCAATGGTCTGGTGATGATCGCCTTCATCCGCAACCTGCGCGAAGAGGGCCGGTCGCTGCGTGGGGCTATCGAAGAAGGTGCGCTGACGCGCCTGCGGCCGGTGCTGATGACCGCGCTGGTGGCGTCGCTTGGGTTCATTCCGATGGCCCTGGCCACCGGCACCGGTGCCGAGGTGCAGCGGCCACTGGCGACGGTGGTGATTGGCGGGATCCTGTCGTCGACGGCGCTGACGTTGCTGGTACTGCCCGCGTTGTACCAGTGGGCGCATCGGCGTGAGGAGGGGGCGTTAGACTAAACGCCTTGGGGCTGCTACGCAGCCCATCGCCGGCAAGCCGGCTCCCACAAAGGACCTGCAAACTCAAATAGTTATGCGTTGTTCTATGAGAGCCGGTTTACCGGCGATTGCGCCTTTGGATCTACATCGCTTCAGCTTGACGCTCACCGATTTCTTCATGCAGCGATATCCGCGACGTCTCCGGCAGTGCCAGGCCACCCACCAGTGCCACCAAGGCGATCGCCACCAGGTAGAACGCCGGTGCCAGGCTGCTGCCGGTCTGGCTGATCAACCAGGTCGCCACCAGCGGTGCGGTGCCACCGAACAGGGTATAGGCCACGTTGTAGGTGATTGCCGAGGCGGTATAGCGGGTGCGGGTCGGGAAGCTTTCCGAGAGCAGGGCTGCAGTGACCACGCCGCTGAGCAAGGCGCCGATCGCCAGCAGAATCACCCCCAGCAAGGCACCCGTCATCGATCCCGAGCTGGCCAGCCAGTAGGCCGGAAACACCGCCACCATCACCCACAGGCAGGTAAAGCCAATGGTCTTGCGCCGCCCGACGCGGTCGGAGAAGGCACCGGCCAGGGGGCACCCGACGGCTGCCACCAGCAGCGCCACGGTGGACACCAGCAGCGACTGGGCACGGGTCAGGTTGCCGACCATCTGCAGGTAGGTGGAGAAGTAGGTGGTGAACATGTAGAACGACAACGCGGTCAGGGAGATGAATGCCCCCAGGTTGCGGATCGCCCGGCCATGATGGCGCAGGGTGTCCTTGAGCGGCGAATGGCTGTGTTCCTTGCCCTCTGCCATGGCCTCGCGGAAGGCCGGGGTTTCTTCCATGCGCCAGCGCAGGTACAGGCCCACCAGCCCTAGCGGCGCCGCGATCAGGAAGGGAATCCGCCAGCCCCAGCTGCTCATCGCTTCGGGGGTCAGGCTGGCCTCCAGGGCATAGGCGATCACCGCCGCGCAGGCGAAGGCCGAGAAGGTCGACACCGGCACGAAGCTGCCGTAGAAGGCGCGTTTGTCCTGGGGTGCGTGCTCCATCAGGTAGGCGCAGGCGCCGGCATATTCGCCACCGGCCGAAAAGCCTTGCAGGCACCGGGCCAGGGTCAGCAGCAACGGGGCTGCCAGGCCGATGCTGGCGTAGGTCGGCAGCAGGCCGATCAGGGTCGTGGAGCCGGCCATCAGCAGGATGGTCAGCGACAGGATGCGCTTGCGTCCCAGGCGATCGCCCAAGGCACCGAACACAATGCCGCCCAGCGGGCGCAGGGCGAACGCCACGGCGAACACGGCGAAGGTCTTGAGCAGGGCGATGCTCGAGTCCTCCCCGGTGAAGAACAGGCTGGCGATCAGCGTAGCGAGGAAACCATAGACGGCGAAGTCGAACCATTCGACGAAGTTGCCAATGGCCGAGGCGGCGATCACCCGGCGCAGGGTGGCGGGGGATACCTCATGGGGTATGGACATGGGGGTGTTCTCCGGTCTTCATGGGCAGCCTGGACGAAAGTGCCGCGGTCGGGCCGCGGCATCGTTGTTGTAGGGCTCAGTAGAACGGCAAGAGAACAAAGTCGCTTTTTTGTGGGCGACATTGGGATACCTGTTTTGGCCGAAAGGACCGTGTTCGGTCATCAAAACGGCTCCGGGATACAAGGTTTACCGCCATTGCATCGCCGGCTCTTTTTTCAGGATGGACTTGGAACCAATGGACTCCAAGTTGACCTTGTGCTTGATCAATTCTTCGTTGTTTCCTTTTAGGATGAAACCGCGTGATCCTGGGTGTTCAGCAACCACACCAGGTGTCAAAAGTGCGGCGTCCTTAGGCGCCGGAAGCGTATGGCCTTCCCAGGGCTCTAAATAAAGAGGACCGTTATGGGGTGTTTCAGCCAGAATGCCTATTTGCGCTGCGGAGTGCTGGAAGTCTTTCTTGACGAAGAGGTCCCTGTAAGATTGCGAACTTTTTTCGATGTTTTGCACGTTGGCAACAATTTCTTGATCATTTAACCGCTCGAGCGTTTTGCCCTCGCTGGTCAGTAAATTTTTTGCGATGGCATTGGCTTTGCCTATCGCGACGGCCAGCACCTCGGGGTCAGAGAGGTCTGCCGCGGGTAACGTAACGACTTCTTCCTGTATGACCGGCACTGACTGGCATTCGACATCACCCGATGGAAGTGCCTGGCAATTGTGTGCCATGCGTATGCGCTTTTCGATCTTCCAGCTGGGGCCGAACGTATTGACCACCCAATACATAAACGATGCTTTCCACTCGGGGACACCGGCGGCGCGCATGCCGTAGTAGAAATTTCTATGGGTGTCGTGGGCGGTATGAGTGCGGGTTCTACAATAATGGTCATGGATGACGGACGCACTGAGGTACTCGCCTTCGAATGGTCCACCTATATAAGACCAGAACACTTGGGGGATTGACGCGCCGTCGACTTCGGTTCCTTGTGGTGTGGTCCACAACACACCGTTTGGGTCGATGAACCTATAGTCATCCGAAAGTTTGAAGAGTGGGCGAGGCTTGGCGGTGTGGTCAAACACCCCTTTTAATATGTCTGGAAACTCGCCAAAGTATTCTTCGGCTGTGGCCGGTGGGGAAACACTCACGCCGAACGTCATGAGCAGCACCATCAATATAGTAAGGGCTGGCGTCTTCATAGTCCCCTCCGGGAGAGGTCAATCAGCGTAGGGTGCATGTGTTCAAGGTATTGAGGAGCGATGCTTTATCCGTGATTGCACGATGTTTCACTTCGTCGTGGTATGCGATCATTTGTTGTTCGGAGATACCCGTGCACCCCACGAGTATTGAGTTGAAGCGCGTGGCAACCATATCCGCATCCTTGGCGGCCACAACCTTGTCGGTGTCAGACCACAGGGTCACGAAGGACAACGTGGCAGCTCTGCGCTGGGCGCTGTCTGGCTGGCTGCCTTCGATACGGCTCAAAGCACTGACCGATTGATTGCGTATATCGATGCTGGTCAGTTCCTCCTTTAATGCGTCTATCTTTTCGGTCGACAGTGGAGCGCTCGCTGACGCTTGCTCAATTTGTTGGCGAAGCGTGGAATAGAGCACTTGCTGTTCATCGTTGGTGTTGGCAATCGCGCTCGCGGCCTTGTTGATTTCCAAGACGGCATACGAGCTGTCGGTGAAATAGCAGCTTGGGTTGGGTTCGCTGGCGTTAACGCAATTGTCTTTTCTATATACCAGTCGGCCTGTCGGGGTGTTGAATCCAAGGTTGTCCCACGGCACGGCCCGCTCGCGGTTCTCACTGCGGACGAGGATGTAATTACCGGTTTCAAGGTAGGCCGTATTGGGGTTCAGGATGCCGTCATCCGACCGGTGTGCAATGAGGTCAAACGAGTACGTGAAAATATTATCGTCTTGATCATCCCGTATAAAAGTATCGGCAAGGGTGGTGAGAACTGTGGCGGCGGGATGGGCCGGCGGATAGAAGGTTTGCCCGAGTGTTGCCAGGTTGCTCAACAGTTGTTTGATTTGTTCGCCGGATTCGTCGAGCTCAATCATGTAAAGGTCTATTTTAAGCGGCTTCCCAGTATAGCTGATGGGGCCATAGATGCCTTGCAGGTTCGACAGATTGAGGAACTGCCTTTCTCGTACATCGTTCGAATAAAAAATGACCTTTGAGTTTCTTAAACCTTCTGGACCAAAGTTTCGCTTGCACGGGCTTTCGCAGGCGCTCGCGATGATGGCAACATCCCCCGTTGTTGGCTCGAACCGAACGTAGCGTAAGGGTGTCTTGAATTCAGTTAGTTGATTGATATACACCTGTTTCAAGGTAATGGTGACAGGGTCACCCGTCTTCAGCGCATTTTTAGCCTTTGCCGCAGACACATACTTTGAACTTAACGTCGCTGCCTCGGTACCGGGTCGGCTGTAGCGATAGTCCACGGCGCCCTGATTGGTGATTGAGCAACCTGTGAGTGCCAAAAAGAGGCATGGCCCAAAGCGCCACATGGCTTTCATGATCCACCTCCGATCGTCATGTGAATGACGATAGCTGAAGGATTTTTCCACGCCAGTCGGAATGTTTTTTCAAAAAGACGCGCGGTGTAAGTGCGTCGGCGGGTTGACGCCTGATTGACGTAAGTTATCAGGTAATGGTCGGATGACCATGTACTGCGTGTTAAAGGGAGGAAACAGCATCTCCGCTGCTGGAAGTTCCAAGTAGCGAAGGTGCTGCTGTCCTTTCTCGCGCCGCACAGCCCAAGCGGCTGGTTATTCTTGATACGCGTCCCGCAGGGCCGTCAGTACCGCAGGTCCATCGCCACCTCGAACGTGCGCGGCGCGCCCATGTAGTACTGCGTGCCATACGCCTGCTTGGCGTACAGCTCATCGGTCAGGTTGCGCACCCGTGCGGTGATCGCGGTGTGTTCATCCAGGCGATAACGGGCGAAGGCGCCGAACAAGGTATAGGCGGGCGCTTCCAAGGTGTTGGCGTTGTCGGCATACACCGAGTCGACAAAGCGCACGTCCATTCCCGCCGACCAGGCCGGGGTGAAGGCGTAGGTGAGCCACAGGTTGGCGACATTGGCCGGGACGTTGACCGGGGTATTGCCCTTGCGCGATACCGACTCGCCGCCGACCGCTTCGTTGAATTCATCGTACTTGGCATCGACATAGGCATAGTTGGCCTCGGCCAGCAGCCTCGGTGTGACCTGCAGCCGACCGGACAGTTCGATGCCGCGCGAGGTCTGCTGGCCGGCCTGGACGGTCACGTTGGGGTCGTTGGAGTCGCGCACCGCGAAGTCCTTGCGCACGATCTGGTACACCGCGACCGTCGCCGCGCCGCGTCCGTCGAGGAAATCGAACTTGCTGCCCGCTTCCCACTGCTCGCCCTTGGACAAGTCGAACAAGCCCACATTGGAATAGGTGGCCGATGCCAGAGAGCCGGCCGGCAGGTCGGCGGCGGTGCTGTACTGCAGGTACAGGCTGGCCGATGGCGTCAATGCGTAGGTCAGGCCGACACGCCCGCTCAGTGGCTCCCAGCGACGTTCGAAGTAGGCCGGGCTGGTAGCCGAGACAGGGCCATAGTTGTTCACTTGCATGTCCAGGTAGTCGTAGCGCAGGCCGGTCAGCAGAGCCAGGCGTTCGGTGAGCTGCAGGCGGTTTTCGGCGAACAGCGCGCGATTGGTCACTTCGTGATGGCGTTGCTTGGTCAGGCCGTTGTTCACGCCTGGGATGTTCTCGAAGCTGCCGGGATCGAAGTGGTCCGGGTCGACCACGTCGCTCCAGCTACCGGAAGTGGGGTAGAGCGTCTGGCGCATGCGCGAGTAGTCAAGGCCCAGCGACCACTGGCTGGCCAGGCCAAACAGCGAGTGGTCGTGGCGCAGTTCGATACGGTCGCCCAGCACCCGCTGTTCGTGGCGCTGCAGGTAGGGGCCGGAGCGCACCACGTTGCCGGCGTCGTTGTAGGCGTAGCGCTCCAGGTTGCGGTAGTCGCGCTGGGCGCTGTAGTGGTACAGGGTGTTCTGCACGCTGGTGCTGTCGCTGAGCTGGTAGTCCAGGATCGAGCGCAGCCAGCGTACGCGCTGCTCGTAGCGGCCATCGGCGACGTTGTAGTTTTCGAAGCGCCGATGCCGGTCGATCTTCATGGTGCTGCGCCCCGGCAGGATCGGCGCGCCCCAGTAGGGGCTGTCTTCTTTGTCCTCCTGGTATTCCAAGGCCAGGGTATGGGTCAGGTTGGGCGACAGGTCGCTGAGCAGCGAGAATGCCAGGCTGTCGGTCCAGCGTTCGTTGCGATCGACATAGCCATTGCCGTGGCCACGGCTGAAGTCCAGGCGGGCGAAATGCCGGGCGTCGGCCGGATTGCTGGCCAAGGCCTGGTTAATGCCGAAGGCGACTTCCGAGGTGTCGTAGCTGCCATAGCGCACCCGCGCATCGACGGTCTGCTCGTCGCGGCTGGCCAGCTTGGTGATGTAGTTGATCGACCCACCCACGGCACCGGCGCCATGCAGGAACGACGAAGGCCCGCCGAGCAGCTCGACCCGATCGATGACCCAGGCGTCCACAGGGCGGGTGGCGCTGCTGTAGCCCAGATTGATGCCGTTGTAGAGCTGGGTGATCTGGTTCTGGGTGAAGCCGCGGTACGACACGTAGCCGCCATAGCCGGGGTTGGCCGAGGCGTTCACACCGGTCATGGCGTTGATCACATCCTGGGTGTCCTGGGCGCCGCGCTCCTCGATCACGCGGCGGTCCGAGACGCTCACCGAGGCCGGGGTTTCTCGGGCACTGAGGCCGAGCCGGGAACCGGTGCGAATCGGCTCGTCCAGCTGAACGCCGGTGGGCGCCTGGCGTTCGCCATCGATGGTGGTGGCGCTCAGTTCGATAGGGGCGGAACTCGCCCAGGTGTAGCTGCAGGTGCCCATCAGGAGCACCAGGGAGGTCTTGCGAATCATGTTGTCATGGCTTCCACGCAAAGGTCATGGCTGACCACCAGCGTGCGCGGCTGGCGTCAGGCGAAGGTCGCTGCAGCGGGGAAGGCGATGGGAGAGGCGCGGGGGTTGAGCGCAGGGCGCAGGTAGCGCGGCGGCGGTTGTGCCCAGCTGCGCGCTACGATGGGCGAGGGTGTATTGCCCTGGGCCCGGGCGAAGGCCCAGGCGGGGCTGGCCAGCGGTACGGCCAGGGCAAAGGACGAGCACACCGGGCAATCGAGCTGGGCCATGTGCTGATCGCTGCCGCTGTCGCCCAGGTCGATGGCCGAGCCGTGGTCGTTGGAGAGCGAGCAGAAACCACCCTCCAGCCCGGCCAGGCGCAGGCCACTCATCTGGCCATGGTGCAAGCCGCACAGCAACAGGCTGAACAGGACGCTGGCATAGAGCGCCCAGGCAGTCAGCGCGCGTGTCTGGCGGGAGGTTTTCATGGTTGGCGAATCTACCATCCGGGCGGATGAACGGTATAGCGCGGCGGTGTGGTGGAATGTCGCAGCAATGCCGGTGGGCCTGATCGCGGGACAAGCCTAGAGCGCGTCGTCATTGCGCGGTGCGCCACCACCTGGGCTGCCGGAATCATCCAGGTCGCCACTGTTGCCGGTGCCGGGCCCTGCCTCCCCAGGCTTGCCATGGGCGGTGCCGTCGCCGCCGGTGTTGTCGGTGTCGTTGCCGTCAGTGCCGGTTCCGCTGCCCAGGCCATCGCCCGGTGTGCCGGAGCCCATCGGGCCCCCGTCACGGTCGATGGTGCCGGTGCCGGGTACCTGCTCGCTCGGGGCGCGCTGGGTGTTCGGTTCGTTCGCTGCCAGCGCCACGGAGGCGCCAGCGCCCAGGCAGAGGGCCAGGCCCAGGGAAAGGACGCGCGCATGCTTCATCGGGAATCTCCCATCCAGGTGTCTACTGAGTTCGAGCGTGACCAGGCTCGCGCAGTGCCGACGTCCTGACGGACGGAACAGGCTGGCCCTTCAGCGGGTGTGCTCGGCAACCACCCGGTTGCGCCCGTTCTGCTTGGCGGCATACAGCACCCGGTCGGCACGGTTGAGCACATCGGTCGGGGTTTCATCCCCCAGTGCATCCCAGCAAGCGACCCCGAGCGAGATGGTGATGGCGCCCACCGGCTCGATCGGTGTGTCCTGCACGCCTTTGCGCAGGCGTTCGGCCACGGTCGTCGCGACCTCCAGGCTGGCCTTGGGCAGCAGGATGAGGAACTCTTCGCCGCCGGTTCGACACAGCACGTCGCCCTCGCGGCAGCAACGGCGCATCAGTTCGGCCAGGCGCTTGAGCACCTGGTCGCCGACGTCATGGCCGTGGCCGTCGTTGATCCGCTTGAAGTGGTCGATATCCAGGGCCACCACGCAAAAGCCGTGCGCCTCGGCCTCCAGCAGCGCCAGGCTGAATTCCAGGCGCCGACGGTTACCCAGCCCCGTGAGCGGGTCGGTCTGGGCGTCGCGGTTGAGCCGGCCGATGCGTTCCTGCAGCAGGTTCAGGCCGAACAGCAGCGCACGCTTGAGCTCGGCGGCCTCGAAGTACCAGGCGCGCACTTTGTGCAGGCGTTCCGCCGTGCCGGCCCTGTCTAAGGTGCGTGTGGCGGCTGCCAGCTGGCGCAGTGGGCGGGTGATGGCCAGGGCCAGCCACCAAAGCACCAGGGAGCCGACCAGGGCCAAGGGGGCGGAGATACCGACCACATCGAGGATCAGGCGCCGCAGCGGCATCACGGTCTGGGCCAACGGCTGCTGGGCGACGATGCCCCAGCCGGTGCTGGGCACCGTGGCGAAGCCTGCGAGCATCTCCACGCCGTGGGTGTTGGTCACCTGCTGCGTGCCGTCACCCAGGGTGGCGATCCGATCGACCAGGGCGTTGCCGCTGACCACCGTGCCCACCCGCTGGGTGTCAGGGTGATAGAGCAGGCGACGGTTACGGTCGACCACATAGAGATAGGCGCCGTTCTTGTAGAAGTGCTTGTCGAGCAGGCTGTTGAGGATGTTGTGCTCGCGCAGGTACAAGCTGCCACCCACGTAGCCCAGGTACTGGCCGTCGGGGCTGAAGATAGGCTGCGACAGCATCACCACCAGGTTGTTGGCGGTTGAAAGGAATGGCGTCGAGATCAGCGTCTTGCGTGCTTGCAGTGCCTGGGTCGCGCCCGGGGTGTGCAGGCGGGTGCCCAGTACCTTGCGCAGAGGGGCTGGCGAAATGGCTCGGAGCACGCCCTGGGCATCGACCAGGTACACCGAGTTGAAGGCATGGCTCTGGCGCAACACGCGTTCGGTCTCGGCTTGCGTGAGCTGTGCATCGCCCAGTTGCCCGCCCTGTACCGTAGCGCTGAAAGCCAGCTGCTGCAGGGCAGTGCCCACGAACGTCTCGGTGATGGCTGCAAGCTTCGCGGCATACACCCGGTTGGCCTCCAGCGCGTGATCGATCAACAACTGGCGCTGCACGCGATAGCTGGCGAAATAGCTGGTCAACAGCATTACCGTGGCGGTGAGCGCCGACAGCATGAGGATCAACGTGCGCAGATCCAGGCGCAGGCCTTTCTTGGCGTGTGGCAATCCAGACCTCAACAGCGGGAAAGAGTGACAACCTTACCTGTTATACAGAGTAGTGGCCATGGGGCGTCAGGGGGCCGCGCCGGTATTTCATGGCGTGGCCTGCTCCAGTTCGCTCAGGTCCTGCTCGACCTGCTGCATGCGCTGCTCGGCCAGCGCCTGGGCTTTCCCATCGTTTGCGCTCTCGCGCATCAGGGCGGTGAGTTTTTCGCTCAACTGCCTGCCCTGTTCGGTTTCCTCCAGCGCCCTGGCCTTGGCAGGGTCCTGGGTGGCGGTGACGATCAGGTCGAACTCGGCATCGCTGAAATGCGCCTCGCTGTAGAGCCTGAACAGGTCCTGGCGTTGGTCTTCGACGGTCAGGTGCTTGCGCACCACGGCCTGGATCTGCTCCTGGGACAGCCCCGGATGCTTGGGTGCGAGCAGCGCGGCGATCTTGTCGATGTTGTGCTCGTAGGCTTCCTGCAGTGGCAGGTTGGCCAGGATCTTTTCTTCGCGGCTGGGCTCCTGGTCGCAAGCGGCCAGGGCTGCGAGCAGGAACAACGGAATCAGGCATCTGGGAAGGCGGGGCATCGATCGGGCCTTGGGCTGGGTCTGGCGAGCAGTTTACTGTAGATCTCAGCGCCCGCCACCCAACGGATATTCCACGGCCAGGCGTATCTGGTCGGCATCCAGCTCCGCCTGGGCAGTATTGCCACGGTGGACGTTGTGCCGTAGCGAGAAGGCCATGCCCTTGGCTGCGCCATCCTGCACTACGTACCGCGCTTCCAGGTCTCGTTCCCAATGCCTGCCACCCTTGCCGTAGCCCAGGTAGGCGTAGCCGCCAGCCGGGTCGACGTGGCTGCCATCGATATCGAACCCGCGCACATACAAGGCTGTCAGGTTCAAGCCGGGAATACCGAAAGCGCCCATGTTCACGTCGTAGCGTGCTTGCCAGGATTTCTCGTTGGGTGCGTTGAAATCGGACAGCTGCACGGCGTTGCCCAGGTAGATCGCGCCGCGGGTGACGTAGTCGAACGGTGTATCGCCATCGACCTGCTGCCAGCCCAGGCTGAACGTATGCGGGCCCTGGGTATAGCGCGAGAGCAGGTTCCAGGTGGTGTTGTCGATATGCCCGGACAACGCCTTGCCGGTGTCGGTGGTGCGGTACAGGTTCAGTTCCAGGCTCAAGCTGCGGTGTTCATCCAGGGCATGGCTGAGGGCGCCGCCCAGGTAATGCTGGCGCCAGGTATCGGCGTAGCGCGAGGTATAGAGGCTGGCGTTCATCGCGCTGCTCGGGTTCCACACGATGCCTGCTAGGTCGAAGCTGTCGCCCTGGCGTGCGTTCGAGTAATTCACGACGAAACCCTGATCATGGCTCGAGGCATTGCGGTCGGTGTTTTCGGTGAAATGGCCGGCCACCAGCTTGAGGGTGTCGATCTCGTTGCTGGTGAGAAACAGGCCCGTGACCGTTTCGGGCAGCAGGCGGCTGTCGGAGGCACTGAACACTGGTGTCTTCACCCGTTGTTCGCCGTAGGCCAGCACGGTGTCGGCCAGACGCAGCTTGAGCGCTGCGCCGCCACGGCTGTAGCTGCCTTTGGGGTGGCCGTCGTTGTCCAGGGCCAGCAGGCGAGCCTTGCCGGCACGCCCGCCGCCGCTGTCCAATTGCACACCGAGGTAGGCATGGGCGTCGATACCGACGCCCAGCAACCCTTGGGTGAACCCGGACTGGACGGTACCCATCAGGCCGTAGGCCCACTCCTCAGCCTTGCCACTGCGTCCGCTGCGTGGCTTGTAGGCATTGCGGGCAGCACCGTTGCGCCCGCCATGGCGATAGTCGCGCTGGTCGAACACGGTGCGGTTGAGCAGGCTCCAGGTACTGTCTTCGATAAAACCGTTGGACCGCGCCTGGGCCGACTCCGCCAGGGCCACCGGCGAGGTCCCGAGCAGCGGCAGCAGCAGGGCAGCGCGCAGCGACTGCCTTGGCCTGGACGTGATGCGGGCATGCATGGGGCTGGGCTCCTGTCGCCTTAGAAGTACTTGAGCCAGGCGATATCGCGGCGGCGGGCCTTGAGCCGGGCGAACGCGCGCACCGGCAGGAACAGGGCGATGGCGAGCAGGATCGCGCCGAGCCAGACCGCCCCGATGCCATCGAAACCGAAATAGTCACCCTGGTTCAGGCCCCACAGCGCGACGCTGGCCAGGTACAACAGCTTCAGCACGTAAAGGTGCAACAGGTAGAAGAACATCGGAGCTGCGCCGAACACTGCCAGTACTCCGATCCAGCGTGCCTGCCCAGCGCGCTCGAAGGCTCTCAGCAACAGCAGGCCGAGGCCCAGGGTCAGGGCCAGGAACAACAGCGACGGTGGGTATTTGGTGATATTGAAGAAGCTCATCAGCGTCTGGGTCGCGGTCGGGTAACCGCTCCATGGCGCTTCGCCATAACCGTTGAGCAGGCGCAGGGCGAAGAAGCCCAGCAGTGCGGCGATGCCGAGCAGCAGCAAGCGCTGCTGGCGTGTGCCAGCATCGCTGCCGCGGGCGAACCAGGGACCCAGACCATAGCCCAGCGCGATCACACCGATCCACGGCAGCACCGGGTAGGAAGTGCGCAAGCGCAGATGCTCGCTGAACTGAAGCCAACCCCGATCATGCAGGATCGCCCAAGGTGCATGCAGGGGGGAGCCAGGTTCGAAGTGCAGCCCATCGAGCAGGTTGTGCCCGGCGACGATGGCGATGCCGATGGCCAGCAGGGCCGGGCGTGGCAGCCAGACCAGCAGCGACAGGGCGATCATGCTCACGCCGATGGCCCAGATCACTTGCATGTAGATCACGCTCGGTGGCAGCTGGAAGGTCCAGGCGAAGTTCACCAGGGTGAATTCCAGGGCTACCAGGAACAGGCCGCGCTTGAACAGGAAGGCGCATACGTCGCCGCGGCCCTGATGCTTCTCGCCATAGAGCCACGCCGACAGGCCGGTCAGCAGGACGAACACCGGCGCGCACAGGTGCGCCAGGGTCCTGCTGACGAACAGGCTTGGCTCGGTGGTGTCGATGGCCATCGGATCGCTGACCTGGCGATGCAGGAAGAAGGTCTCGCGGACATGGTCCAGGAGCATGAACAGGATCACCAGGCCGCGCAGGGCGTCGATGCTTTGCAGGCGCTGGGTGAGCAGGGTGGGGGTGGCTGAGGCGCTTGTCATGATGGGGCGGGGAGTCTTGTCGTTGAATTGAAATGTTATCTTATAACTTTTTTGAGGTGGCAAGACAGCGCTTTTTGTGTTGTGCAGGGGGGATAGGTCGGAAGGTAGGTGGTGCCCGTGAGATCCAGCGCCGCTCACGATGCGCCGCGCGGGCGGCGCTCGATCTCGCAGGCGCCGAAGCTGTCGCGTCGAAACCTCAGGGCGCCCCGAGTATCCCCATGACCTTGTCCCGAAGCTGGTCGATCCCGAACGGCTTACCGATCATGTGCATCCCCTGGGGCACGTCCAGCGTTTCAGCATAACCGCTGGCGAACAGCACCGGCAGCGTCGGGCGCAGCGCGCGGGCCCTGGCGGCCAGCTCCTCGCCGCGCATGTCTGGCAGGCCCACGTCGGTCATCAGCAGCGACAGGGGCTGACCCGGATCTTCGAGTACCTCCAGCGCAGCAGCGGCGCTATCGGCTTCGATCGCGATATAGCCCAAGTCGCCGAGCACTTCGACGATCAGCATACGTACGATGTCGTCGTCTTCGACTACCAGAAGCTGCATCATGAGGGTCCTGTTCATAGAGGTGGTCTTTATTGGGTGCCCGGGAGGGCGGTAGAAGTTCCCCAGCATAGCGGGCGATGCATGACGATGGAACGATTGCTGCGGGTCGCCTTCAAATACTGGCTAAGTGCCCTGCCAGAGCCGGCAAAGCTGGTTAGACTCGCTATGAAGCCGGTGGCGCAGTGGCCACCCAATCCAATGGACTTTTTTCGCTCGGGCGTTTTCAGATGATTCAAGCAGCCTCGATGGACCAGCAGAGCTTTCGCAAGCTGTTGCGCCGCAACGTCAGCTTGCCGCTAGGTGTAGGCCTGCTGGGGGCCGTGGCGTTTGTCGCGGTGATCAACTATTTGTTGTCGGCCATGCAATGGGTCGAGCACACCGATCGGGTGATCGGCAATGCCAATGAAACAGCCAAGCTGGCGGTCGACATGGAAACCGGCATGCGCGGTTTCCTGATTTCCGGAGACGAACGTTTCCTTGACCCGTACGAGGTGGCCAAGCCGCGTATTTTCAACAGCCTCCAGGCGCTTCGCTCGCTGGTGGCGGACAACCCACAGCAGGTCGAGCGCATCGACCGGTTGATTGCCTTGCAGGGTGCCTGGAACGACTTCGGTGCCCAAATGATCGCCTTGCGGCGCAACCAGGGCGATTACCAGGCAGCCATCGGCGATGGCCGTGGCAAACGCTTGAGCGATGGCATCCGCAAGGAGTACGACGACCTGATCGCTGCCGAGCAACAGTTGCGCATGGCACGCAACGAGGCGGTGAGCCGCGTGACGATCCTGCTTGCCAGCGCGTTCGTGTTGTTCATCGTGGCGCTCACGGCCTTGCTGGCCTATCTCGGACGCCGCGACCTGCTGATGCTTTCCGATAGCTACCTGGAGAATCTCCAGGCCCAGCGACGGGCAGCCGAACACCTGGAACACCAGGCCTGGCTGCGCAACGGTCAGACGCAACTGGCCGAACAGGTGCTCGGCCAACTGACCCTGCCCATGCTCGGTGACAATATCCTGCGGTTCTTCGCCAGCTACTTGGGCAGCGTGGTCGGCGCTTTCTATGTGCGTGACGAACAAGGGCAACTGGTGCGCGTGGCCAGTTACGGCTTGGGCGTGGAACAGCAAGCCCGCGGACAGCAGGTGGCCAGCCACGAAGGTTTGTTGGCCGAGGCGGTGCGCCAGATCCGCCCGCTGCGCCTGGATGACCTGCCCGCCGATTACCTGCGCTTGAGTTCGGGCCTGGGCGAAGGCCTGCCGCGCAGCGCATTGCTGATGCCAGCGAGCGACGACGGCCAGGTCAATGGCGTGCTCGAGCTGGGCTTCCTCAGGCCGTTGCAGGAGCGCGATGCCCAGCTGTTGCAACAGGTTGGCGGCAACCTGGGGATTTCCATCGAAAGCGCACGCAACCGTCAACGCCTTCAGGAGGTGCTGGCCGAGACCCAGCAGCTCAACGAAGAATTGCAGGTGCAGCAGGAAGAACTCAAGACCGCCAACGAAGAGCTCGAAGAGCAGTCGCGCATCCTCAAGGAATCCCAGGCCCACCTGGAAACCCAACAAGCGGAATTGGAGCAGACCAACGAGCAGTTGGCCGAGCGTACCGATGCCCTGGACCGCAAGAACGGCGAGCTGAACCTGGCGCAGTTGGAGCTGCAGGCCCGCGCCGAAGACCTGCAGCGTACCAACCGCTACAAGTCCGAGTTCCTGGCCAACATGTCCCATGAGCTGCGCACGCCGCTCAACAGCTCGCTGATCCTCGCCAAGCTGCTGGCAGAAAACGGCGAGGGCAACCTCAGCGATGAACAGGTGAAGTTCGCCGAGTCCATCTATTCGGCCGGCAACGACCTGCTCAACCTGATCAATGACATCCTCGATATCGCCAAGGTCGAAGCCGGCAAGCTCGACGTGCGCGCCCAGGTCACCCCGGTCGAGGGGCTGGTGCAGGGCGTGCAGGCCCTGTTCGAGCCCTTGGCCCAGGACAAGGGCCTGGATTTCACGGTGCAGGTCCAGCCGCAGGTGCCGGCGACCCTGTTCACCGACCGCCAACGCCTCGAACAGATCCTCAAGAACCTGTTGTCCAACGCGATCAAGTTCACCGAGCGTGGCCAGGTCAGCCTGACCATCGGCCACGAGGTCGGCCAGGGCGTGCGCTTCAGTGTGCGCGATAGCGGCATCGGTATCGAAGCCGACCAGCAGCAGGCGATCTTCGAGGCGTTCCACCAGGTCGATGGCACCAGCAACCGACGCTATGGTGGTACCGGTCTGGGGCTGTCGATTTCCCGAGACTTGGCACGCCTGCTGGGCGGGCAAATCACGGTACAAAGCACGCCGGGGCAGGGCAGTACATTCAACCTGATTCTGCCTGAGCAATACGAAGGCGCACCGGCCCAGATCCAGGCGCCGCAGGTTGCCAAACCGGCGGTCCAGGCTGCGCCGCCGGCACCGCCAGCGCCCCGCAGGGCTGTCTTCGCCGATGACCGCGAGCGCGCGCCCTTCGCCAACCGCTGCATCCTGGTCGTGGAGGACGAGCCGAACTTCGCCCGCATTCTCTTCGACCTGGCCCACGAGCTAGGCTACAACTGCCTGGTGGCCCAGAGTGCCGACGAGGGCTACGAACTGGCCGCTCAGTACACGCCCGATGCCATCCTGCTGGACATGCGCCTGCCGGATCATTCGGGCCTGACGGTGCTGCAGCGGCTCAAGGAGCAAGCCGCTACCCGGCATATCCCGGTGCACGTCATCTCTGTGGAGGATCGCGTAGAGGCCGCCATGCACCTGGGGGCGGTGGGCTATGCGGTCAAACCCACCAGCCGCGAGGAGCTCAAGGCGGTGTTTGGCCGCCTGGAGGCCAAGCTCACCCAGAAGCTCAAGCATATCCTGCTGGTGGAGGACGACGACCTGCAACGCGAGAGCATCGCCCGGTTGATCGGCGACGACGACATCGAAATCACCGCCGTGGCTCTGGCCCAGGACGCCCTGGCGCTGTTGCGCGAGAACGTCTACGACTGCATGATCATCGACCTGAAACTGCCGGACATGCTTGGCGACGAGCTGCTCAAGCGCATGACCTGCGAACAGATCCGCGCCTTCCCGCCGGTGATCGTCTACACCGGCCGTAACCTCACCCGCGAGGAAGAGGCCGAGCTGCGCAAGTATTCCCATTCGATCATCATCAAGGGCGCCCGCTCGCCGGAGCGCCTGCTCGACGAAGTCACACTGTTCCTGCACAAGGTCGAAGCGCAGCTGTCCCATGAGCGCCAGCGCATGCTCAAGACCGCGCGCAGCCGCGACAAGGTGTTCGAAGGGCGCAAGATCCTGCTGGTCGATGACGATGTGCGTAATATCTTTGCCTTGACCTGCGCCCTCGAGCAAAAGGGTGCCATCGTCGAGATCGGCCGTAACGGGCGCGAAGCCATCGAGCGCCTGGAGCAGCATGGGGACATCGACCTGGTACTGATGGACGTGATGATGCCGGAGATGGATGGCTACGAGGCCACGCGGTTGATCCGCCAGCAGCCCCGCTGGCGCAAGCTGCCGATCATCGCGGTGACCGCCAAGGCCATGAAGGACGACCAGCACCGCTGCCTGCAGGCCGGCGCCAACGACTACCTGGCCAAACCGATCGAGTTGGACCGATTGTTTTCCCTGATCCGTGTCTGGCTGCCGCAATTGGAGCGAATTTGACTAGCGAACGTAGTACCGATATCGAGATCCGGCTGCTGATAGAGGCGATCTACCTCAAGTACAGCTACGATTTCCGCGATTATTCCGGCGCTTCGATCAAGCGCCGGATCCTGCATGCCGTGCGTCAATTCGATTGCCCCACGATTTCGGCATTGCAGGAGCGGGTGTTGCACGACCCGAGCATGTTCATGCAACTGCTGCAATACCTGACGATCCCGGTCAGCGAGATGTTCCGCGACCCAGGGCACTTCCTCGCCTTGCGTAATGAAGTGGTGCCGCTGCTACGCACCTGGCCGTCGCTCAAGGTCTGGATCGCCGGGTGCAGCACGGGTGAGGAGGTCTATTCCATGGCCATCCTGCTGCGCGAGGAAGGGTTGCTGGAACGCACGATCCTCTATGCCACCGACATCAACCCCTATTCGTTGGAAAAGGCCAAGCAAGGCATCTATGCGATGCACGACATGCAGGCCTACGCCGAGAACTATCGCCAGGCCGGTGGCCGCCGGGACTTCGCCGAGTACTACACCTCGGCCTACGGCAACGCCATCATGGACAACAGCCTGCGCGACAACGTGACCTTCGCCGACCATAGCCTGGCCACCGACAGCGTGTTCTCCGAGACGCAGTTGGTGTCCTGCCGCAACGTGCTGATCTATTTCAACAAGCAGTTGCAGGATCGCGCCCTGGGCCTGTTCCACGAGTCGTTGTGTCACCGTGGCTTCCTGGTCCTGGGCAGCAAGGAATCGGTGGATTTTTCCGCCTACAGCGGCCGATTCGAGGCGCTGATGCGGCCCGAACGGATCTATCGCAAGTCATGAATGGCGTGCAAGCGGTGGTCATCGGTGCCTCGGCGGGTGGCGTCGCGGCGTTGTTCACGGTGCTGGGTGCGTTGCCGGAGGGCTTTGACATCCCGGTGTTGTGTGTCCTGCACCTGCCTGACGACCGCCATAGCCAACTGGCCGGGGTGCTGCAGCGCCGGCTGCGCCGACCGGTACGCGAGGCCTGTGACAAGGCGCGTATCGAGCCTGGGCTGATCTATGTGGCCGGCCCTGGGTACCACCTGTCGGTGGAGCGCGATCGCAGCCTGTCGTTGAGCCAGGAGGAACCGGTGCATTTCTCTCGCCCGGCAATCGACTTCCTGTTCCAGTCGGCGGCCGATGCCTACGGCCCTGGCCTGCTCGGCGTGCTGCTCACCGGGGCCAACGAAGATGGCGCCCAGGGGCTGCTTCATATCAAGAACAGCGGAGGCCGGACCGTGGTCCAGGACCCTCGCGACGCACAGGTCGCGCTGATGCCGGAGGCCGCACTGGCCCTGCATCGGCCCGATCATATCCTTTCCCTGAGTGGTATCGGGCAACTGCTCGCGACCCTGGAACCCAGCGCATGCTAAGCAATATCATCGCCAAACTGCTGATCGTCGACGACCTGCCGGAAAACCTGCTGGCCCTTGATGCCCTGATCCAGGGCCAGGACCGTGAAGTGCACCAGGCCCAGTCTGCCGAACAGGCGCTGTCGCTGTTGCTCGAGCATGAGTTCGCCCTGGCCATCCTCGATGTACAGATGCCGGGCATGAACGGTTTCGAACTGGCCGAACTGATGCGCGGCACCGAGAAGACCAAGAACATCCCCATCGTCTTCGTGAGCGCTGCAGGTCGCGAAATGAACTATGCCTTCAAGGGGTACGAGAGCGGCGCGGTGGACTTCCTGCACAAGCCGCTCGATACCCTGGCGGTCAAGAGCAAGGTATCGGTGTTCGTCGACCTGTTCCGCCAGCGCAAGGCCCTTGGGCGTCAATTGGAAGCCCTGGAGCGTAGCCGTGAGCAACAGGCGCAGTTGCTGGCTGAACTCGAGGTGGCGCGTGGCGAGCTGGAGCGCGCGGTACGCATGCGTGACGACTTCATGTCGATTGTCTCGCACGAGGTGCGCACGCCCCTCAATGGCCTGGTCCTCGAGACCCAGCTGCGCAAGATGCACCTGGCCAAGGGCAACCTCGAGGCCTTTACCCAAGAGCGCCTGCAGGCCATGGTCGAGCGCGACGAGCGGCAGATCAACAGCCTGATCCGCCTGATCGAGGACATGCTCGATGTTTCGCGTATCCGCACCGGCAAGTTGTCGCTACGGCCCAAGGCGTTCGACCTGGGCCAGCTGGTGCGGGGGCTGGTGGAAAACTTCACGGCCCAGGCCGCTGCACTGGATACTCACATTGAACTGGAGCGTTGCGAGGCGTTGCCGGGGGAGTGGGATGAATTTCGCATCGAGCAGGTGGTGGCCAACCTGCTGTCCAACGCACTGCGTTACGGTGAGCGGCGACCGGTGCAGGTTCGTGTATTCGAGCAAGGCGGCAAGGCGTGGGTACAGGTGCAGGATCAGGGGATTGGCATCAGTGCAGCCAACCAGCAGCGGATCTTCCAGCAGTTCGAGCGAGTCGCGGCGCAGCAGGCCAGTGGTGGGTTGGGGTTGGGGCTGTATATTTCCGAACAGATCGTCCAGGCCCATGGTGGCCATATCCGGGTCGACAGCGAGGAGGGCAAGGGTGCAACCTTCAGCCTGTGCCTGCCGTTGGCTGCTGTGCGACAACAAAGCGACCAAGCCCGGGCAACCTCTGCCTGAGGCTGGGGTCTGATGGCCAACCTATTGAATCCCAAGGCGAAGTCATGAGTGAAGATGCACAAGATGTGGTACTGGTCGTCGAGGATGAGCCGGCGATTCGCATGATCCTGCGCGACTACCTCGCAGGGGAGGGTTACCACGTATTGGTGGCCGAGGACGGCGAGCAGGCGTTTGCCATTCTGGCGAGCAAGCCGCACCTGGACCTGATGGTCACGGACTTCCGCTTGCCGGGTGGGATCTCGGGGGTGGACATCGCCGAGCCTGCCGTCAAGTTGCGGCCGGACCTGAAGGTGATATTCATCAGCGGGTATCCGGCCGAAATCCTTGAAAGCCAAAGCCCGATTGCGCGCAAGGCGCCCATTTTGGCCAAACCGTTCGACCTGGACAGCCTGCGCGAGCAAATCCAGATGCTTTTGCAGTAAAGCCTGCTTGTTCGCTTAAAGCGTTGCGGTGCCTGTGAGATTGCGCGGGGCGTGCGATCCCCCAGGCACCGAAGCCGCTGCGGCGAACATCGTGTCTACAGGCTCAAGCGAGCTCGAGCCAGATCGGTGCATGGTCGGAAGGCTTTTCCATCCCGCGCAGTTCATAATCGACACCCGCCGCCTTGAGCCGCGGTACCAGCCCTTGAGAAGCCATGATCAGGTCGATCCGCAGCCCCCGCTTGGGCTCATCCTCGAACCCGCGGCTGCGATAGTCGAACCAGCTGAACCGGTCGGCCACTTCTGGGTGCAGGTGACGGAAACTGTCGACCAGCCCCCAGCCCTTGAGCCGCTCCAGCCATTCGCGTTCTTCTGGCAGGAAACTGCATTTACCCGTGCGCAGCCAGCGCTTGGCGTTGTCCGCGCCGATGCCGATGTCGCAGTCCTGGGGCGAGATGTTCATGTCGCCCATCACCAGCACGGGCTGGTCGCTGCGGAACTGGCCTTCCAGCAACCCCTGCAGGTCGCTGTAGAAACGCTGCTTGGCGGGGAACTTGGTGGGGTGGTCACGGCTTTCGCCCTGGGGGAAATAGCCGTTCATGACGGTGATGGGAGTGCCGTGCGCATCGGCGAAGGTACCCCAGATGAACCGCCGCTGGGCATCTTCCTCATCGCTGGCGAAACCTTTGTACAACGCCAGCGGCTCGCGCCGTGACAACAGCGCTACACCGTAGTGGCCTTTCTGGCCATGGTAGTGCACGTGGTAACCCAGGGCCTGGACATCAGCCAACGGGAACTGATCGTCGCTGACCTTGGTTTCCTGCAGGCCAATCACGTCCGGCTGGTGCTTTTCGATCAGCGCCGCCAGTTGGTGCGGGCGCGCACGCAGGCCGTTGATGTTGAACGAGACGATCTTCATGAAAAGACAATCCTGACAAAAATTGGGATGCTATCCGACATCCGCCCCCTCTGCCAGCATGGCACCCTCCTGTCCGCGCTGCTAATGTGCCGTATACAACGGCATGGCACGGGGCTTGCTCCGCTGAATGATGGTTTTTCCAGAAAGGATTTCGCAATGCCTGACGTCGACGCCCAGCAGGTTCGCATCTGCCAGCTGGATGACGGATACCGTGGCGAGGTCCGCCAGGTGCTCTATCACGCCTACCGCCACGACCCCACCTTCGCCTACGTGCTCGAAGCCCACCGCCCGGGTTACGAGCGCCGCCTGCGGGCCATGCTGCGGGCCTGGGTGGGGCAGCATTTTCATCTGCAACTGCCGGCCATGGGCCTGCTGATCGACGACCGCCTGGTCGGGCTGGCGCTGATCGTACCGCCAATGCGGCGCCTCGGGGTGGCAGACAGTTGGGCGTGGCGCCTGCGCATGGCCTTGGGTACGGGCATCGGCTGTACCCGTCGCTATCTCGACTTCCAAGCAGCCTTGGCGGCCTGCGTGCCGCAGGGCAGGGTGTACCTGCTCTCCTTGCTCGGGATACAGCCGCAATTTCAGGGGCAGCGTTTCGGCGAGCAATTGTTACAAGCTGTGCATGGCTGGTGCGCCCAGGCACCAGGCGTCGAGGGCGTGCTGCTCAATACGGGCAATGCCCATTCCCTTGCGTTCTATCAGCGCCAGGGGTACCAGCAAATCGGCGAAATCGCGGTCGGCCCCATTCGCGAGCGGGTGTTTTTCCGGCCCCAACCCGTCTTGCCGGGACCAGTCGCTGCATGAGCCGTGCGACAAGCGGCACCCTGGAGGGCCCGCCTCTGGTAGCATGCGCCGCATGACGTATTCAGGAAGACTAAGCTGGGGCCTGATCCTTTGGGTCGCCAGTACCACCGTATGGGCGCAAAGCGAACTGCTGGTGCGGGTGAAACCGGCCAACAAGGCGCTCAAGAGCAATGTCGAAGGCTATATCGGCAGCCTCGGGAACCGCGACGAGGAGGCCTTGTTGCGATTCAGCCGTGGTGCCCAGGAACAGGCGCGCAAGGCTGCCCAGGCCCTAGGCTACTACCAGGCGCAGATCGACACCGAAGTCAGGCCGCCGAGCGCGCAGGACAAACCACCGCAACTGATCATCCAGATCGAGCCGGGTGAGCCTGTTCACCTGCGCAACGTGACCGTGCGCATCGAAGGGCCGGCCAGCGAGCTGGCGGCGTTTCGAGTACCCGACAGCAAGGCCTTGCGCCCTGGCGAGCAGCTCAACCACGGCAGCTACGAGGATGCCAAGCGGCTGATCCAGAACCAGGCCTCGCGCTACGGATTCTTCAGTGGCCACTTCACCCGCCAGCGCCTGGCGATCGACCCTCAGGCCGGCATCGCCGATATCGAACTCATCTACCAGAGCGGCCCGCGCTATCGCATGGGCTCCGTGACCTTCGGTGGCGATACGCCGCTGGACAACGACCTGCTGCAGCGCATGGTCTCTTTCAAGCCAGGCACGCCCTACGACTCCGAGTTGATCGCCGAACTCAACAATGACCTGCAATCGAGCGGCTATTTCGAAGGCGTGCGGGTCGACGCGGCGCCGACTGGCGCAGTCAACGAAGAAATACCGGTGGAGGTCCACCTGCAAACCCGCAAGCCGCGCACCATGGGCTTGGGCCTGGGCTTCTCGACGGACGTCGGCCCGCGCGGCAAGGCCAACTGGACCCGCCACTGGGTCAACCCACAGGGGCACAGCTATGGCTGGGAGACCGAACTGTCCGCCCCTCGGCAGAACGTCGGCCTGTGGTACGACATCCCCCTGGACCCGCCGCTGACCGACAAGCTGCGTTTTGCAGGTGGCTACCAGAACGAAGAAATCGCCGGCACCGATACCTTGAGCAAGCTGCTGACGGTCGGCCCGGAGTGGCACAGCAAATTGCCCAGTGGCTGGCAGCGGGTGATCTCGCTCAAGTATCAGCGCGAGGAGTATCGGCTGGGCGATGACTCTGGGCTCAGCAACCTGTTGATGCCAGGCGTGAGCTTCTCCTATCTGCGCAGCGACAATCGCATCGACCCACACAACGGCTACCGCCTGCAATTCGACCTGCGCGGTGCCAAGGATGGGCTGGTCTCGGACACCAACCTGCTGCATGGCAACGTCCTGCTCAAAGGCCTGACCACCCTCGGCCAGAACCATCGTTTGCTCGGGCGCGTACAGTTCGGTGGCAGTGCCACCAATGGCTACAAGCAGAACGTCCCGCCATCGCTGCGCTTCTTCGCCGGTGGTGACCAGAGCGTGCGTGGCTATGACTACCAGAGCCTGTCACCTAAGAACAGCGACGGCGACCGCATCGGTGGCCGCTACCTGGTGGCCGGGAGTGTCGAGTACCAGTATTCGGTGGCGGACAAGTGGCGGGTGGCGACGTTCATCGACCAAGGCAACTCCTTCAATTCGCTGGAATTGCCCAGCCTCAAGACCGGCGTCGGGATCGGCGTGCGCTGGGTGTCACCGGTCGGGCCATTGCGCCTGGACCTGGCCCATGCACTGGATGACGACGGTGGTATCCGCTTGCATTTCTCCATGGGGCCTGAGCTGTGATGCGCGTGTTCAAACCCATTCTCCTGGCGCTGCTGGGCCTTCTCGTGCTGGTCGCCCTGATGCTGGGCCTGCTGTTGGGGACCGAGGCGGGCAGCCGCTGGGCCCTGGCGCGGGTGCCGGGGCTCGAGGTCACCCATTTCCAGGGCCGCCTGGGGGGCAGTTGGCAGGCTGAACGACTGGCCTGGGCCGATGGCGCGAACCAGGTCCAGGTACAGTCAGCGCAGCTGGCCTGGTCGCCGCTGTGCCTGCTGCGCGCCACCTTGTGCCTGGAGCGGGTGCAGGCCGAGCAGGTCAACATGGTGTTCGCCCAGAGTGAGGCACCTGCCGACAGCGGGCCGCTGCAACTGCCCAGCTTGAAGCTGCCCATCGCCATCGAGCTGGGCGAGGTCAAGCTCGGGCGCTTGCGCCTGGATGGCGACGACGTGCTGGGCGATATGCAACTGGCGGCCCATTGGGCGGCCAACGGCCTGCGCATCGACACGTTGCGAGTGCAGCGCGATGACCTGCGCCTGGACCTGCAAGGTGATCTCAAGCCCGAAGCCGATTGGCCTCTGCAAGTGACCGGCACGCTGCAGTTGCCCGAGGTGCAAGGCAAGCCCTGGCAACTGGCGTTGGCCATCAAGGGTGAACTGCAGAAGTCGCTCGCCATCGACGCGTCCAGCAGTGGTTACCTGGACGCGCACCTAGAAGGCCAGTTACAGGCCCTGGCTGAACATTTGCCGGCCACCCTTAGCATTCGTGCCGACGCCTTCAAGCCGGCGGCATCGTTGCCGGATACCGTGCAACTGAACCAACTGCGGCTCAACGCCACGGGCGACCTGCTCAAGGGCTATCAATTGGCAGGTTCGGCCAGCCTGCCGGCCGAACAGGGCCCCATTGGCCTGGTAGTCGGCGGCAAGGTGGACGCCAAGGGCGCTCGCCTCGATGCCCTGGACCTCAATGCCAGCGACACCCAGCGGGTCAAGCTGCGAGCCAACGCCGACTGGCAGCAGGGCCTGAAGGCCGATGCACAGATCGATTGGCTGGACTTTCCGTGGTTGCGCCTCTACCCATTGGAGCAGGCGCCGCAAGTTACTCTCAAGCGTTTCAACGCCCAGGCGCACTACCGCGATGGCAGCTATACGGGCACCTTCAATGGCGATCTTGATGGGCCAGCCGGTGCCTTCAACCTAACCAGCCCGTTCGACGGCGACCTGGCCCAGGTGCGCTTGCCCGCGCTGGCATTGAGCGCAGGGCAGGGCAAGGCAGCTGGCAGTGTCGCGGTCCGCTTCGCCGATACCCTGGCCTGGGATGTCGACCTTCAACTGTCTGCGCTCGACCCGGCCTATTGGCTGGCGGAGTTGCCGGGCACCCTGGCCGGCCCATTGCGTAGCAAGGGCGAACTGAAGAACGAGCGTCTGCAACTACAGGCGCAGCTCGACCTCAAGGGGCGCCTGCGCGGGCAACCGGCTGTGCTCAAGGTACAGACCGAAGGGGCAGGGGAGCGCTGGACGCTCGGCAGCCTGGCGGTGCAACTGGGCGACAACCGTATCAACGGCAGTGCCAGCCTGGAGCAGCGCCTGGCCGGGCGGATCGACCTTGACCTGCCGCGCCTGGGCCAGCTCTGGCCCAGACTGCAAGGGCAGGCCAAGGGGCGATTGGACCTGGCCGGTACCCTGACCGCCCCGCAGGGCACGCTGACCCTGCAAGGGCAACAATTGGGCCAGGCCGAAAACCGTATCCAGCGCCTGGACCTGGAGGCGCGCCTGGACAGCGCCCAGCGCGGGCGAGTCACGCTCAAGGCCGGCAATATCCGCGTCGGCGAGACCGCATTGGGCAACCTGGACGTCGACGGCAAGGGCGATATCCACCAGCAGGCCGCCACCCTGGCTCTCGATGGGCCACAGCTCAAGCTGGACCTGGCCCTGGACGGCCAGCTGGCCAAGGGCGACTGGCGTGGGCGCCTGGCCTCCGGGCGTATCCAGGCAGGCGGCCAGGACTGGCGCTTGCAAGCCCCAGCGAAGCTGCAGCGCCTGGCCAGCGGGCAACTGGACTTCGGCGCCCATTGCTGGCGCTCCGGCCAGGCGAGCCTGTGCGGCGAAGACCAGCGCCTGGCGCCGGAGCCGCGGCTGCGTTATCACCTCAAGCAGTTCCCGCTGGACAGCCTGGCCCAATGGTTGCCCAAGGACTTTGCCTGGCAGGGCCTGCTCAACGCCGATATCAATCTGGACATCCCGGCAGCCGGGCCCAAGGGCACCTTGCGGGTCGACGCCAGCGACGGAACGTTGCGCGTTAGAGACAATGGGCGCTGGGTCGATTTTCCTTATCAGGCGCTGCGCCTGGACAGCACGCTTGCCCCGCGCCGTGTCGACACCCGCCTGGATTTTCGTGGCCAGCGCCTGGGCGAGCTTTCCCTGGTTACCCGGCTCGACCCGCTGGGCAAGGACAAACCACTGACCGGCGACTTCCGCCTGGCCGGCCTGGACCTGTCGATCGCCCGGCCGTTCGTGCCGATGGTCGAGCGCCTGGCCGGCCAGCTCAATGGCAGCGGTCGGTTGTCGGGTACGCTGTTGAACCCTCAGGTCACGGGCAACCTGGCCCTGAGCGGCGGCGAAGTGAGAGGGCCGGAGCTACCGATCAGCCTCGAAGGCCTCTCGCTGCAGGCCCTGATTGCCGGCGAGCAGGTACAGGTGCAGGGCAACTGGCAGAGTGGGCCGGCCGGGCGTGGTCAGCTCGATGGTAACCTGACCTGGGGGCAGGCATTGGCGATGGACCTGCGCCTGCGTGGCCAGCAGTTGCCGGTGCACGTCGAGCCTTACGCAGACCTGGAGGTTGCCCCTGACCTGAACATCCGCCTGGTCGATGAACGACTGGCGATCGCCGGCAAGGTGCTGGTGCCCAAGGGCAAGATCACCGTGCGCGAACTGCCGCCCTCGACCGTCAAGGTCTCCGATGACACGGTGATCGTCGGCGAGCAGACCGAAGAGGGCAAGCCGCCGATGGCCATGGACATGGACATCGATGTCGAGGTGGGGCGCGACAAGCTGTCGTTCAAAGGCTTTGGCCTGACCGCCAACCTGCTCGGCCACGTGCATATCGGCAACAACATGGATACCCGTGGCGAGCTCAGCCTTGCCGAAGGGCGTTATCGTAAATATGGCCAGAACCTGATCATCCGGCGGGCACGCTTGCTGTTCGCCGGCCCTATCGACCAGCCGTATCTGGATATCGAGGCGATCCGCCGGGCCGATGATGTGATCGCGGGTATTCGCCTGAGCGGCAGCGCCGAGCAGCCGACCACCAAGGTGTTTTCCGAACCTGCCATGAGCCAGGAGCAGGCGCTGTCCTACCTGGTATTGGGCAGGCCCCTGGCGACCAGCGGCGAAGACAACAACATGCTGGCCCAGGCAGCCCTTGGGCTGGGGTTGCTGGGCGGCGAGGCGCTGACCGGCGGGCTGGCCTCGAGCCTTGGCATCGAAGATTTCCAATTGGGCTCCGAAGGTACGGGCAACAGCACCAGTGTGGTTGCCAGCGGCAATATCACCGAGCGCCTCAGCTTGCGCTATGGTGTCGGGGTGTTCGAGCCGGCCAACACCATCGCCCTGCGTTACAAGCTGAGCAAGAAGGTGTACCTGGAGGCGGCAAGCGGTCTGGCCAGCTCGCTGGACATCTTCTACAAGCGGGACTTCTAAAACCCGCTCAGCGAACGGTCGCTGCCTCAATGAACTCGTTGGACGCCTCATCCCCAGCAGGTGGGGCGTTCTGGCGCTGGGGCACGATGAGGTTGGTGTATTCCTCGATCAGGCGGTTGATCGCCTCCGGCGGTTCGCACGCCTGGAACTGCATGCGGATCTGCACTTCGTCCGGGTCACGCTGGTCCCCGCGACGGCCATTGGCCCCGACGGTAACCTGGAAGCGGGCCGTGCCATTGCAATGGGCGTCCTTGTGCGGCTCGCCAGATGCCTCTATCCCGTTGACCCTGACCGAAAGGTCGACCTGCATGCGCTCCAGGGCCAGGCCTCGTGGAGACACCAAGGCAATCAATGGAATCTGCAAGGTGTGTTGGCCATCCATGGCGATCTCCACCATCTTGGCTTTCATCGGGCTACCCAGTTTCTCGGGGTCGTAGTCGAAGAACTGATCGAACAGCTTGATGTACTGCTGGGCGATCAACGTATTGGTGGCGGCGGCTGCTTCCTGTAGGCCGCGGGTGATGTCCGACAGGTCGCTCGATGTCATGGGGGCTTGGCTGGTGGGGCGGGTATCCACGCAAAGAATTCCTCGATAGGTGCACGGACCCCCGCTCGGCGGCGGGGGCAGGGTGGGCGGCCAAGGCGGCGGAGTCAGTTACCCGAGTTGGGCAGTTCCGGGGTGGTTTCCTGTGGCAGGTTGGGTGGGGTGTCCTTGATCACGGTCGGCTTGGTGGCGGCGTCGGTCAGGTAGTCCATGACCCGTTGCAGCGCCTCGGGTGGGTCTTGTCGGCGTACCGTGGTATTGAAGGCATAGCGCGCCCGTGTGTCGCTTTTGCGGGTCTGTTCCGATTTATGGCTGGCACTGGCCTTGACGTTCAGCTTGAACGGCCCCCAACCCAACGAGGCTTCCCCGTCGCCGCTGAACTCGGAGTTCGAGCGGGTTTCGGCCATTTGGTTGATGGTCAACTCGAACTCGACCCGGCCCTCTTCGATACAGATATTGGGATGGGTGATCGCCGCCATCAACGGAATCTGCATGACTCGGCTGACGGTCCCTTGATGCAGGCCTTGCTCGTCTACGAGGGTTTCGTCGTAGTTGAATTCGATGGCGACCGCCTTGCCATCCTTGATGCAGACCTGCATGAGGAAGTCGGCATAGGATTGGCTGGCAGTGACCTGGGCGTCGATCATCGCCTGCAAGGGCGCTGCGATCATGCGGTCCATGGGCAGTGCATTGATGACCGAGCCGATCAGGTTGTTATCGATGGACATTGTGCTTGTTCCTTTTTAGTGGTGCTGGGCGCGTGGGGGATCAACGAACGTGGTTGTCCTGGCGGCGGATGTTGCCTATCTGGCGCAGGCTCAAGCCGTATTTGTCCGCCAGCAGGCTACGAGACAGGCCGTCGGCGCTTTCCTGCTGAATCTGCAGGTTGCGCAACTGGCGCAGGAAGTGGTCCGGCTTGGGAATTTCCAGCGCTACCCCGGCAAAGCGCTTGATCAACGCTTGCAGGGCGTCGGCGGGGAGCACGTCGGCGAGTTTGGTGCGCTCGAGATGCTTGGGAATGTATTTAGGCCGACCGCCGTAGGCGCAGGTCAGTCGGTAGGCGTTTTCGATGCCTATGCAGTCGATCAGCGATTGCAAGGAATGGGGCAACTGGGAGATGTCGATGCGATTGAGGTCTGGCAATTCCATATGGGGTTCCCTCGAGAATGAGCTGGCGCCAGGTGTGAGGTTCCTGGTGGCGCAGGCTGTCGGCGGTTGCCGCTAGGGCGATTCGTCCGTTCACCTGGCTCGATTCTCAGGCAGTACCCGGTGGGCCGCTAGGCGCCAAGCGGATCGCAGGATGTAGCCTCCGGACCTCAGGGTTTGCAGGCAGCGTGGGTTGCGTATGTAGGAGATGCCTTCAGTTACAGCCTGCAAGCCCTGATCTACCGTTTTCTGTCGAGTCGAGACCTTCAGAGGGTGGTCATACCCTTATAGGCAGGGGTACCCCTGTAGCAAGCCGACCATGCCCAGGTAGGCCTTCGGGGCGTGGGCCTGGGATTGCGGAACGGCACGCCAGTCGACTTCCAGGCAAAGCGCATTGAAACGCTCGGTATCGCGTCGTCCGATGAGCCGCGGACTGAAGTCCTTGCGATAACGAACCCGTGCCGAGTCCAGGGCTTCGGCCTGGTCGGCCTCGGCCAGGGTCTGGCGCGCCAGGGCGGGCAGCTGAGCTTGCGGTATGGTCAGGTGCAGTTGACCGGGGCGGGCATTGAAATAGCCGGCCCGGCGCATGCGTTGCCAAAGCTGCTGCCACTGGCTGGAGCCGGCGTGGGGCTCCAGCTCTCGGGCAAGCTGGTGCAATTGGTCATTGGAAAGCGTCGCGGTGTCCACTGCCATCGCAGCAGGGGACGCCAACAGCAGCAGGCAGTAGATCAAGTGGGCGGTACGCATCGGGCGGCCTCCAATCGGGGCTGTAAGGGAGACCGGATGCTTTCAGCAGGGGAAAGGCGCAGGCAGCAGGAAATGCGACCGATGACGTTGTATCATGGCCCCGGCTCGATGCGAGCCCTCTGTCCCTGATGTCGCAAGGAACCTTCGATGACACATGTGCAACGCCTGAAATACTCCATCCTGATCATCCTGGTGGTGCTGGGTATCATGCTGGGCCTGTCCTACCTGCAAAAACAGGGGACCATCAGTGAGCAGACCTTCCAGTACATCGCCATCGCCATCGCGGTGGTCGTGGTGGTGATCAACGGCATCCTGCGCCGCAAGGTCGGGCCGAAGCCCTGACCCCGACCGGCCGGCCAGCTCCGGCCGGCCCTGGTTTCAGCGTGAAACGGGCAGTTCCAGTACGGCCCGGGCTTCGGGGTTGAGGCTGTAGCATTTATCGCTGCCCAGGCTGATCACGCCCTCGGCGCACAAGCGCTTGAGCACCTCGCGCACGCTGAGGAACGACAACGGGATGTCCAGTTGCTCGAGTTGCGCATGAACGCCTCTCACG
The DNA here is from genome assembly GCF_048068215.1 of Pseudomonas sp. NY15372. Lineage (NCBI taxonomy): Bacteria > Pseudomonadati > Pseudomonadota > Gammaproteobacteria > Pseudomonadales > Pseudomonadaceae > Pseudomonas > Pseudomonas sp. NY15372. The sequence continues at coordinate 357,516 of NZ_JBLUPY010000001.1, forward strand.
CCAATGCTGCGACCGTCCCGGTCGGCCGCATGCAAGGCATCGATGACTTTCAGGCGGATCAGGCTGGTGCGCAGCCCAAAGGCACGCAGCAACTCGCGAATCTGTTCGTTGCCGGCACGCGCCGGTGCGTCGGCGATTTGCCCTGCATCGTGGGCGGCCACGCTGCGAACACTCTGCAACGCAGGTTGTGGGTTGTACATGTGAATGCTCCTTTTCGTGGACTGTCCCGAAAACAAGGGTGCTTCATTGGGTATGACGAACGAGACGGGCAAAACTGCAACCCTTGACGAAAAAATAATGCGCACGCCCTGTTCAAGACGAGGCAAGGCCCTGGTTTGCGTAAAATTTCCAGCGAGCCGTTCGTTTGTACGGGATACCCCCAATCCCAGGAGTACCCGTGCGTACATTTTCGCGTCCCATGACCCGTCTTGGCCTGGCCGCCGTATTGATTGCATCCGGTCTGGTTGCCCAGGCCCGGGAAGCTGCTGGCGAGGTCTCGGCGCAGATCCGGCGTACCAGCTTCGGTGTTCCGCACATCCTGGCCGAGGACGAACGCGGCCTGGGCTATGGCATCGGCTATGCCTATGCCCAGGACAACCTGTGCCTGCTGGCCAACGAGGTGGTGACCGTCAATGGCGAGCGGTCCCGTTACTTCGGCGCCCAGGGCAGGACCATCGAGCAGCGCAAGAACCTCGACAGTGACTTCTTCTTCGCCTGGCTCAACGGCGACTCTGCCGTCACGGCTTTCCTCGAAGCACAGCCAGCGCCCGTGCGCGACTTGCTGGAGGGCTACGCCCTTGGCTACAACCGCGCGCTGGTCGAGCGTCGGGCGCAGGGCTTGCCTGCTGAATGCGGCCAGGGAGACTGGCTGCGGCCGATCAGCAGCCTCGACCTGGTCAAGCTGACCCGTCGACTTCTGGTTGAAGGTGGCGTTGGCCAGTTCGCCGAGGCGCTGGTGGCGGCGGCTCCGCCGGAGCTGGCCGCGCGCCGGGCCGAGGAGGACTTCAACCTGGCCCTGGTCCGCCAGGCGCAATTCGCCATGGCCCGTGGCAGCAATGCATTGGCGGTAGGGGCGCAGCGATCGGCCAACGGCGGTGGCCTGTTGCTGGCCAATCCACACTTCCCCTGGGTGGGCGGCCTGCGCTTCTATCAGATGCAACTGACCATCCCAGGCCAGCTGGACGTCATGGGCGCCGCATTGCCAGGCTTGCCGGTGGTCAATATCGGGTTCAACCGGCACCTGGCCTGGACCCATACGGTCGATACCTCGAAGCATTTCACGCTGTACAGGTTGCAGCTCGACCCGAAGGACCCGACACGCTATCTGCTCGATGGGAAATCCCTGCCGTTGGCCCGTCAGAGCTTGAGTGTCGCGGTCAAGGGCGAAGACGGCCGGGTGCAGCAGGTCGAGCGGCAGGTCTACGCTTCGGCGTTCGGCCCGGTGGTGCGCTGGCCAGGCCGGCTGGACTGGGACAACCAGTTCGCCTACAGCCTGCGCGATGCCAACCTGGACAACACCCGGGTGCTGCAGCAGTGGTACGCCATCAACCACGCCGACAGCCTCGACGGCCTGAAACGCACCGTGGGGCAATTGCAGGGCATCCCTTGGGTCAACACCCTGGCGGTGGATGCCGAAGGCCAGGCGACCTACCTCAACCAGTCCGTAGTGCCTTATGTGGACCAGCAATTGCTCGCTCACTGCAGCGACCCCTCGGCCGCCGGGCCGCTGGTGGTGCTCGATGGTTCGCGCAGTGCCTGCCAATGGAAGACCGACGCCCAGGCCGCCCAGCCGGGCATTTTCCCGGCGCGGTTATTGCCGAGCCTTGTGCGCCAGGACTTCGTGCAGAATTCCAACGACCCGGCCTGGATGGCCAACCCTGCCCAACCGCTGACCGGGTTTTCCCCGTTGGTCAGTCGGGAGAACCAACCTCTGGGCCTGCGCAGCCGCTTCGCGCTGCAGCGCCTGCAGGGCAACGCCAAGCTGACCGTGGAAGACCTGCAGCGCATGGTGCTGGACGATGAGGTATACGCAGCCAGCCTGGTGCTGCCCGACCTGTTGGCCTGGTGCAAGACTGCCTCAGCCGATGTCCAGGCGCTGTGTGCAAGCCTGGCCGCCTGGAATGGCAAGGCCGACCTGGACAGCGGCATCGGCCTGCTGCATTTCACCGCGCTCTTCGAGGCGTTGGCCGCCCAACAGCAAAACTGGCGGGTAGCCTTCGACCCGGCCGACCCTCAGCACACCCCACGAGGGCTTGCGGTGGAGCAGGCGGCGGTGCGCCAACGCGTGCACGAGGCGGCCTTGGCTTCCCTTGAGCGAGTGAGCAAGGCGGGGATTGCAGGCGATAGCCGCTGGGGGCAGGTGCAGCAGTCTGCCGACGGCACGCCGGTGCCGGGCGGGCCCCAGGAACTGGGTGTGTACAACGCCATGTACAGCGTGCCGCATGGTCCCGGCAAACGCCTGGTGGTCAGCGGTACCAGCTATTTGCAGGTGGTCAGCTTTACCCGGCAGGGGCCGCAGGCGCTGGGGTTGCTGGCGTTCTCCCAGTCCAGCGAATCGGCATCGCCCCATGCGGGCGATCAGACCCGGGTGTTCGCGGCCAAGCAGTTGGCGCCGATCCCGTTCACCGAGGCGCAGATCAAGGCCGATCCGCACTACCGTCGGTATGTGATCCGCGAGGGTGACGAGGCGGTAGTGGCTGGCGCAGGCCATTGACAGAGCGGGGCGCTGTGCGCCCCTTTACACAGTGCAAGGCCGCGCCAACACTCGCTCGCTCAGGAAAAGTCGAACGGCGCCAGCTGGAAACCCTGTTCATCCACCTGCAAGGCCCAGCCGCGGCGGTCCCAGTCGCCCAGCACGATGCGCCGGGCGGGCTGGCCATCGACCACGAGCTTGTGGATCGCTGGCCGGTGTGTATGGCCATGGACCAGGGTGCGAACACCATGGGCCGCCATCACCTTGGGCACCTCTTCGGGCGTGACATCGACGATCTCGGTCGACTTCATGCGGGTTTGCGAACGGCTTTCGCTACGCAACTTGCGCGCCAGCTTCTGCCGGGTAGCCAGCGGTAGGTGCCGCAGGACCCACAAGCTCAGCGGGTTGCGCAGGTAGCGACGCAGTTTCATGTAGGACAGGTCGCGGGTGCACAGGGTATCGCCATGCATCAGCAACACGGCCTCGCCACCGAGTTGTACCACGCAGGGGTCGTCCAGCAAGGTGCAGCCTGCGGCTTCACAGAACGCCTGGCCGATCAGGAAGTCACGGTTGCCATGCATGAGGAACACCGCCGTGCCGCTGTCGCTCAGCCGGCGCAGGGCCTGGCAGATCGACTGCTGGAAGGGCGTCATGGCATCGTCGCCGATCCAGGCCTCGAAGAAGTCGCCGAGGATGTACAGGGCCTCGGCGTGGCGTGCGCGGCCATCGAGCAGATCAAGAAACGCCCGGGTGATGTCCGGGCGTTCTTCTTGCAGGTGCAGATCGGAGATCAGCAGGATCACTCAATGATCTCGGCTTTCTCGATGATCACGTCGTCCTTCGGCACGTCCTGGTGGCCAGCCTTGGAACCGGTGGAAACGCCCTTAATCGCGTCGACCACGTCACGACCTTCGATCACTTCGCCGAATACCGCGTAGCCCCAGCCCTGGACGTTCTTGCCGCTGTGGTTGAGGAAGTCGTTGTCGGCAACGTTGATGAAGAACTGCGCGGAAGCGGAGTGCGGCTCCATGGTACGGGCCATGGCGATGCTGTACTTGGCGTTCTTCAGGCCGTTGTCGGCTTCGTTCTGGATCGGCGCGCGGGTAGGCTTCTGCTTCATGCCGGCCTCGAAACCGCCGCCCTGGATCATGAAGTTGTTGATCACGCGATGGAAGACGGTGCCGTTGTAGTGACCGTCCTTGACGTACTGAACGAAGTTTTCGGTGGTTTTCGGTGCCTTTTCGGCGTCCAGTTGCAGGACGATGTCGCCGTGGTTGGTGCTCAGTTTGACTTTGGACATGCTGGAATTCGCTCTTTCAAGGCATTCGGAAATAGGGTGCGCAGGGCGCGTACTTGTCACCTGACGCAGGATCGGGCGACCACGACACAAGGCGCGCGGCGGCCATTTTGCCAGCTTGCGACAAATAGCTGCGATAAATCGCGCCTGTTTGTCCGAGCCCGGCTGTCAGCAGCTTGACTGCTTCGGCTATGATAGGCCCTTTGATTCAATCGGCCTACCCAGGCCGAATACCAGCATTCAAGGATCCTATGAGCAAGCCCACTGCCGACAACGCGCCCAACGCCGCTGCCAAAGGCGCTCCCGCCGTCCCTGCGAACTTCCTGCGGCCGATCGTCCAGGCCGACCTGGACTCGGGCAAGCACAGCAGCATCGTCACCCGCTTCCCGCCGGAGCCCAACGGCTACCTGCACATCGGCCATGCCAAGTCGATCTGCGTCAACTTCGGCCTGGCTAAGGAGTTCGGCGGTGTCTGCCACCTGCGTTTCGATGACACCAACCCGGCCAAGGAAGACCAGGAGTACATCGATGCCATCCAGCGCGACGTCAAGTGGCTGGGCTTCGAGTGGGCCGGCCCGGTGCGCTTCGCTTCGGACTACTTCGACCAGCTGCACGACTGGGCCGTCGAGCTGATCAAGTCGGGCAATGCCTATGTCTGCGACCTGACCCCCGAACAGGCCAAGGAATACCGTGGCAGCCTGACCGAGCCAGGCAAGAACAGCCCGTTCCGCGAGCGCAGCGTCGAGGAGAACCTGGACCTGTTCGCACGCATGAAGGCCGGCGAATTCAAGGACGGCGAGCGCGTGCTGCGCGCCAAGATCGACATGGCCTCGCCGAACATGAACCTGCGCGACCCGATCCTGTACCGCATCCGTCATGCCCATCACCACCAGACCGGTGACAAGTGGTGCATCTATCCGAACTACGACTTCACCCACGGCCAGTCGGACGCCATCGAAGGCATCACCCATTCGATCTGCACCCTGGAGTTCGAAAGCCACCGTCCGTTGTACGACTGGTTCCTCGACAAGCTGCCGGTGCCGGCGCACCCGCGCCAGTACGAGTTCAGCCGCCTGAACCTGAACTACACCATCACCTCCAAGCGTAAGCTCAAGCAGTTGGTGGACGAGAAGCACGTCGATGCCTGGGACGACCCGCGCATGTCGACCCTGTCGGGCTTCCGCCGTCGCGGCTATACCCCGGCCTCGATCCGCAACTTCTGCGAGATGATCGGCACCAACCGTTCCGACGGCGTGGTCGACATGTCGATGCTCGAGTTCAGCATCCGTGACGACCTCGACCGCACCGCGCCGCGTGCCATGTGCGTGCTGCGCCCGCTGAAAGTGGTCATCACCAACTACCCCGAGGGTCAGGTCGAGCAACTCGAGCTGCCGCGCCACCCCAAGGAAGACATGGGCGTGCGCGTGCTGCCGTTCTCCCGCGAGCTGTACATCGACCGCGACGACTTCATGGAAGAGCCGCCAAAAGGCTACAAGCGCCTGGAGCCGGCCGGTGAAGTGCGCCTGCGCGGTAGCTACGTGATCCGCGCCGACGAAGCCATCAAGGATGCCGACGGCAACATCGTCGAGCTGCGCTGCTCGTACGACCCGGACACCCTGGGCAAGAACCCCGAGGGCCGCAAGGTCAAGGGCGTGATCCACTGGGTGCCGGCCGAAGGCAGCGTCGAGTGCGAAGTGCGCCTGTACGACCGCCTGTTCCGCTCCGCCAACCCGGAGAAGACCGAGGAGGGCGGCAGCTTCCTGGACAACATCAACCCCGACTCGCTGCAGGTGCTCACCGGTTGCCGCGCCGAGCCTTCCCTGGCCCAGGCCCAGCCCGAGGACCGCTTCCAGTTCGAGCGCGAAGGCTACTTCTGCGCCGACCTCAAGGACAGCCAGCCGGGCCGTCCGGTGTTCAACCGCACCGTCACCCTGCGTGACTCCTGGGGCAGCTAAGGAATCGCCGTGCTTACCATCTACAACACCCTGAGCAAGACCAAGGAAGCCTTCAAGCCCCTGGACGGCAACAAGGTGCGCATGTACGTGTGCGGCATGACCGTGTACGACTACTGCCACCTGGGCCATGGCCGCAGCATGGTGGCCTTCGACCTGATCACTCGTTGGCTGCGCAAGAGCGGCTACGAGCTGACCTATGTGCGCAATATCACCGACATCGACGACAAGATCATCAACCGCGCCAACGAAAACGGCGAGCGTTTCGATGAGCTGACCGCGCGCATGATCGATGCCATGCACGAGGACGAACGGCGCCTGAACATCCTGCCGCCGGACCAGGAGCCGCGTGCGACCGACCACATCCCCGGCATGCATGCGATGATCCAGACCTTGATCGACAAGGGCTATGCCTACGCGCCGGGCAACGGTGACGTGTACTACCGGGTCGGCAAGTTTGTCGGTTACGGCAAGCTGTCGCGACGCAAGATCGAAGACCTGCGCATCGGTGCGCGGATCGAAGTCGGCGAGGCCAAGCAGGACCCATTGGACTTCGTCCTGTGGAAGGCCGCTAAACCGGGTGAGCCGAGCTGGGAGTCGCCGTGGGGCCCGGGGCGTCCGGGCTGGCACATCGAGTGCTCGGTGATGTCCACCTGCTGCCTGGGTGAGAGCTTCGACATCCATGGCGGTGGCAGCGACCTCGAATTCCCGCACCACGAGAACGAGATCGCCCAGAGCGAGGCGGCCACCGGCAAACAGTACGCCAATGCCTGGATGCACTGCGGCATGATCCGCATCAATGGCGAGAAGATGTCCAAGTCGTTGAACAACTTCTTCACCATCCGCGACGTACTCGATAAATACCACCCGGAGGTGGTGCGCTACCTGCTGGTGGCCAGCCACTACCGCAGCGCCATCAACTACTCCGAAGACAGCCTGCGCGAGTCCAAGGGGGCCTTGGAGCGCTTCTACCATGCGTTGCGTGGGCTGCCGCGGGTTGCCGCCAAGGGCGGCGAGGAATTCGTCGAGCGCTTCAGCGTGGCGATGAATGACGACTTCGGTACGCCGGAGGCCTGCGCGGTGTTGTTCGACCTGGTGCGCGAGATCAACCGCTTGCGTGAAAGCGACCCCGAGGCCGCCGCCGGCCTGGCGGGCCGCCTGCGTGAGCTGGGCGATGTGCTGGGTGTGCTGCAGCTCGATGCCGACGACTTCCTGCGTGCCGGTGCCGAAGGCAAGGTCGATGCCGCCGAAGTAGAAGCGCTGATCCAGGCGCGTCTGCAGGCGCGTGCGGACAAGAACTGGGCCGAGTCCGACCGTATCCGCGACCAGCTGACCGCCATGGGCGTGGTGCTGGAGGACAGCAAGGGCGGGACCACTTGGCGCCTGGCTGACTGATCCATCGAGTGGGGCTGCTTTGCAGCCCAATCGCGGGGCAAAGCCGCTCCTACAGGGACTTCGCGGGCCTACGGGCAGCGGTAGGCCTGTGGGGCTTGTCCCGCGATTGGGCCGCAATACGGCCCCATTCGTTATTTGGGTAGACCACCTGTAGGGCAATGCAGCACCAGCTTCGCCCCACCCAGTTCGCTGCTCCCCACCTCCAACCGGAACCCATGCAGGTCGACGATCGCCGCGACGATCGACAACCCCAGCCCGAACCCCGGGTGTCGATGACCTTCCTCGCTGCGATAGAAGCGTTTCAAGACCGCTGCACGCTCCTCCTCGGGAATGCCCGGCCCGCTGTCTTCGATGGCGATATGCACGCTACTGGCATCATGGCTGGCCTGGATGCGCACCTGCCCACCCTCGGGCGTGAACTTGATCGCATTGCCTACCAGGTTGGCCAGCGCCTCGAACAACAACTCCCGGTCGCCATGCAGGAGCGGCAGCTGTTCCGGTTGTACGAGCGCCAGGCGAATGCCGCCGTCCTCGGCCAAGGGCAGGTAGAAATCGTGCAGTTCCACCAGCAAGGCGTGCGGGCCTAGTTCGACGAAGCCCGCGCGTCGCTGCCGGTCCTCCAGCTCGCTGATGCGCAGCAGGCCACGGAAGCGTGCCATCAGCGTGTCGGTCTCGCCGATGGCCTGGTCCAGGGCCTGCGCCTCGGGGGCGCGCTCGCCACTTTGCTGGCGGATCCGGTACAACTGGGCGCGCAGGCGTGTCAGTGGCGTGCGCAGGTCGTGGGCGATGTTGTCGCAGACGCCCTTGACCTCGTGCATCAGCCGCTCGATGCGATCGAGCATGGCATTGACGATGGCCGCCAGCATGTCCAGCTCGTCGCGCCGGGCCGACAGGGGCAGGCGGTGGGTGAGGTCGCCGGCGACGATCAGCTCGGCCTGCGCCTGGATCGCACGGATGCGCTTGAGTGGCCTGCGGCGCAGCAGGTACCAGCCGGCGAAGCCAGGGATCAGGGTCAGGGAAATGCCCCAGAGCAAGGCGTGGAGAATGATCCGCGTGACCACGAACAAGGAGCCGTTGTCACGTACCAGCACCAGCCAGCGGCCGTCCTTGACCCGGATCGCGACCGCGTCGCAGCTGTCGCGTGGTACGTGTGGGTCGTCGGCGTCCAGGCAGCGCTTGAGTTCGTGGACCTGGCCGTCCAGGCCGAGTTCTGGCGGAATGGCGCGGATCCGGCCGCTGATCGGGTTGAGCTGGGCGTCGAACAGGCCGTAGGCATCGAAGCTGCGTTCTTCGAAGGCCTGGCTTGCGATCAGGGCGTCGTCCAGCTGCTTGCCGGTCATGTGGGCGAACAGGTGCTGGCGCTGCAGCATGGAATGGCGAGTGAGCTTGTTCAGGTAGCTGGATACCTCGAAGTACAGCACGCCCATGAGGATGCTGCTCCAGGCCACGAACAGGAAGCTATACAGCGCCAAAAGGCGGCTGGTCGAGGAGCTCCAGCCCTTAGACGGGTTCGGCAATGGCATAGCCGGAACCCCGCACGGTACGGATGAGCGGGCTCTGGCCGGGCGGGTCGATCTTCTTGCGCAGGCGGCCGATGTGCACATCGATCAGGTTGGTGCCTGGGTCGAAGTGATAGCCCCAGACCTCCTCGAAGATCATCATCCGGGTGATCACCTGGCCAGCATGGCGCATCAGGTACTCCAGCAGCTTGTACTCGGTAGGCAGCAGGTTGAGGGTCTGCTCGCCGCGGCGGGCCTCATGGCTGATCAGGTCCAGCTCCAGGTCCGCCACCTGAAGGCGGGTTTGGGTCACGGGCACGCTGTTGCGGCGCAGCAGCACCTCGACGCGGGCAGCCATCTCGTCGGAGGCGAAGGGTTTGGTCAGGTAGTCGTCGCCCCCTGCACGCAGGCCCCGTACCCGCTCGTCGACATCGGACAATGCACTGATCATCAGGATGGGTGTGGCGATCTTCAGGTTACGCAGGGTGGTGACGATGGTCAGGCCATCGACCTCGGGCAGCATGCGATCCAGGGTGATCAGGTCATAGCCACCACCGATGGCCTTGGACAGGCCTTCACGGCCATTATCGGCCCAGTCCACTTCCAGGCCATGGCTGGACAGTTCGGCGACAATTTCCTGGGCGGTGACGGCGTCGTCTTCGATGGTCAGTACGCGGGGCATGCTAGTACCTGGGCAGCGATTGGAGACTCGATTGTGCCAAAGAATAGACAACGGGGGATTTAAGAAAAATTCATCTGGCGGCCCCAATGCTCGATTGCCACCCATCCCCTTTGTTATTACGCCCCCCCTTGTAGGAGCGGCCTTGTGCCGCGATCGGGCGCGAAGCGGCCGTAAAGCAGACTTGCACGGTATACCTGGAATACTTGAGTTGCTTGGATTGCGGCCGCTTCGCGCCCGATCGCGGCACAAGGCCGCTCCTACAGGGAGGGAACAGGCCTAAACGAAAACGGGGCATGCCATTGCTGGCATGCCCCGTTTCAGGGGAGGGCGAAACCTCAGGCGACCTTGACGATCCAGCCTGCTGGCGCTTCGACGTCACCGCTCTGGATGCCGGTCAGCTCGTTGTAGAGCTTCTGGGTAACCGGGCCGACTTTTTCCAGGTCGTGGAACACGTGCAGCTTGCCGTTGTACTCGATGCCGCCGATCGGGGTGATCACCGCGGCGGTGCCGCAGGCGCCGGCTTCGACGAAGCGGTCGAGCTTGTTGATCTCGACATCGCCCTCGATCACGGTCAGGCCCAGGCGCGATTGCGCCAGTTCCATCAACGACAGGCGGGTGATACCAGGCAGCACGGACGCGGACTTTGGCGTGACGAACTCATTGTTGGCGGTGATGCCGAAGAAGTTGGCCGAACCGACTTCCTCGATCTTGGTGTGGGTCAGCGGGTCCAGGTAGATGGCGTCGGCGAAGTTGGCTTTCTTCGCCTCGGCGCCTGGCTGCAGGCTCGCGGCATAGTTGCCACCGACCTTGGCCGCGCCAGTGCCTTGCGGGGCGGCGCGGTCGAAGCTGGAGATCTGGAAGTTGTGCGGCTTCATGCCGCCCTTGAAGTACGAGCCGACCGGGATGGCGAAGATCGAGAAGATGAACTCCGGGGCGGTGCGCACGCCGATGTTGTCACCGGTGCCAATCACGAACGGGCGCAGATACAAGGCACCCTTGCCATGGGGCGGGACGAAGCGCTCGTTGGCCTTGACCACTTGCTTGCAGGCCTCGACGAATACGTCGGTCGGCACCTGCGGCATCAGCAGGCGCGCGCAGCTGCGTTGCATGCGGGCGGCGTTCTGGTCGGGGCGGAACAGGTTGATCGAACCATCCTTGCAGCGGTAGGCCTTCAGGCCTTCGAAGCATTGCTGGCCATAGTGCAGGGCGGTGGAGCCTTCACTGATGTGCAGCACATTGTCTTCGGTCAGGGTGCCTTTGTCCCACTCGCCGTTGCGCCATACGGACAGGTAGCGCTTGTCGGTCTTGATATAGTCGAAGCCCAGCTTGTCCCAGTTAATGCTCTCGTTACTCATGACACCCTCATGTATTGCCTAGGGCCTGATCGCTCAGGCTGCTTTTATATGCGCACCTCGCCACGATAATACATCCGCCGCGGATCGGGAACGGCCAGTCGCGAATTGGCTGAACGCTTGGGCGCAGGACACCCCTTCGTCACTCGCGGCGAGGCATAAGCCAGGAGGTCTATGTGCTCATCTGGAGGGGCCGCCTCGTAGCCTCTGACACCACCCGTCAGGACAGCCGTTCAGGTGCTGTTCGTGACTCGAGATCCATTTCTGCTGGCCATCGAACCCTAGGCGCCAGGCGTTTTGCGATATCGCACCAAAGTACATCGTTATGGTCCAGTGGCGGGTTCGGCAATGGCAAGCTGGTCGGACCTTCTTGCATGTAAGTACAAACATAAGCCCAGACGGATTCATCCAGCCCCATGCTGCTCAACGGAAAGCGATCAATTACTTTGTTGGTGCCCGGCTCGACAATGGAAAGCATGACGCCCCATTTTAAAATGGATACACCTTGGATGCTGCCTCGTACCTTCCAGCTTTCGGCGCGAACATCTGACCAGTCATAGGTAACCACTTCGATGGGAAAGAGCTTGAAAGGATTCCACCAGCAGTATTTATAGTTGTAGGCATATATTTTTTGGCGTGCTCTATTGAATCTTATGGGTTCGTCACGTGGTGGTGAGATTGTAAGTTTGTAGCCTAAGGTCAACGCCCAGAGCCAGACTGTCATAGCTAGTAGTCCAATAAAAAATAACCCATGGCTTTGTATCTCCCAGGCTGTCGTGATTGCGGGAGGTAGGGTTAGGGATGAAAATATTGATGCGGCTACAAATAGTAAAAGTATAAAGCTTTTTAGGGGTAGATCTTTCCGATGGAGTTCTAAATAAGTGTCGTTTATCTGGTTCACAATGGAGGGTGTAGAAAGCTGTGTTTCTCTAATAGGGTGATTAGGGCCGTCTAGATCCATCACCCAGCCGCGGCAGGGAGGGTCAAGTAGTGGTATTTTTTGTTGCATGTTTATTTGTCCAGTAGTCCAATTTTGTCTTTTTTTACTATGATTTGAGCGAATTCAGAGACATTTGATTTGTCTGGCCAGTAGGTGAGTGTCAGCTCAACGGCATGGATGTCATCATATTCATCTAGGACTATTGTGTTCTTGATGATTTGTGGTGAGTTTTTACGAGAAAAAATTGCTATGTCCGGTGGAGAGGTTTCGGTGGGGCTCTTGAGTTTGGTAAAGTCAGCAGCTAATTCGTTGCTATTACCAGTATACGTATTGCAAGGTGGTTTATGGTTTGCTCGAAACGCATTTATTCTCCATTCGTACTTTGAGTGCTCGCTTCGGAAAGCCGGTAGAGTCATATGATAAACAAGGAGTCTGGACGAAGGGATTGAGAATCCGTCCCAAATTCTGGTTGGGTGCGAGGAGGGTGTTGTTTGGAAATTTACAGTGATGTCGATACTTGCACTCAGACCTAGCATGGCTGCGTTTAGGTAGGTCGTCGCAGTATCTTGGTCTTTTTCGGTTTGCCAGATTCTATGTTCTGTTGGGGTGCCCCAGCAACTTTGGCGAGCCCACGTTTCAAGTGCTGATGATTCTTGCTGTTTTGCCCAGGAGGCTAGAGCATAAGCAGTAAGGCCAAGAATGATAACTATGCCAGTCGGCCCCAGTAGAGCGCTGCTGCCACTAATTGACGAAGTTATTCCGATGAGTGCGGAGGAAGCTGCGAGTGAACCTGCAACTGGGTAAGTAACTGCGGCAATCCTGTCTCCTTGACCGCTGACCCGAATGCCAGCGAAAACGTACTGCACCGCATCCATCAACCCAGCTGCCGCCGCAATACCTCCACCAAATTTGGCGATCTGCCCCCCAAACCCAACAGTCGGATTTTGCGCAGCCATGAGCTTTTGCGGCCGCAGCGTCTCGAGAGCTCGTCCTGTAGCCTCAAGGCCGACACCCAGCACCCCGATGGAGGACGACCAGACGGCCGCCAACGCTTCGGGCTCACCGCTCCCGGGCGTGTCGAGCAGCGAT